>NZ_JBJZOI010000001.1:0-316492 GCF_047200635.1 Saccharopolyspora antibiotica | reverse complement strand
GGGGGGGGGGGGGGGGGGGGGGGGGGGGGGGGGGGGGGGGGGGGGGGGGGGGGGGGGGGGGGGTGCGGGGGGGGGGGGGGGGGGGGGGGGGGGGGGGGGGGGGGGGGGGGGGCTGGCCCACCCCCCCCCCCCCCCCGCGCCCGGGATCAGCTCGGGAGGGGGCAGACGGAGTTGAGCGCGCGGTCGAGGGCCGCGCGGTGGATCGGGTCGAGGTCGGCGGCTTCCCGGCCGACCACCTGCTCCAGGGTCGCGCCGCAGGCCGGGTTCTCGCGGGCCGGCGTCGCCGTCTTGAGGGCGGCGATGAGCTCGTCGCCGATGCGGTCCAGCTGGGGACGCACCTGGGCGAGGTCGGGCTGCCGCGACGGGCGCTGGTCGGGGTGCTCGCGCCACTGGCGCAGCAGCTCGTTCTGGACGTGGGTGCTCGCCGCGATCTGGTCGCGGAAGACCCGCGCGGCCCACTCGGGGTCCACGCCGTCCCGGGTCGCGTCGGCGCGGGCGGTGTCGACGACGACGGCCTCGCGGGCCGAGTCGGTCACGGGCTTGCCGGAGCCGAACTTCGAGGCGGCCACCTGGTCCGAGAGCACGGCCCGTTCCCTCGCGAGCCGCACGATCCGGGTCAACCCGTCCGCGCCCGGCTGCGGGGCCGCGGACGGTTCCGCCGGGGCAGCGCACCCGGCGAGCACCAGCGCCGCGCCCGCGAGCCCGGTCGCGGCGGGGAGGGCGGTCTTGACTCGCTGCACGTTCTCTCCTCCGGAGAAGCGCGCCCCGGGGAGGCGGGGCGGTTCGGGATCTTGATGCCGACAGCATGCGCACGCACCGTCGTGCACTGGGGCGCGAGGCCGCCTCGACCGGGAAAACCCCCGTTCGCGGCCCTGCGCTAGCGCAGGTGGTCCAGGACCGCCTGGGCGAACTCGCACGCCAGCTGGTACCGGAAGCCGTAGAGGTTCCAGTTGCGGTCGATGACGCTCTGGTCGGCCGAGCCGGTCTCCTCCTGCTCCAGCGCCAGGTCCCCGGCGTTGCCGGCGAAGCGCAAGGCCTGGCAGGCGGCCTCGACCTTCTCCGCGGGCCGGTCGTTGCCCACCAGCGCCAGCAGCTCGCCCAGCTCCTCGGTGCCCAGCAGGTCGGGCAGCGAGCCGAGGGCGGCGCGCTCGTCCCAGTAGCGCAGCGGGACTTCCAGGGGGCTCGCCTCGTCCTCGATCCGCAGGCAGGCTTGCGGGGGCCGCAGCGCGATCACCCGTCCCAGCTCGACGACGCGGCGCCCGGCAGCGGCCTCCAGCGCGAGCTGGGCGGTGTCGACCCACCAGCCCACCCACAGCGCGTAGTGCGAGAACCACGCCTCGCGGATGCTCTCGGCGCGGAACCACAGGTCGCGCCGGGCGATCTCCAGCGGCGCCACCCGGCACTCGCTGGTCACCCGGTCGAACTCGGGCGGAGACGGCACGGACCGCACCGCCTCGGCCCACTTGGCCCAGACCATCGCCACGGCGTCGGCCTGGTCCTCCAGCAGGGCGAGGAACTCCCCCGCGTCCAGGTCCGCCGCCCCGCTCCGGGCACGACCGGCGCGCACCGACTCATCGCTCGCGGTCTCCAACGCACTTCCTCCCGACGCCCGGCTCAGCACCTGATCACGCGGTTCCTCCCGCTACGCGGCGCGGGGCGCTCGGCGGCCCCGCGGCGAGCAGCAGGGGGCAGCGCCGGACCACGTCGCGGGGCAGCCCGGCTCCCCTGCCACGACCAGCGCGGGACGGCGGCACCGGTTCCCGGCCGCACCGGGCAGGCGCGCCTCCTGCTCCGGCCGCTCCTCCGCGCCCGGGGCGGTGGCCGGGCCGCCGCTCGGCACGGGCCGGTCGGGGCGCGACCAGCGCTGGCACATCGATCCTCCTCGTGAGCAATCGTCCGCTGGGCCGAACGAGGGATTCCACCACGTCTTCCGGCCCAGCGCTCGCCAGTCAACATCACGCCCCGCCCGCGGGCGAGAATTCGCGGCGGCGGAGGGGGAAGCGGGCAGCGGGTCTGCCCGGAAACCGGGTGGTGCGGGCCTCTTCCGCCCCGGAGCTTCCCTACCCGCGGTGATCGTCGGACGCACCTGTTCGGATCAAGCGCTGAGCTGTCCGCGCGATCTCGGGGCGTAAGGTGCTCCGGAAGAACTCCACGCAGCGTGGCCGCGTCCTCCTCGCATTGAGGCGATCGGGCGGAAGCGGCGGTCGTACTCCCGGGCGCTCCAGTCCGGCGCGGGACAGCGAAGGAACCGGCATGGCTCATGTGGATCGCGCGCCTCAGGACCGCGCGGCGACGTCGCCGCGGATCCTGGTGGTCGAGGACGACCCCACCGTCTCCCAGGTGATCACCGACTACCTGCACCGAGCCGGGTACGGCGCGGTGGTCGCCGCGGACGGGGCGATCGGGCTGGAGCTCGCGCGGCAGATGCGGCCGGACCTGGTGGTGCTCGACGTGATGCTGCCCGGCCTGGACGGGTTCCGGTTCTGCCAGCAACTGCGCCTGCACAGCGAGATCCCCGTGATCATGCTGACCTCGCTGGGCGCCGAGGAGGACCGGCTGCGCGGGCTCGAAGTCGGCGCCGACGACTACCTGACCAAGCCGTTCAGCCCGCGCGAGCTGGTGATGCGGGTCCGCTCGGTGCTGCGGCGGACCTCGGCCATGCCTCCCGCCTGGGCCAGCGGCACCAGGCGCGCGGGCGACCTCGTCGTGGATCAGGAGGCGCGGACGGCGAGCAAGGCGGGCCGCAAGCTCACCACCACGAACAAGGAGTTCGAGCTCCTGCTGTTCTTCCTGGACAACCCGGGCCGGGTGTTCCGGCGGGACGAGCTGATGCGCCAGGTGTGGGAGCACGACTTCGGCGACGCCTCCACCGTCACGGTCCACGTCCGCAGGTTGCGGGAGAAGATCGAGGACGATCCGTCCAGCCCGACCATGCTGGTGACGGTGTGGGGCGTGGGCTACCGGTTCGACCCCCCGGAGCGGGCGGTCGTTCCGCGATGAACCCGGTGGCGATCGGTCTGGTCGCGGTGAGCGAGTCGGTCGGCGTCGGGTTGCTGGGGGCGGCGGTGCTGCGGTTGCTGCGGCGGCACTCGCTGGGGCTCTCGCTGATCGTGGTGGTGGTGACCACGGTGTGCGCGATGAACATCAGCGCGATCACCATGGTGTTCGTGATGCGTTCCGCGCAGGTCCCGCTCGGCGCGCACCTCGCGGTGAACTACGTCGCCGGATGCGTGTCCATCGGCATCGGGGTGCTGCTGGCGCGTTCGGTGGTGGCGGGCAGCAGGCGGCTCACCGACGCGACCCGCGCCTTCGGCCACGACCAGGAGTTCCGGCTGCCCGAGGAGCCGCCGACCGCGGAGCTCGCGGAACTGGCCTGGGAGCTGCACACCACGAGCGAGAAGCTGGCGCAGTCCCGCAAGCGCGAGCAGGCCGCCGAGGCGTCCCGGCGCAAGCTCGTCGCGTGGATCTCGCACGACCTGCGCAGCCCGCTCGCCCGGCTGCGGGCCATGACCGAGTCCATCGAGGACGGGGTGGCCGAGGACCTGCCGGAGTACTGCCGCAAGATCCGGGCCGACGCCGACCGGCTCACCGGGATGGTCGACGACCTGTTCGAGCTCTCCCGGATCCAGGCCGGTGCGCTGCGTCTCAACCCCCGCGAGGTCTCGCTGGAGGACCTGGTCAGCGACGCGGCCGCCGGGATCGACGTGCTGGCCGAGCAGCGCGGTGTCCGGCTCCGGCCCGGTGAGATCCAGCCCGTCCCGGTCCGGGTCGACGACAAGGCGATGACCCGGGTGTTCACCAACCTGCTGGTGAACGCGCTGCAGTACAGCCCGGAGGGCACGGCGGTCTCGGTGGACGTGCGGGCCGAGGACGGCCGGGCGGTGGTGCTGGTCTCCGACGAGTGCGGGGGCATCCCGCCGGACAGCCTGAACTCGGTGTTCGACATGGGCTGGCGCGGCGACGCCCCGCGCAAGCGGCCCGGCGGCGGGCTCGGGCTCGCGATCGTGCAGGGCATCGTGCAGGCCCACGGCGGCACCATCGCCGTCCGCAACGTCCCGGGCGGCTGCTGCTTCGACGTCCGCCTTCCGCTGGCGCTCCGCTGACCGCCCGCCGTCGCCTGCCCGCCCATCCGGCACGCGGCTACGGGGTGGTGAAGCGGGCGAGAGCATCGGTGGTGAGGCGCACGGAGGCGGGGGCGCCGGGGTTGAGCAGGACGTCGACGCCCGCCTGGGCGGCCCCGTCGGCGAGTTCGCCGACGGTGAGGTCGCGCCAACCCGGCACCTCCAGCCGATCCCGGTGCCCCGGCGAGGTGGTCACCAGCAGCGAGGGCACCTCGTCCGGTGCTGGGGCGACGACGACGTTCTCCTCCTCGTCGACCGCGATGCCCAGCAGCACCTGCGGCAACCGGGCCACCAGGTCCTCCAGGTCGGAGTCGCCGTTGGCCACGAGCTGCAGCGCGGCGTCCACCGGGTCCAGGGGCAGCCCTGGGCTGGAGGGCTCGTAGGCCAGGTTCGGCAGGAAGCGGTTCACCTCGCCACCGGCGTCGGGCAGCCAGCTGCCGACGATCGCCTCCACCGGCGGGCCCTCCTGGTCCTCCGCGCCGCCCCAGGCCGGATCGACCAGCAGGTACATCAGCTCCGCCGGGTCCGCGCCCTCCTGCCCGGCCCCCGGTGCCTCGACGGCCTCGGGCGCCTGCCCCGGTTCGGGGGTCTCTCCCGCTTCCGGCGGGTCCACTGCTCGCACGTTCTCCTCCTCGACCGCCAGCGTCTCGATGCGTGGCACCGTCACCGGTACCGGATGACGTGCACCGCCAGCGGATCCTGGTCGAAGCTCGGCATCCCGTCGCCGTCCAGGGAGTCGATGAGCCGCACGTCGCCGCCCTCGTTGACCGCGACGAGCAGGTTGCCCACCGTCTCCCGCCCGCGGAAGTCGCGGCGGCGCACCCACACCAGGGCGCGGGAGTCGCGCGGCGCGCCGCCGACCTCGGCCAGCGCGTCGCCCCAGTTGCCGTGCTCGGCGAGGCTCAGCGGCTCGCCGAGCTGGCTCATGGTGGGCTCGAACCAGGTGGAGCTGCCCGGAGCGGGCGGTCCGGGGAGGTCCTCGACGCCGTCGTTCCAGTCCGACAGGTAGGTCCACGGGTCGTTGTTCGGCAGCAGGAAGGGCTGCGCGCCCGCTTCCTTCGGCACCACCAGCGCGGCGTCGAGCATCTGGTCCCGCCAGTCATCGGTCTCCAGGAACCGCCGCGTGGTGCAGGCGAACAGCCAGCCGCGCTCGGTCTCGTCCAGCTCGTCCGGGTCGACCAGCGCGATCGGGTCCGGGTAGGTGTTCTCCAGCCAGGCGACCGCCTTGGCCCGCGCGGCCGGCAGGTCCGGCGCCGAGACCTCCCACGGGACGAGGACGCGCTCCTCGGCGCCGACCACCGGGCGGTGGAAGCGGGCGACGACGAGCTGGCTGATCTCGTCGTCGTCCAGCCGCGCCAGCGTTCCGCGCTGTCCGTCCAGGAAGACCGCGCGCTCCTCGTCGTGGAAGGCGTAGATCAGGTGACCGGTGATCTCGACCCCGCCGAGCTGCCTGCGCAACCACACGGCGGCGCGGGTGCCGGGGCCGCCCTCCAGCAACATCGCGGTGACATCGGCCCAGGTCGAGCTGGTGAACACCTCGGCGCCGGGGAAGTGCGCGGCCAGCATCCGGTCCCACCAGCCGGGCGCCTCGTCCAGCGGGTTCCACGGCAGCGCGGAGGCCGGGCGGTGGTCCACGGCGGCGTCGGTGGCGATCAGGCAGTTGCGGGCGTTGACCCGCCAGCGCCACGGGTTCGCCTCCGCGCCCGGGGAGGGCATCGCGTTGAGGTCCTCGTCGAGCGGGTCCGCGTTGGACACCGGGAACGGTTCGGCGCCGTTCTTGGGCACCGCGATCGTGGCCGCCAGCAGCGGTTCTCCCGAGCCGCCCGCGTAGTCGCAGCTGAACAGCGCCGTGCGCTCCCCGTCGAACAGCGGCTCGTCCCCGACGAGCGCCACCAGCCCGCCGTAGGTGCGCTCCAGCCACTCCGACGCTCTGCCGGCGAGTTCGTCGCTCATCGTCCTCGGTCCTTCCTCGGCCCGCGGTCAGCGGGCCACCGGTCAGCGTTCCCGGCCGGGGCGGAGGCGGCGCTCGGGGTCCACCGCCTCCGACCCTCCCGCGCGGGTGATCCACGGCCGGGGAGTTCAGCGTGGGCCATCGCCGCCCTCCCCCGGGCCGCCCTCCCCGGTGGCACGGGGAATCCCCCCACCGGATCGCCGGTCCTCAGTCGTCCTCCCAGTCGGAGTTGCCCGCGTTGTCGACCTCGTCGACGAGGTCCTCGGCGTCCTCGGGGGCGATGCCGTAGCGGTTCACGAGCAGGCTCGGCGGGCACGGATCGCCCTCCGCCCGCTGCTCGGCGGCGAACTCGCGGGCCGCCTCGGACAACTGCAGCTCCGCCTGCTCGGGCGAGAGGCCGAACCGCTCGGACAGCTCCGCCGCGCTCATCCGGTGACCGCCGTCGGCCGAGGCGTGCGCCTCGGCCCTGGCCGCATCCGCGATCACCGCGCCTCCCCACGTGAGCGGGTGGTGGATGTCGCGGAAACCCCACACCTGGCCCCCGTGGGTGAACTGGGCGCCGCTGAAGCGCTGCGCGATCTCCAGGGGGGAGATCGGCTCGCCCCGGGAGGTCGCCGCGCGCACCTGTTCGCGGGCGGTGGCGGTGACGACGCGCTCGTGCTCGGCTCGGCGCTCCGCCTCGGCGGCGTCGAGTTCCGCGAGGGCCGTGAGGTCGTCCAGCCCGTAGTTCTCGCTGAGTTCGGTCACGTCGGGGAACTCCCTTCGCCCCCGCAGGAACTCGCGGACCGCGGTCAGGCGCAGGCCCTCGACCCGGGCGCTCCCCTCGTCGCCCGCCCACCCGAACATCCGGGCCAGGGTCGACGAGGTCTCCGGGCGCTGGAGCTCGGCCGCCTCGGTGATCAGTTCGATCACGGCCCGATCCGCCCGCCGGTCCGCCAGCAGCTCGCTGTGGCCGTACCGCAGCGCGAGCGCCCGCGCGGAGAACGGGGTCTCCCGCTCCGCGGCCTCCCGGATCTCCTGCCGCGCGTAGCCGTCCTCGTGCCGGAGCACCGCCTGGGGCGACGTGCCGTAGCGGGCGGCCAGCGCCGCCGGCTCAACGGCCTCGCCCCGCTCCCGGAGGTCGATCGCGTCCGCGAGCAACGCGGTCGCGAGCGCCCGTTCCGCCCCGTCCCGGTCGAGCCCGTACCGGGCCATCAACTGCTCGGCCGTGCGGGCCGCGCCGCGCCGCGCCGCCGCGCGGGCGTCGGTGCGGGCGACGTCGGCGATCCGCTCGGCCGCCCAGCGCTCGCCCATGCGGTAGCGGCGGGCGAGCTCGTCCGGCCCGTAGGGCACGGCGGCCGTCCGCACGTCCGCCTCGGCCGCACCGGCCACCAGCGCACGCGCGTGCGGGGCGCTCAGCCCGAAGCGCCGCCCCACCCGGCGCAACTGCGCGGGTGTGAACGGGGGCTCCTCGGCACCCGTCGCGGGCCCGCGCTGGAGTCGCAGGAAGGCCTCGTCGATCCGCTCCGCGGCCCACTCCCGCGTCCGGCCGTACCGCTCGGCGAGCTGCTGCTCGGTCGGCATCGGGGCGTCCCGCCGCGGCCCCGGGTAGTCCGGGATCCGCTGGGCGATCCGCCACAGCGGGACGTGCGCGGAGTCGTTCGCGGCGTGGTCCCAGGACTCGACGCTCGCGGCCGTGCGCACGAAGTGCTCGGCCGCCGCCGCGCCGAGGCCGTACCGCGCGCCGAGCTCCGCCGGGGAGCTGCGCGGCTCCGCCCGCCCGGTGACGAGGTCCAGCACCAGGGCCGACCCGACCAGGAAGTACGCCCACTCGCGGTCGCCTTCCTCGGCGGTGACGACCGGCACGGTCAGCGGGATCTCCTCGCCGTGCAGCTCGGCCACCCGGTCCACCGCCTCGCGCAGGCCGCGCCGGTGGAAGATCCGGTCGCTCACCGAGCGGGCCTCGGCCAGCTCGTCGGCGGCCAGCAGCTCCCGCGCCCGCTCCGGCGTGATCCCGTGCCGGGCGGCGAGCTCCGCGACCGGCGGGGGCGCGCCGTGCTGGCGGCCTCCGCGCAGCTCGGCGGCGGCCAGCCGCTCGGCCCCGACCTGGACCTCCACCGCGTCGCGGTCGAGACCGAAGCGCTCGGCCAGCTCGGTGGTGCTCGCCCCGGCGGCGTGGGCTTCGGCGAGCACCGCGCCGACGCGCTCCCGGATCCAGGCGGAGTCGCCGCGGTAGCGGCGCGCGAGCTCACCCGGATCGGTGACGACGCCGTGCTCGGCGCCGAGTTGGATCTCCCGTTGGGCGGCCGCGTCGAGCGCCGCCCGGAACTGCCCTCGGCTCAGGGTGAGCACCGCGGGCAGCTCGCGGTGCCCGGGAACCACGGGCGCGGTCACCAGGAAGTCCCGCGCCGCCGTCACGAGCGCCGCTGCCCGCGCCTCGTCCGGGATTCCGAGCACGGCGAGTCCGCCGTGCGCCCCGGTCCGGGCCTCGCGGGTGATCGCCGCGACGATCCGTCCCATCGCCCATTCCCGGGTGCCGCCGTGCCGTGCCGCGAGCCGCGCGGCCGACACCGGACGGTGCTCCGGAGTCCCGGAGGTGGCCTCGTCCACCGCCACCTCGTCGACCAGCTCCGAGGTCCGGGTGGCCACCAGGTCGAACTTCGCGACCGGGTCCACCGGGCGAACCCCGGCGGACGGCGGTGCCAGGACCGGCCGCCCCTGGTCCGCTTCGCGGCGGATCAGGGTGCGCGCGACACCGCGCTTGGCGTGTTCGAGGGCGAAGGCGTCGCGGATCCGGCGCTCGGCCCAGGCGCGGCTCATGCCGTACTCCCGCGCCAGTACCCCGGGTTCGTACCGCTGGTCCCGGGCCACCGCCGCGAGCACGGCGGCGTGCGCGACGGCGTCGATCTGGTCGAGCACCCACGCCCGCGGCTTGCCGTGGCGCTCGGCGAGGGCGCCGATGTCCGGGTGCGCGCCGTCCGCCACCGCGGCGCGCACGTCCGCCCGGGCGCGGTGCGCGGCGGCCGAGGTGCTGTTGATCTGCTCGCCCGCCAGCGGCCGGGTGTCCCGGAAGATCGCCGAATCCCGCACCGGCGCCGTCCGGTCCGTCTCGATGATCACCCGGAAGCCCCACCGGCCATCGCGGCCGTACCGCTCGCCGAGCCGCTCGGCCGCGGCGGAACCTCCTCCCACCAGCACCTCCCGCGCGTCCGCGGTCGCCGCCGCGCCGATGGCGTACCGGGCCCGGAGGATCTGGCACCCGTAGCGATCGGCGAGATCGGTGGCGCTGATCGGGCTCCCCGCCCGAGCCGCCTCCCGGGCGTCGAGCGCGAGGGCGGAATCCAGCACGCTCCGGCTCTGCGCGGCGTCGAGCTGGAACGCGCGGCGCACCTGGGCACCGATTCCGATGGCCTGCTCCCGGCCGAGCTCGCGCATCCGGTCCACGGCGGCGGCGTGCCGCAGGTGCAGGACTGCACCGGTGCTCAGGCCGTAGCGCGCGGCCAGGCCCGGCGCGGTCCGCGAGTCGATCTCGCCACGGCGCGCGAGCTCCCCGAACGCCGAGCGGACGGCCCCGGCGATGGCGTCCTGCGCCTGGTCGAGGTTCAGCCCGTGCTTCGCTGCCACGGCCGCGTCGGTGAGCGGCCGCCCGAGCGCGGACCGGGTGATGACGTCCGCGCGCGCCGCGACCTCGATCCGCGCGAAGGCCCAGCTCCGGTCCTGCCCGTAGAACCGGGCTAGGTCCTCGGGCAGCACCTGCTCGGCGCGGTCGGCCGCCGAGCGGGCGTCCTCGGTCGCGAGGCCGGTGAGCACGCCGTCGGCCGCCTCCTCGGAGAGCCCGTGCGCGGCCGCGATCCTCGCGGTGGGCACCGGGCTGCCGTCGACGGCGGCGCGCAGCACGTTGAGCGCCGCCGCGTCGAGGGCGGCGTTCGTCGCCCGCGCCGCGTCGTAGCCGAGCCCGCGGTAGTCCTCCGGCCCCAGCGGCCGGCCGGAGCGGACCGCCTGGCGGACCCGGACCAGCGCCTCGAAGTCGGCGGGCACGATCTCCGCCCGCTCGCCGCGCCTTTCCCGCAGCGCGGTCACGGCGGCGGTGGCCACGGCCTTGCGCGCGTCCACCAGGTCGAGTCCGAAGCGGTCGGCGACGCGCTGGACGTGCTCGGTCCCCTCGACGGCGCCGAACGCCCGCAGCAGGTCCTCGGCGGTGGTGATGTCGGCGCGGACCTCGTCCCGCGCGGCGGCCACCCGCGCGTTCCGGGCCCACTCCTCGGACTGGCCGTACTTGGCGGCCACCAGCTGCACCGGGGAGGCGACACCGTTGCGGGCGCGATCGCGCACGTCCTCGGCGGCGATCTCGAGGCGCAGCCGCTCCACCGCCGCCGCGTCGAGGTCGTAGGCGGGGGCCCGCTGCCCGGGCGGCGGGAGGAAGCGGTTCACCGTGCGCCGCAGGTGCTCGCGGGCGGCGGCCTGGACCATCCGCCTCGCCCAGCTCCTGCTCTTGTCGAACCCCGCGGCGACCGCGCGCACCGGGATCCGCTGCCCGGCGGTCGCGCGGTCGGTCACCCAGGAGCGCGCGACGGCGTCGACCCGGTCGGCCGCCCAGCTCACGTCCCGGCCGTACCTGCGGGCCAGGTCCCCGGTCGCCGACGGTGCCAGCCGCCGGTCGACTGCGAGCGCGGTGGTCAGCTCGCGCTCGGCCTCCCGCTCGATCGCCCGTTCCGCGCTGCGCCTGCTGAGCCCGAACCCGCGGGCCAGCGATGCGGCGTCCGGCGCGGTCCCCCGGTCGAGCCCGGCCCGGACGTCCTGGGCGGCGGCGAGGACACCGGCGCGCTCCAGCGCGCCCGCTCGCCCGGTCTGGGCCCGCGCCCAGGAGCGGCTCATGCCGTACTTCTCCGCCAGCAGGTGCGCCTCGTAGCGGTCGCCGCGCCCCAGCGCCTCGACGACGTCGAGGTGCGCGGCGGCGTCGATCTGCGCCCACGCCCACCGGGGGGTCGGCGCCTGGTGCCGCTCCGCCAGGTCGACGTCGGTGAGCGGCGCGCCGCGCTCGGCGGCGGCGCGGATCTCGCCGCGCACCCGCAGCTCGTGGTCCCCGGCGCGCTCGGTGCTGACCGGGACCCGGTTCTCCTTCAGGAAGAACGCCGGGGTCTCGTCCGGACCGGCCCAGCCGGGCTCGGCGGCGATGATCCACTGGGCCCAGGCCCTGCTGCGGCCGTAGCCGCGCCCGAGCTCCGCCGCCGAGACCTGACCGCCCAGGGCGGTGACCTCGCGGACGTCGGCGAGGGCGGCCTGACCGACCAGCACCTCGTCCGCGGCCGCCGGGAGGCCGTACCGCCGGGCGTGACCGCCGGGCGGGAGCGGCCTGCCGGAGCGCGCCGCCTCCCTGGCATCCGCCACGGCGGCGGCGTTGGTCAGCGGGCGCTCGCCCCACCCGTCGCCTCCCCGCTCGGGAAGGGCCGAGGAGAACAACCGGTACCGGAAGCGCAGGTCCTGCTCGGAGGCGTGGCGGCCGTACCGGGCGGCGCTCCGCAGCTCGGCGACCACGGCGGCGCCGAGCACCTCGTCCGCCGCCACGCCGTGCGCGACGGCCCGCGGCAGCGCGCGCCGGAACGGGACGCCGTCGGGGTCCTCGCGCGCCAGGCGCACGACCTCGGCGCGAACCAGGCCGACGGCCCGCTGGTGCCCGATGCCGTGCCGGGAGGCCAGCTCGGCGGGGTCGTACCCGGCCAGGTGCACGGCCGTCCGGTCGGCGGCCACCTCGTCGACCAGCCGGTGCGCGGTGCCGACCGGGATGCCGAACCGGCGGGCCACGGCCCCGGCGGTCAGCGGCCGACCGGTGCCGACGGCGCCGCCGATCTCGGCGCGGACCGCGCGGCTGATGAGGTGCTCGGCGTCGTCCGTGGAGAGCCCGTAGACGTTGACCAGGTCGCGGGCGCGCAACGGCCGTCCCCGCTCGACGGCGGCGCGGACGGCGGCCCGCGCCTCCTCCCGCCGCGAACTCGGCCGGTGCGCGCTGAACAACGCCCCGCCGGGGGCGCCGACCAGCAGGTCTCCGCTCATCGGACGCCCGTCCAGCGGCGTGCTCCGGCCGGGCAGCGGCAGGAACCCGACCACGTTGTCCGGACGCACGTCACCCATCGCGCCCCGGTGCGCGTCGGGGAAGCCGACGACCCCGCGCGGCCCCCGCTCGGCCAGGACGGCGTGCACGAGCCCCGGGCGGTGCTGCACGAACACCGCGCCCCACGCGCCCTCGGGCTGCGCGCGCAGGTGCTCGACGACCCGACCGTAGGACGCGGCCACCGCGGAGGCGCCGAGCTGGTCCTGGAGGGCGTCGAGCCGGGAAGGGCCGGCCGCGTCGACCGCGACGGTGACGCCGCCCGCCAACGTCCGCGCGGCCGCGATCAGCGCCAGCCCGCAGTTCTCCGCGTGACCGGGCGTTCGCGCCGCGTGGTGCGCCCCGTTCACCCCGGACAGCCGGGGGTACCGGGTCCGGAAGTACCGGGCGTTCGCCTCGGCGTCGTCGAACCGCGCCGCGGTGACCTCGGAGCCGTCCGGGAAGCCGGGCAGCGGGGCGGGGTCGCGTTCGGGGTAGCCGGGAGCCCGCGCCTCGTCGGCGGGCGGTCGACCGGAGGCTTGGTAGGACGGCGGCACCTCGCTCCCCCGCACCCGCTCGCCGCGCGATTCGCGGGGCCGCCCGTGCCTCTCGGTGATCGACGCGGCTTCCGCCGCGGCCAAGCCGTACCGGGCGCCGAGGGCCTCCGGTGACGGCACCGGGATCACTCCCAGCAGGTCCCGCTCCACGACGTCCTCGATGACGTCCCGGCCTCGGAGGTCGTACCGCGCTTCGAGGTCCCGCGGCCGGAGCGGCCTCCCCCGGTTCACCGCCGCGCGCACGTCCTGCCGCGCCGCGGCCCGGACCAGGTCGTCCTCGTGCGGGGTGCTGATGCGGAACCGCGCGGCGAGGTGACGACCGCTCACCGGGTGACCGGAGGCCACCGCGGCGGCTCCCTCGGCCCTGGCGACGTCGATCAGCACCTGCCGGGCTCGGTCGGCGGGCAGGCCGTACTCCGCCGCCACGGTGCGCGCGCTGTGCTGCTCCGCGTCGGCCGGGCCGGTGGCGCGCACGTCCTCCAGCGCCACCTCGGCGAGCACCTCGACGATCTCCGGCTCGGTGCGGCTGAAGCGGGCGGCCAGCGCGGCGACGTCGGGAGCGGAGCTCCGCTGTCCCGGGCGGCGTCGGTGCCGCGCGGCTGCCGCCGCCGCGCGGATCTCGGCGCGCAGGGCCGCCGGGTCCGGGAGCGCGTCCAGCACGGCGCGGGCGTCGCCGCCCTCGGCCGGAGCGCCGACCAGGAGGTCGTCGTCCAGCCGGATTCCGCGCAGCCGGGCGGTGCTGGACCCGGGCAGCGGCATGAAGCCGAGCACGTCCCCGGGCCGGAACCGCGCCATCGTCCCCCGGTGCGGATCGGGGAAGGAGACCTCGCCGCGACGTCCGCGCTCGACGAGCACGGCGTGCAGCATCCCGTCCCGCCCGGCCAGGAACACCGCCCCCCAGGAACCGGCGGGCTGGCGCCGCATGTGCTCGACGACGCTCCGGTGGTCGGCCCGCACCGCGGTGGTGGGGGTGACACCGAGCCGGTCCAGCACCCGGCGGTGCTCCAGCTCCTCCCGGAGCAGATCGGTCACCCGCCGCTCCCGCGCGTCGGCGGGGTTCTGCCGCACGACCTGGTGGATGCCGGGCAGCACCGCCGCGCTGTTCGCGGGCCCGCTGTCGCGCAGGTCCGCGAGCCGAGCGGCCTCGCTCCGGTCGAGGGCGTCCCGGCGGCTCGCCGCTTCGAGGTCGTGCAGGCGGCGCACCAGGACTCCCAGCGAGATCGGGTGCCCCTGGTCGACCGCCACCGTGATGCCACCGGAGAGGGTCCGCGCGGCCGCCACCAGGGCGAGCCCGCAGTTCTCCGTGCGGTCCCGCGCGCCGGCGTGCGGGTTGACCCCGCTCAGCGCGGGGTAGCGGGCGTGGAAGTGCGCGGTGGCCTGGGCGTCCGTGCGGAACGCCCCCGCGGTGACCACAGGGCTCGACGGGGCCTCCGGGAGCGCTGGCGGGACCGTCACCCCGGACTCGGCGTAGGACGGCGGCGGCTCGACGTAGGCGGGGTCCGGCTCGTCGGCCGGGTTCTCCCGCATCACCTGGGCGGCCCACTGCTCCTCGACGTCGTAGCGGGCGGCCACCTCGCGAGCGTTCCAGGGGAGCCGCTGGGCGCGCAGCTCCTCCCGCACGACGTCGTCGATCACCTTCCTCGCGTTGACCTGGTACCTGCGTTCGAGCTGCCACGCGGTGATCCGCTCGCCCGCCCGGGCGGCGTCGCGCACGTCGGCCGCGGCCGCGTCGCGCAACGCGACCCGGGCGTCGCTCTGCGCGAAGCCGTAGCGGAGCACGAGGGTCGGCAGCGAGACCCGCCAGCCGGCCTCCGCCGCCGCGGTCCGGCGCGTCAGCTCGACCATCAGCTCGCGCACGCGCAGCCGCTCGATGCCGTAGCGCTCGGCGATCCCCCGCACGTTGACGGGGCGTCGCTCGGGCGCGGCCTCCCTGAGCTCCGCGCGCACCACGTCGGCGAGCACCTCGGCGGTGTCGGCGGTGCGCAGCCCGTACCGGCTGGCGATCCCCTTGATCGACAGCGGCGGTTCCCCGGCCAGGGCCCGCTCGCGGACCTCGCGGCGAGCGACCTCGGTGATCTGCTCGGCCGCCTGCTCGGTGCTCAGGTGGTGCGCGGTCGCGATCTCCTCCGCGCTCAGCGGCGTGCCGTTCGCGACGGCCAGCCGCACGGCCTTGCGGGCGGCGGCGGCCCGGGCCGGCAGCAGCACCGCGCTCATCGCGCGCCCCGCGGGCCCGCCGATGAGGAGGTTCGGCGGCAGCAGGGCACCCGGCATCGGCGCCGAGCCGAGCCGCGGCAGCGGCAGGTAGCCGACGACGTCCGCCGGGCCGGGATCCGCGATCTCCCCGCGCTGGGGGTCGGTGAACACGACCTCGGTGCGAACGCCGGCCGGCTCGTTGCGGACCAGCAGGGTGTGCGCCATGCCCGCGCGGCCGCGCACCAGCACCGCGCCCCACGAACCCTCGGGCTGGGCGCGGGTGTGCGCGACGACCTCGTCGCGGGAGGCGGCCACGGCGGTCGAACCCAGGCGGTTCTCCAGCACTTCCAGGAACGCCCCCTCGCCCTCGCCCGCGGGCAGGGTGACCCCGCCCGCGAGCGTCTGCTCCGCGGCGACCAGGGCCAGCCCGCAGTTGAGCACGTGTCCCGGGTCCTGCCGGGCGTAGCGCTCGGCGTTCACCCCCCGCAGCTCCGGGTACCGCAGCCGGAACTCGGCCGCCGACGCGGGATCGACCGGGTGAGCGGCCGCGTAGGGCGGGGCGTCCCCGGTCGCCGGCTCGCCGTAGCCGGGCGCGGCGATCTCGTTCCGGGCGTAGAGCGGCAGTTCGGTGTCCGGGACCTCCGGCCCGATGGCCTCGGTCCGGGCGTACCGCGCCGTCCGGGGGGTGTGGCCGGAGGAGGTCTCCGGGTGGTGGAAGTTGGTCTCCCGCCGGTGCAGCGCGGGCGCCGTCCGGGTCCCGCTGCGGCGCGGGTTGCCTCCCGCGCGGCTCGGGTCGCCCGGGAGCGCGGGCGGCGCGGCGTTCCCGCTTCCGCTGGGGGCGCCGCGGCTCGCCCTCCCCGGTCGTCCGCCCGGCATCCCGACCAGGAGGTCGGGAGCGAGTTCCGGACCGGGCAGCTCGGCCGCACCGAGCCCGGGCAGGGCCGCGAAACCGACGACGGCGTCCGGTCCGGGGTCGCTCAGCTCACCGACGTGCGGGTCCGGGAAGCGGATCAGCCCGTCGGCGCCGCGCTCGGCGAGCACGGCGTGCAGCACGCCCGGCGCGCCGTGCAGCAGCACCGCGCCCCAGGCGCCCTCGGGCTGTGCGCTCAGGTGCTCGACGACCTCATCCCGGGAGGCCTGCACCACGGGGGTGCCGAGGTCGTCCCGCAGCTGGCCGACGCTCAGCGGCGTCCCGCCGTCGGCGGGCACCGACGCGCCGCCCCGGAGGGCCCGAGCCGCGTCGATCACCGCGGCGGCGCAGGCCCGCTGCTCGCCCCGGGCGTAGCGCGGGCCGTTCGCCTCCCGCAGCCGCGGGTAGCGGGCGCGGAACGCGGCCGTGGCCGGGGAGATCCCGCCGAGGCGGGCACCGTCGTCCGAGCGCTGCAGCGCGGGGGCGCGGCGGGCTCCGGAGCGGCGCGGGTTCGGCGCCACCGGGGCGCTCTCCAACTGGGAGGAGCCGGTGCGCAGCAGCGGCAGGTAGCGGTGCACGTCGGACGGCCCGAGGTCCATCAGGACTCCGCGCTGCGGATCGGGGAAGACGACGCCGTCGCCCTCCGCTCGGACGAGCAGGGTGTGCTGCTGCCCGTCCTGGGCGCGGATCACCACCGCGCCCCAGGAACCCTCGGGCTGGGCGCGGGTGTGCGCGACGACCTCGTCGCGGGTCGCGCGCACCGACGGCGTGCCCAGCAGGTCCTCCAGCACCGAGACGGGCGAGGCCTCGCCCGGCTCGGCGGGCACCGTGGTGCCCTCGACGAGCGTCCGCTCCGCCGCGAGCACCGCGCGGACGCAGTTGTCCACGTGGCCCGGCGCCGAACCGGCGTAGCGCTCCGCGTTCACGCCCCACAGCTGCGGGTAGCGGGCGCGGAACTCCTCGGCGGTCTCCTGCTCCCCCGGGAGGAAGCGGGCGCCCGGGGCGCCGAGCGCGTCCGCGCCCCGCTCGCTGTACGGCGGCAGGCCGTACTCGGGCGGTGCGGTGAGGTCCTGGATCGCCCCGTAGGTCGGCTCCTCGTAGGCCGGGAGCTGCTCCTCCGTCCGGGCGGTCCGTCGCCGGTGCCGGTACGGGTGGCGGAATTGCACGTCCCGGACGAGGTCCGCGGCGTGGTCCGCCGCGACGTCGAAGCGCTCGACGATCAGGAACGGGTCAGCGGGCAGCGCTCTCCGCTCCAGCTCCTGCCGGACGGCCCGGTCGATCACGGCGCGCGGATCGACGCCGTACCGGGAGGCGAGGGAGTGCGCCGGGATCCGCTGTCCGGCGCGGGCCGCGTCGAGCACGTCACCCATCGCCGCGTCGACGAGCAGGCCGCGCGCGAGCCGCGGCGGGAACCCGTAGCGCTGCTCGACGTAGCGCTGCGCGAGCGGTCCCCGGTCCGCCGCGTCGAGGCTCAGCACCGCGGTCCACATCCGGCTGGACCGCGCGTCGGTGCGGGCGAGCAAGCGGGAGTACCACGGGTGCAGGCCGAGCCGGGTCGGGTCGCCCGCGCGAGCCCTCGCCCGCACGTCGGCCGCGATCACCCGGTAGGCGTCCTCCTCGGTGATCCCGAGGCCCCGCGCGAGGCCCTCCGCGGTCTGCGGGGGAGCCGCCGTCGACGGGCTGGCCGCCGACCGCACGACCTCGGCGGCGACGTGGAGCACGGCCGCGCGGGCGTCCGCCTCCGCGCGCTCGGGCCGGAGGGCGATCTCCGCCGGCGTCAGGGGGTGCCGGGAGAACATCCGCGAGCGGATCTCCTCGCGCAGGGCGTGCTCGTCCATGCGCCGCCCGGCGCGCCGGGCGAGCTCGCGCGCGCCCGGAAGGCCCACCAGCAGATCGCCCTGCATCGGCACGCCGGGCAGCGGCGCGCCCAGGCCGGGCAGCGACATGAAGCCCACGACGCCGCCGTCCCGAACGGTGTCGGCCATGGTGCCCCGGTGCACGTCGAGGAAGCTCGCGCCACCGCCGGGCAGGGACTCGACGAGCACCGCGTGCAGCGTGCCCGCGTCAGGCCTGGGCCGCAGGAACGCCACACCCCAGGAATCGGGCGGCTGCGCACCCGCGTGCGCCACGACCTCGTCGTAGGACGCGACCACGGCCGAGCCGTTCAGCCGGGCCCGCAGCGCGTCGAGCCGCATCGGGCGGCCGCCGTCCACGGCGACGGTGGTGCCGCCGTGCAGCGTCTCCGCCGCCGCGATCACCGCGAGCGCGCAGTTCGCGGTGTGTCCCACCTCGCGGCGCGCGTAGCGCGGGCCGTTCACCCCCCACAACTCCGGGTAGCGGGCGCGGAAGAACCGGTCGGCCGCGCCGGGATCGGCGAAGCGCTCCTCCGCGAGCACGACGCCGGCGGGCACCGGCTCGGGCAGCGGGGCCTGGTCCTGCTCGGAACCGCTTTCGGCCTCGGGACCGGCGTTGCCGGGCAGCCACCCCTCGCCCGCGCCCTCCTCGGCGATCGCGGAGCGGTGCTGGACGATGTGGTCGATCGCCTGCTGCTCGGTGATGCCGTAGGTGGCGGCGAGCTCCGCCGGGCGGTAGTGCATCCGCGCGTCGTGCAGGCGTCCCATGCTGGAGGCGTCCACGGCCCCGCCGCGCGGCGGTGCGGCGCTGACCGATCGGGTCGATCGCAGGCGCTCGGTCACGACGGCGCCGATGACCGCGGCACCGTCCACGTCGTACCTGGCGAACACGGCCTCGGCGCTGAGCGGGTCGCCCGCCTCGGCGGCGGCCCGCACGTCCTCGCGGGCGGCGAGGAAGATCGCCTCGCGGGCGGTGTCCGGGTTCAGGTGGTAGCGCCGCGCGAGGAAGGCGGAGGAGACCGGCCGCGCACCGGCCGCGACGGCCGCCGCGTCCTCGCGGGCGACCTGCGCCAGCACGCCGCGGACCCGCTCCCCGCCCAGGCCGTACCTCTCGCCCAGCTCTCGGCTGGTCAGGTGGCTCGTCCGGTTCGAGGGATCGCGCACCTCCTCCCGCGCCGCCGACTCGACGACGGCCTTGACCTCGCCGTGGCCGAGTCCGTACCGGACGTACAGGTCCGCCCAGGACATCGTGCGGCCCGGCACCGCGTTCGCCCGCACGTCCCGGCGGGCGATCGCGGCGATCATCTCGGCACGCTCCCCGGCGGGGACCCCGTAGAGGGCCAGCATGTCGTCCCACCGGTCGCGGTCCACGCGGTTGCTCCACCACGGACCGTCGTAGCGGCCGATCTCGCCGAGGACGACCCCCGCGACCGCGTCGACGGCCTGCTCGCGGGTGAGCTGGTACCCGCGCTGGAGCACGGCGACGGACAGCGGCCTGCCCCGCTGGGCACCGTCCCGCACCGAGTCCCCGGCCCGCGCGAGCCGCCGCCCGTCCCGCATCCGGCGGAACGCGGAGCGGACCCCGCCCGCGCCGGGCGGCATCCCGACGAGCAGCTCCGGGTCCAGCGCCGCGCCCTCCAGCGCGGACGCGCCGGTCCCCGGCAGCGGCCGGAACCCGATCACGTTCGAGGCGCGGACGTCGGCGATCGTGCCCCGCTGCTGGTCCGGGAAGCGCACGGCACCGCTCGCCGCGCGCTCGCCCAGCACCACGTGCACGAGCCCGGGCCCGCTGGCCAGGTACACCTCTCCCCACGCGCCCTCGGGTTGCGCGCGCAGGTGCGCGACGACCTGGTCGAAGGTGGCCGCCACCGCCGGACCGCCTCCGGCGTCCGCCAGCGAGCCGAGCCGGATCGGGCCCCCGGCCTCGGCCGGGACCGTCGTCCCGCCGGACAACGTCCGGGCCGCCGCGATCGCGGCCAGACCGCAGTTCTCGGTGTGCCCCGGCTCGCGCCGGGCGTACCGCGCCCCGTTGATCCCCCGCAGCCGCGGGAACCGCGCGCGGAAGTACCGCGCCGCGTCCCGCTCGGCGGAGAACCCGGCCGCGGTCACGACCGAGTCGTCCCGGGCGGGTGCCGTCCGCGGCGACGGCGAGTCCTCGTACCGGTGCACCGCGGCGAACAGCGCGTACCGCCGAGCCGGGGATTCCGGCGCGGTGCCGACGGGCGACCGGCCGCCGAGTCGTTCCGCTCCGGTCCGCACGCCCTCGCCGGACAGCGACCGGGACCCGGCGCCGGTCACGCCGTCGCGGACGAGCCCGTCGAGGTCGGTGCGCGCGGACCGCTCGCCGTCCTCCGGACGCACTCCTCCCCCGGGAACCGGTCCGCGGCGCCGCAGCCCGCCGAAACCGGACATCGGATGCCGGGACGGGTCCGAAGCGGACCGGCCGTCCCGGACGACGTCGCGCAGCAGCGCGTAGCCGTCCCGGCCGCCGGTCTGGCCGCGACGGGGCGGCGGGCCCGCCGCGTCGTCGAGGATCTGGTACGAGCCGTACTCGCTGAGGGACGTGAAGGCGTGCTCCCAGGTCGCCTCCGCGAGCACCTCGCCGTCCGCGCCCAGCCCGTTCGGGTCGTCGAGCTGCGCGAGGTGGAAGCGCTCGCGCCACTGCCGGGCGGACGCGGTCCCGGTGTCCTCGGGGAGGTCGTCGCGCAGCCGCTCCAGGCGCTCCCGCGCTTCGGAACCGTGCGTCCCGAGCGCGTGCACCACCGGCCCCGGTCCGCCGGCCCGCTGGTCCAGGCTCCGCTGCGCGTAGTACTGCGCCGCGACGAGCGTCGTGCCGGAGTGGGCGTAGTCGACGAGCAGCACGTCCCGGTGCCGGGGCAGGTCGCCCAGGAACTCGGCGAAGTGCTGGTCCAGCCGCCGCAGCTGGGCCGGGGTGGGGCCGGGGATCCCGGTGCGCTCGAACGCGGGGTGCAGCGCGGAGTCCGGCAGCGGCGCCACCTCGAAGCCCGACACCGGGACCGCGGTGACCTCGTGCCCCCGGTCCTGCAACGCGGCGGCGATCGGCGCGGGGCTGCGCCCGATGGTGACGTAGCTGAACCGCTCCGGCGGGAACACCGCGGTGATCTGGTCGGCGACCGCGTTGACCGCCCGCACCAGTCGCTCCTGCTCGTTCCAGTGGTGCTGGAAGACCGCGCGACGCACCTCGGCGTGCCACCGCCGCGCGTCGTCGACGTCGTAGACGCGGACCTCGCCGTCGAGGTGCTCGGCGGTCGGCCGGAACACCCCGGAGTCGGAGAAGTCGAGCCAGGACGTCCGATCGCCCGGTGGCGGCGTGTTCAGGTGCAGCGCGGCGGCCTCGGCGAAGGCGCGGCCACCGTGGTCGCGCACGCCGGCGTCGTCCAGCCAGGCGCGCGCGCGGGACGGCGTCAGCCAGATCGCGTGCTCGCCCGCCCGCAGCAGGGTGCGCCTCGGGGTGAGCAGGTGCCGGAGCGCTTCCGCCGCGGGCATCACGGCGCGGGGGCCGTCGAAGGCGGCCGCGCGGTCGAGCAACCGCCGCAGGCGCTCCCGCGACGCGCCCGGCCGGGTGCCCTCGGCCCGCGCGGCGTCGCGGCGGAGGCCGCCGAAGCCGGACGGGGCGGAGGCGTCCTTGCCGGAGCGGCCCAGGGCGTCGCGCAGCACCTCGTAGGCGCTGTCCCGGTCCCCGGGCCGCGCGCGGCGGGGCAGGCCCGGATCCCGGTCCAGGACGCGGTACTCGCCGACCTCCGCGACGCCGTCGAACGCCTGCTCCGCCAGCGCGTCGGCCAGCGCGAGACCGTCCGCGCCCTCCAGCTGCCGGAGGTGGAACCGCTCGCTCCACGGCGTGCCCGCGGTGGAGGACGCCAGCAGGTTCCGGGTCAGCTCGAGCTCGATGGCGAAGTCATCGTCGTGCAGCGCCAGCGCGTGCACCTGCCTGGTCAGGTCCGGGGGCGCGGTCGTTTCGTCCAGGTGCCGCTGCAGGAAGTGCTGCGCGGCGATCAGCGACAACCCGCTCTGGGTGTAGTCGATCAGCAGCACGTCCCGGTGTTCCGGCAGTTCACCGAGGAACGCCTCGAAGTGCTCGCCGAGCCGGCGCCGCTGCTCGTCGGTCAGCGGTGCCTTGCCACTCGACTCGAAGGGCCGCCGCAGGCCCGAGCTCGCCGGCGGGGCGGGGCGGAAGGACGACAGCGGCAACGAGACGGCGGTCTCGCCGCGGTTGTGCAGCGCGGCCACCACCGGTGCTGGGCTGCGCCCGAGCCCGACGTAGCTGAACCGACGCGGCGGGAACTGCTCCAGGATCCGGTCGGTGAGCTCGCCGACGGCTCGCACGACGCGCCGCTGCTCGTCCCAGTGCCGCTCGGCGGCCAGGGTGCGGACCGCGTCGACGAAGCGCGCGGCCTCGTCGATGCCGACGACCCGCTCGCCGCGTTCGGCGTGGTCGTCCCGGGCGTGCCGAACCCCGCCGATCGCGCGCGGATCCGTGTCCCAGGGTCTGAAGGAGCGCACGTACCACCGCGCGGCGTCGCTGAAGCCGCCCCACCTCGGGACCGCGTAACCGCTCGCGGCGAGCCAGTTGCGCACCCGGCCCGGCGTCAGGCGGATCTCGTGCTCCCCCGCCCGCAGCCAGGTGGGCGCGGACCGCGCCCCCCGGATCCCGTCGACCACGCCGCGCACTCGATCGAGCCCCCGGTCGAAGTCCTCGCTGCCGTCGAGGACTCGTTCCAGCCGTTCCTTCGGTGACGGCTCGGGCGCGGCGGGCGTCCGGTTCAGCGGGGCGCCGTCGGCGGTGCCGACCGGCGAGTACACGGGGGCCAGCACCCGGTCGGAGGTCATCGGGGAGAACCACACCCGGGACGGGTCGCCCAGCATGGCCAGCCAACCGGTCTGCCCGTCGAAGAAGACGGTCCGGTCACCTCGCCGGTGCGCGGTGAAGAAGTGCCCGGCGCCGTCGTCGAAGTCGGCGAACACCAGGCCGCGCGGCCCGTCCGGGCCGGGGCCCGAGACCTCGGCCAGGACCGAGCGGTAGCCGCCAGCCAGCTTCCGCATCGGCGGCAACCCGGACTCCGGCACCCGGTCCCGGTGCGTGAAACCGCCCGGCCGCGCGCGGAACTCGCGCGCCCGCCCGGGGTGGGCGTCCGCGTTCAACGTCTGAATGGCCGCCGCGAGGCAGTTGGTGTCCCGCCCCGGCTCCCGTCCGGCGTTGATGCCGCTCAGGTGCCGGAAGTTCCGCGCGACCCAGGACCGGGCGGCGGGGAAGGCTCCCTCCGTCTCCGCCGACACCACGTTCGGCAGGTTCACCCGCACCAGGGCGGAACGCCGCCCGGTGCCGCCGAACCCGGACCGCTCGGGCCCGGTCGCGGTGTGCTCGACCACGTCGTCGGTCCGGCTGGTGGCGAGCGCCGCCGCCAGCGCCGTCGCGTCGGATCCCGGGCCGAGGGGCGCGCGGTGGAAGCGGTCCCGGGTGTTCCCGCGACCGCCGGCCGCCGCCTCGTCCGGGGTGAGCGCCAGCGCGTGCACCTCGGTCCCGGGGCCGCGGGTGTCGTCCAGAACTCGTTGCAGCCGGTCCCGCGCGGAGGCCAGCCGTCCGGACGCGTCGTGGTCGATCAGCAGCACCGCGCGGTCGCGGGGCAGGTCGGCCAGGGCCTCCTCGGCCGCCGCCGCGCCCGCACCGGGGTCCAGCGCCGAGACCGGCAGCGACCGGGCGGGGTGCCCGTCCTGCCGCAGCGCCGCGATGATCGCTGCCGCCCCGGTGCCGAGGCCCGCGTAGCCGAACCGCTCCGGCGGGAAGTCGCGCACCACCCGCTCGGCGGCGTCGTCGACCGCCCGCGCGATCCGGTGCTGCTCGTCCCATCGCCGCAGGTCGTCCCGGTACCGCTGGGCTTCCGGAACCGCGGCGCCGAAGTCCGGGTGCGCGGGGTCCGTCGCCGCCGGTTCGGGGTCGCGGCGGACGAGGTCGACGTCCTCCCGCGCCGCGCCGTCCGCGGCCCGCTCGCGCGCGGCCCCGGAGAGCACGCGCGCGTCGTCGCCGAGGCGGCTTCCGGGGCCGCCCAGCGGTTGCGCGTGGAACCTGCTCAGCCACCTGGCCCGCTCGGACACCGGGCGCGCCTCGTCGTCCCGCACGGAGGTGACGAGCTCCTCCAGGCCGGAGGAGTCGTGGGACAGGGCGAGGGCGTGCACGGCCGGTCCGCTCTCGGCGGACGAGGAGTCGTCCTCGGAGCGCACGAAGGACCGCACCACCGCCCCGAGCCGGGAGCCGCTGGCCCGGGCCTCGTCGTTCAGGAAGCGCTGCAGGTGGTGCTGCGCGGCGGCCAGGGACCGGCCCCGCCGGGTGGTGGCGATCAGCAGCACGTCCTTGTCCCGGGGCAGCTCGCCCAGGAACTCCTGGAAGTGCGCCGTCAGCGGCTGCGCGGAGGTGTCCGAGGAGGACGGCAACGGGAACGCGGCGTGCCCCCGCGCCCGCAGCGAGGTGAGGATCGGCACCGGGTTCCACCCGAGGCCCGCGTAGCTGAACCGCTGCGGCGGGAAGTCCTCGACGATCAGCTCGGCGACCTCGTCCGCGGCGCGCTCGACGCGCCGCTGCTCCTGGCGGTGGTGCTCGGCGGACGCGCGTCGCAGGTCCCGCAGCAGGTGGTGCGGCCGGTCGATCTCGTACACCCGGTCGGCGAGCTCGGGACCGCCGTCCCCCGGGTGGCGCGGACCCTCGTCCGCGCGGTCGAAGGGGGCGCTGAGGTGGACCTCGGCGGCCAGCGCGAGATCGCCGTCGGCCGGGTGGTGGATGCCGTGGTCGGCCAGCCACGCCCGTGCCACGTCCGGGGTCAGCCAGATCCCGGTGCCGCCCGCGCGCAGGTAGCTGCGCCCGGGTTCGGCGGCGTGCCGTCGTCCCTCGGCCGGGTCCGCGGCGGTGCGGGGCGTCCCGCGCTCCGCGGCGGCGGCGATCCGCCGGAGGCGGGCCTCCGGGGTCGCCGCGCGACGCGCGCCGCCGTAGCCGGACAGCGCGGCGTTCTTCGCCGCCGGGTCGGCGCCGCGGTGCTGACGCCCCAGGAGGTCGCGCACCACCGCGTACCCGCTGCGCGCGACCGCCTCGGGACCGGGGCGGTCCGGCCGCATCGGGTTGGCCGTGTCCTCCAGCATGAACTGGTACTCGCCGACCTCGGCGAACCCGTCGAACGCCTCGGTGTAGAGGGCCTCGGCGAGGACCTCGCCGTGCTCGCCCAGCCCGTCCGGGCCGTCGATCACCTTGAGGTGGAAGCGGCGAGCCCACTCGGCACGCGCGGCGGCGGCCTCGGGCCCACCGGTGGTGTCCGCGCTGATCTCCGCGCGGAACCGCCTGATCGAGTCGGTGCTCTCGTGGTCGTGCACCGCGAGCGCCCGCACCTGGCTGCCGGGCCCGCGCGTGGCGTCGAGGTGCCGTTGGAGGTGGTGCTGTGCCGAGACCAGCGACAGTCCCGACCGGACGTAGTCGATCAGCAGCACGTCCTTGTCCCGGGGCAGTTCGCCCAGGAACTCCTGGAAGTGCGCGTCGAGCAGCCGCAGCTCGCCCTCGCCCAGCGGCGCCATGGCCTTCGCGTGGCCGAGGTAGGTCCGGAACAGCGGTGAGTCCTGCGCCGGCGCCGGGCGGAAGCTCGACAGCGGGATCGACACGGCTGTCCACCCCCTGCTCTGCAGGGCGGCGACGAACATCGCGGGACTGCGCCCGACGCCCACGTAGGAGAACTGCTCCGGTGGGAACTCGGCCAGCACCTCGACCGCGAGCTGGTCCGTCGCGCGCAGCACCCGCTGCTGGGCGTTCCAGTAGTGCTGCCGCACCGCGTCGCGGATCAGGTCGGCGAACCGCTTCGCGTCGTCGAGCCCGAGGACCCGGTCACCGCTGCCGGCGCGGTCGGCCGAGACGCGGCGGACCCCGCCCACGGCCTTGTCGGTGAGGTCCCAGTGCCCGACGGTGCGGAGGGCGTGCGGCACTGCTTCGTAGAAGGTGTCGCTCTCCTCCGGCAGCGACTGCCCGCTCTCGGCCAGCCAGGCGAACGCCCGGCCCGGGGTCAGCCGGATCTCGTGATCACCGGCGCGCAGGTACGTGCGCTTCGGCTTCAGGACGCCGTCCCAGCCGCCCTCCTTGGGCGTGAGGTCGATGCTGTCCAGGTGGGAATCGGCCGCCCTGCCGCCCTCGACGATCCGCGCGAGGCGCGCCGCGGGGGCGGAGGGCAGCGCGGTGCCGTCCACCGGCCTACCGTCGGCGGTCCCGACCGGCGAGTACACCGGGACCAGCACCCGGTCCGACTCCACCGGGGAGAACCACACCCGGGTCGGGTCGCCCAGCGCGGCCACCGTCGCGGACTGGCCGTCGTAGAACGCGACGCGCTCCCCGCGCCGGTGCACGGTGAAGAAGTGCCCCGCCCCGTCGGCGAAGTCCGCGAACACCAGCCCGATCGGGCCGTCCGGCCCGGGGCGCGCGGCGATCTCGGCGATCTCGGCGTAGCCCCGCTCCACGATCCGCAGCGGGGGCAGGCCCGACTCCGGCACCCGGTCGCGGTGCGCGTACCCGCCCGGCTCGGCGGTGAACTCGTCCGACCGGTCCGGGTGCAGGTCGGCGTTGAGCGTCTGGATCGCCGCCGCGAGGCAGTTCGTCGTCCGCCCCGGCTGGTCGCGGTCCAGGTAGGACCCGTTCACCTGCGCGAGGTGGGCGAACTCGTCCTCGGCCCCCATCCGCTCGGCCAGGGAACCGCTGAACGACTCCGCCGAGATCACGTTCGGCGGCAGGCCGAGCGGTTCGGTCGCGGACGGCCCGGGGGCGCCGCCGAACCCGTCGAGCGCGGCGAGCTTCGCGGCCGGGTCCTCGTTCGGCCGCACCAGTTGCCGCAGCAGCCGGTAGGCGCTCGCGGCCTGGTCGCCGCCCGCGCGGACGTCGCCGCGCAGCGGGCGGGTGATGTCCCGCGGATCGCCGTCGAGGACCTTGAACTTGCCGTACTCCGCGAGCGCGTCGAAGCTCGCCCAGCCGAACGCCAGCGCCAGCGCGTCGCCGCTCGCGCCGAGCCCGTCCGGGCCGTCGACCGCGCGGATGTGGAAGCGCTCCAGCCACCGGTCGACGTCACCGCTGATGCGCGCGTGCCTGCCGGCCTCGACGTCGCGCGGGAGCTCCCGGACGCTCTGCTCAAAGCCCTGCAGCACCGAGGTGAGCGCGAGCGCGTGCACCGGAGGTCCGGTCGGCGCCGCGTTCCGCGGTGGGCGCCCCTTCGCCCACCGGGCGAGGTGGCCCGAGAGGTGCTGCTCGACGTAGTCCTTCGCGGTGGCCAGGCTGAACCCGGACTGGGAGTAGTCGATCAGCAGCAGCGCTCGTCCGTCCGCGCCGACGTCGCCGAGGAACTCACCGAGGTGGTCGTCGAGCAGCGCCAGCTGCTCCCGGCTGGGCTCCTCCAGCTCGTAGTCGGCGAGGGCCGCGCGCAGGACCGTCCGCCGCAGCGGCCGGGGCTGGAAGCGGCTCAGCGGAATGGAGATCGCGTCGTGGCCGTCCTGCTGGAGCGCGGCGACGAGCGGGGCCGGGCTGCGCCCGATCCCGACGTAGGTGAACCGGTCCGGCGGGAACTCCGCGACGATCCGGTCGGCGACGACGTTGAGCGCCTCCAGCACGCGGCGCTGCTCGTTCCAGTGGTGCTGGGCGGCGAGGTCGCGCATCGCGTCGAAGAAGTGCCGCGCCTCGTCGATGCGGTAGATCCGCGTTCCGGGCTCGGCCCGCGCGGCGGCGAGGTCGACGATCCCGGTGTCCGCCAGGGACTCCTCGGACGTGGTGAGGTCGCCGAGGGAGAGCGCGATGGAGTGGTGGACGCTCTCCCCCGGGGTGTAGGTGATCCCGCTCGCGGCCAGCCAGGCCCGCACTCGCGGCTCGGTGAGCCAGATCCCCCGAGGACCGTCCAGCAGCAGCGTGGGCCGCATGTCCGCCGGGTGGCGGTCCATCTCCGCCGGGGAGATGCCGTACTGGGCTTCGAGGTCGAGCCCGGAGCCGTCGTCGCTGTCCGCGTCGGCCTGATCGGCCAGCTCGCCCGCTTCGAGGATCCGGGCGAGCCGCTGCTCGGCGGCCGGATCGGGGGCGGGGCCGCCGCCGCGGGTGAGCGGCTGCTCCGCCGGGACCGCGACCCGGGGCAGCGGCGGCGCGTGCACCGGCGCGAGCACCCGGCCGTCGCCGGGAGATTCCCAGAACGCGACCTCGCTCGGAGATCCCAGTTCCTGCAGCCGCGCCTCCTGCGCGTTGACGAACGCGACCCGGTCGCCGTCCTTGACCGCGGCGAAGAAGTGGCCGACGCGGTCCGGGTAGCTCGCCAGCACCGCGCCGGGACGGCCGTGCCGCACGACGTGGTCCACGACCGCGGCGAGATCCGACACCCCGGCGACGCGCCGCGCGCCGGTCGCGTCGAAGTCGTCGCGGTGCACCGCCCCGCTGGGCCCCGCCACGAAGTCCGCGGCGCGCTCGGGGTGCTCCAGGCGGTTCAGGAACTGCACCACGGCCGGGGCGCAGTTGGTCCGGTAGCCGCGCGTGCCGTGCACGTCGCGCGCGAAGTTCGGGCGGTTCACCCCGTAGACGAGGTCGAACCGGTCCGCCACGTAGTCGAAGTGGCCGTGGGGGTCGTCGCGGAACGACTCGGCCGAGACCGCGCCCGGCGGTGGGGTGAACACGGCCCCGGTGGCCGCGGTCGACGGGGCGCCGCCGTACCAGCCCGGGTGGGGACGGCGGTGCTGCTCGTACGCGCGGGGGTCGTGGTCCCGGTAGTCACCGCTGTAGGGCCGGTGACCGCCGCCGTGACCGTGCGCGTAGTGGCCCCCCGCGGGATGCCCCGGGTCGTACGGGTAGCCGTGCCCCGGGGCGTACGGGTAGCCGTAAGCCTCGCCGTACGGGTAGCCGTGTCCGGCGTCGTAACCGGTCGGGTTTCCGGGGAATCCGCCCCAGGTACCGCTGCGCCGGGCTTGCTCCGCGCGCGAGTTCCGGGGAGGCCGCGGACCGGTGTCGCGGCGGCGGGGCCGGGGGCCGGACCGCTCACCGGGACCGGACCACTGCTGGTGGGGGTCCGGGGCGGGCCGGTCCCGGCGCCGCTGCTCCTCCAGGTGGTGCGAGTTCCGGAGCGAGTCGAACTTCGCGCGCTTCTTGTCGTCGCTCAGCGCCTCGTACGCCTCCTGGACGCGCTTGAAGCGGAGCTCCGCCTTCGGATCATCCGGGTTCTTGTCCGGGTGGTACCGCAGCACGCCCTTGCGGTGCGCCTTCTTGATGTCGGCGGCGGTCGCGGCGGGGTCGAGCTGCAGCACCGCGTAGTGGTCCTGCACCTCCTTCCCCTCCCGCCCGATCAGCGGCGGGTCATCGAGGTGACCGGTGTCCTCCTGCGAGGAGGGATCACCGGTGGCTGGTCCGGCCTGCGGCCGGGGCTGCTCGGTCTCGCCGCGCTGCTCGGCCTCCCGCTGCTGCCTCTCCCGCTCCGCGCGGCGCTCGTCGAGCTGGCGCTGCTTGTCGGCGGCGGCCTGCCGCTTGGCCTCGGCCCGGCGCTCCTCCGCCGCCCGGCGCTGCTCGTCCTCCCGAGCGTCCTGCTCCCGCCCGGCGTCCTGCTTCTCCGCGTCCTGCTCCCCCGCTGGCCGTTCCCGCCCGGCGTCCTGCTCCTGCGCTGGCCGCTCCCGCGCTGCCTCTCGCTCCCGCGCCGCGCGGCGCTCGTCGAGCTGGCGCTGCTTGTCGGCGGCGGCCTGCCGCTTGGCCTCGGCCCGGCGCTCCTCCGCCGCCCGGCGCCGGTCGTCCTCCCGAGCGTCCTGCTTCGCCTGCGCCCCCGCGCTCGTCTCGGCCCGGGTCTGCTCCTGCCGGTCCTGGTCGCCGCGGGCGGTCTGGGCCCGCTCCCGCTCCCAGAGCCGGTCCTGCTCGGCGCGCAGGTCGTCCGCGCCCCACTTGTCCGCGGCCCGGCGCCACTTCTCCTGCGGCCGCGCACGGCGCCGCTGATCCGACTCGTGCTCCTGCTCGGTGCGCCGCCGCGCGTCCTGCCGCGAGCGCTCCTCCGCGAGCCGCGCCGCGACCGCGTTGGCCACCGCGTTGAAGGCCTCCTGCAACTCCGCGGCGGCGACCTGGTCCCCGGGAGCGAGCGCGCGCACCTTCCGGCCGTAGGCCTCACCGAGGCCCTCGATCGTCACGTCGGGCGACACGCCGAGCACGGCGTGCGGGTCCCGCCGCTTCCCACCGGGCCGGGCCGCCGATTCCTCCTGCTCCCGCCGGACCTGCTCGCGGGCGTCCTCGGCGCGCTTCCTGGCCCGGGCTCGCATGATCTCGTAGGCGCGGCGCAGCTCGCCGGCGTCGTCGGGCGAGAACCAGACCCGCATCCCGTAGGTGTCGGAGATCTCCTCCTCGGAGGCGAACTCCGCGACCCCGAGCACCTCGTGCGCGGGTCGCTCCGGGCCGGGCTGGGACGCGGACCCCGACGTTTCCGGACGGGGCGGTGCCTCCGGCTCCTGCCCGGGACGGGACGGACCCGGCTCGGGCCGCGACGCCTCGGGGGCCGCTTCGCGCGCCTGGGCGCGCTCGTACATCGCGTCGAACGCGGACCGCAGCCGGAACCCGGTCGCACCGGAGGCGCCGAGGGACAACCGGCCGTAGGCGCGCTCGATCTCCCGCAGGCCGGCGTCCGGGGCCACCCCCAGCGTCTCGTGCGGCTCCTCGTGCCGCGCGGCCTCGCGCTGCCTGGCACGCTCCGCCAACTCGTCGAACGCGGACCGCAACCGCTCGAGCTCGGCACCGGAAGCCCCGCGGGCCAACCTCTCGTGCGCGCGCTCGATCTCCCGCAGGGAGGCGTCCTTCGGCACGCCCAGCAGCTCGTGCGCCTCCCGCGGCGGCCGCGGGTCGGTGTCGCGGCGGGCCTGCCCGCGCGCGGAGGTCGCGGCCGCCGACTCCTCCCGGCGGCGCGAGATCTCGGTGATCTCCCGGTACGCCTGCGTGATGTCCGCGTGGTGCTGCGGGTGGGTCACCGTCTCCAGCAGGGAGAGGTAGACCGTCGCGATGTGCCCGTCGCCGTCCTCCCGCGAGACGCCGAGCACGGAGTACGGGTCCCGCTCGCTCGGGTCCGGGGCGTCCGGAACCGCGGGGGGTGGCTGCTCGACGTGGGTCTCCGGCGCGGCGTGCGCGCGGCGCCGCGTCGCCCCCGAGCCGCGATCGTCCCGGCCGTCGCGCTCCGGCCTGCGCCCGCTCCGCCCCTGCTTCGCGCTGCCGGAGCGCCCGGGTGCCTTCCCCGCGCCCGGGGCGGAGGTCTCGCCCGCGTCCTGCGGCCGCGCGAACCTCGTCCGGGCGAGCACGGTGCCGCGCACGCGGATGTCGTCGATCGCGCTTCCCGGCCCGGGCTCGTAGGTGACGAACCCGGCATCGCCGCGCACGGCGAGCATCCCCTCCGGCAGCAGCTCGATCGGTCCCCTGCTGGTGGTCACCCGCACGACGTCGGCCAGGTCCGAGGCGAGGCCGCCGTCCACCTGGATCAAGGCGTGCGCGAAGTCCCGGATCACCGCGCGGTCCGCGGCGTCCGGGAGCAGCAGGATCAGGTCGTTGCGCTCCCGGACGTGCGGATCGCGGAGGATCACGCGCGCGGCGGCCTCCGGTGTCACCCAGACGGGCTCGACCCGCTGCCCGTCGAGGGCGACCGGCAGCGGCACCTGGCCGTTGACGATCTCGACCGCCACCACGGGCGCGCCGGTGAGCTCGACCTCCGGCCGGGAGTCGCCGTCCTCGCTCCAGAGCGGGCCGGACGGGGAGGCGGCCACCACGAGGGTGCCCTCGCCCCGGCTGCTCCAGCCGTAGTACCGCTGCGCGGCGGCCGGGCTGGAGAACAGGGTCATCTGGTGTTCGGCGATCCCCCGCCGCGTGGCGCCCGCGCTGGCGGTGTTGAGCCGCACCTGGTCGACGTCGAAGGTCACGATCTCGCCCTCGGCGTCCCGGCCCGCGAAGGCCGTCAGGTGCGATCGGGGCGCACCGCCCCAGCCGGGATCCGCTCCCGCCCGGGTCCCCACCGGCGTGCCCACCGGCGTGAGCAACCGATCCGAGGTCACCGGGGAGAACCACACCCGGCTCGGGGTGCCCAGCGAGGCCAGCCTCCAGGACTGGCCGTCGAAGAACGTCACGTCCCGCCCGCGCTTGTGCGCGGTGAAGAAGTGCCCGCGCCCGTCGGCGTACTCGGCGTGCACCAAGCCCTTCGGGCCGTCGGAGCCCTGCTGGACGACGTGGTCCACCACGTCGTCGTAGCCGCGCCGCTGCTCCGCCATCGGCGGCAGCCCGGAGTGCGGCACCTGGTCGCGGTGCGCGAACCCGCTCGGGGGCGCGGTGAGGTTCGCGGCGAGGTCGGGACGCGCGTCGGCGTTCAGCGCCTGGATCGCGGCCGGGAGGCAGTTGCTGCGGTAGCCGTGCTCACCGGCGCGGTCGGCGCGGAAGCGGGCGTGGTTCACCCCGCGCAGGTGCGGGAAGTGCTGCTCCAGGTACGAGCGGTGACCCGCCCGGTCTCCCTGGAAGGTCTCGGCGGACACCACGCGCGGCGCGGGGACGAGCTGGCTCCTGCCCCCGGGGAGCCAGGCCGCCCTCAGGTTGCGCAGGGCGTCGAGCCGGGCCTCCTGGTCGCCGCGGAGCTCGACCCGGATGTCCTGGATGCTGCCGAGGACCTGGTGGAACCGCCGCGCCAGGCCTGCCCGGCCCTCGTCGGCCGCGACCTCTCCGAGGGGGAGCAGCCCGTAGTCCGGGCGGTGCTCGGCCGCGGGGCGGGCCTCCGAACCGTCGCGGACGTCGCGCACCTCCCCGACGAACAGCTGGAAGAGCAGCTGGGTGGCGCGCGAACCACCCGTGAACAGGCTGAACGGGCCGTGTCGTTCGAGCTTCATCCCGATGTGGCCGACCAGGCTGCCCTCGGCCGGGCTGGCCTCGGGGAAGGCCGCACCGGTCCGCTCGCCGTAGTTCCGGAGGTGGAAGGGGGCGCCGCTCGCGCCGGAGATCGCGAGGTGCCGCGGGTCGAACAGCAGCTCGTGGGCGCCGGGCTTGAGGACGAACTCCAGGATCGTCTGCTCGGCCGGGTTCGTGTAGTAGTGCTCGACCTGCTCCCAGCCGCCGACGTGCTTGCCGATCGCCAGGACGCCGAGCCGGTCGTCCCGCTCCATCGCGCGGTTGAAGAGCTTGCTGATCCGCTCCCCGCCGAAGGCGGGGTCCTGCTCCCACTCGCGGTTCCGGATCCACGTCTCGGTGGCGTCCTTCTGGTGGGCGTACCAGTGCCGGATCTGGGCCGCCTCCGCGTGCGACATGGTGCGGTAGAGCCGCAACCGGCCGCTCGGACCCCGCCCTGCCAGGCCGTGCAGCAACCACGGCCCGACGGTGGAGAGCACCTCGTCGGTGTTGCGGGCCGCGCCGCGCGCGGGGCCGCGGCTCTTGCCCTTCCTGCCGCCCTCGGGAACGGTCGCCGCCCCCACCGAGGCGGCCCGGTCCCGCCAGTGCTCGTGGGTGAGCATCGCCTGCGTCCCGGGTTCGTGCGGCGGTGCCGGGCGGGGCCCGCGGAGGGCCGTGCCGCTCACCCGGGCGGCGGCCCTACCGGTCGCCCTCCCCCCGTCCGGAAGCGGGGCACGAGCGTCGACGTGCCCGCTGCGGACGCCGTCGAGGAGCCGCTCCACGGTCGGGCGGAAGTCACCCGCACCACCGTTGGCCGGGTGCGCGAGCACGCCGTCGAGCACCGCCCGGTGCAGCTCGGTGTGCCCGCCGAAGGCGGTCCGCGCGTCGACCGACAGGGCCCCGAACGCACTCGGCTCGAAGCCCTGCTCCCCGGCCGCCCCGAAGATGTGCTCGTCGACGACGTCGGCGAGCCAGCCGTCCTCGAACGCGGTGGCCGGGGCGGGCGCGGTCCGGACCACGAGGCCGCCCTCGCCGGTGCCGAGGGACCACGACCAGCTCCGGCCGCCCCCGGTGTAGCTGAACCTCACCTCGGGCCCGGGACCGGTTTCCACCAGGAGCTCGATCCCCGACTCACGCAGCGACCTGGTGGTCGCCACGACGCGCCCGGCCCACTCGTCGATCAGGGCGGCGGTCAGGGCCGCGCGCTCCCGCTGCCGCCGGTCCACGGTCTCCCGGTGCCCGCCGGTCTCGGACGGCCCGTCGAGGTCCTCCCGGGTGAACGTCAGCTCGGCACCGAACAGGACCGAGCCGCCGAGCGCGGAGGTCGTGCTGCGCCGCAGGGCGAGCTCCTGGCGCATCCCGCGGAGCACGTTCGCGGCCGCGCTCAGGTGCTCGGCGTCGACCTCCGGAAGCGGTGCGCCGCGGTGCTCCATGACCAGCAGCCGTGCCGCGCCCTTCTCCGCGGGGGTCATGCCGGCGGGCGTCGTGCCGATCCAGCGCGACACGAGAACCGCGGGGCTGAGCCGCTTCCTGCCGGTCACGTCCTCGACGAGATCCGCCATGTCGTCGAGGATCGAACCGGCGTCGCTGATGCGGACCTGGCTCCGCGCGCCGCCCCAGCCGGGGACTCGGCCCGGCTGGGTGCCGACCGGGTTGTGCACCGGGATCAGCGGGCGGTCGGGGCTCACCGGGGAGAACCAGACCTCAACCGGGTTCCCCAGCGGGGCCAGCGACCAGGACTGCGCGTCGACGAACACCACGTCGCGGCCGCGCTTGTGCGCGGAGGTGAAGTGCCCCTCGCCGCCGCCGAGGTCGGTGTAGACGAGCCCGTGCGGGCCATCGCTGTCCTGCCGCAGGACGTGCGCGATGACGTCGTCGTGGCCGCGCCGCTGCTTCGCCATCGGGGGCAGCCCGGAGGCCGCGACCTGGTCCCGGTGCGCGAACCCGCTCGGCCCGGCCTCGAACTCCGCGGCGCGACGGGGGTCGGCGTCGGCGTTGAGGGCCTGGATCGCGGCGGCCAGGCAGTTGGACCGGTAGCCGCGCTCGCCGGAGCGGTCGCCCTCGAAGTTGCGCTGGTTCACCCCGCGCAGGTGGCCGAAGTGCCGCGACAGGTAGTCGTGCTGGCCGCCGGGGCTCTCCGCGAAGGACTCGGCGGAGACCACCCGGGGCGAGCCGTCGAGGTCCGCCTCGGTGGTGTCGAAGGACGGCAGGCGGTTCGGCCCGGTCAGCGGCCCGAAGGCGTCGACGCCCGAGGGCGTGAGGGACGCGCCGTCGCGGCTCGATCGCCCGGGTCCACCGCCCCAGCCGGTGACCTGGCCGTCCTCGCCGAACGCCGGATCCCCGGCCTCCGGGTCGAACTCGGCGTACTCCGGCGCCGCTTCCCCCTCCGGCGGGGGAGCCAGCTCGTCGTACTCCGGCGCCGGCCCCCAGGCGTCCGGTGACGTGGGAGGGGAGTACGCCGGGACCGGGTCGAGGACCATCCCCCCGCTGGCCGCGATCTCGGCGGCGATCTCCCTGTTCAGCGACTGAGCCTCCCCCGCGGTCAGTCCGTACCGGCGACGGGCGTCGTCAATGTTCAGCCTCCCCGAGCGCAGACCCTCCCGCGCCAGGTCCACGCGCGCTTCCCACAGGACCTGCTCGGCCTCCACCGGGACGAGCGCGAACCTGCGACCCAGGCCGCGGACGGTCGCCCTCACCTCCCCGGTGACCAGCTGCTCCCGCGCCACCGCGAAGACGACAGCTCGCACGTCGGTGTTGAACCGGAGGCGCAGCACCTCGTGGGGCTTCGGCACACCTGCCTGCGCGTAGTTGCGCACGGCCGCCGCGGCGGCGCGCTCGATCAGGAACTCCGCGGTGGCGCGATCCATCCGCCACGACCCGTTCCGCCCGTAGTACTTGGCGGCGAGGAACTCGGCCGACACGGGCCTGCCCCTGCTGTCGACGGCGTCCAGGCGCACGAGCCCGGCCCACAGCAGGTTGGCGTCCACCTCGTGCCCGGGGCGGACGTTCTCGAAGCGGTAGTCCGGGTGCAGCGGGACGCTACCGCCGAGGCGCCCGTCGTAGACGAGACGGCCGCCCTCCTCGCGCCCGTTGTTGTCCCAGTTCGACCGCTCGACGTCCGCGAGGTTCCGCGCGGCCTCCTCGCGGGCGATGCCGAAACCCTCCGCCAGCGAGTCGATCCGCAGCGGAGCACCGGCCTTGCCCGCTTCGGCGATCTTCTCCCGCACCACGTGGGCGATCGCTCGCTGGCAGAACGGGGCCTGGTCGTCGAACTTCCGCCGCAGGTGCTCGACGGTGGCGGGGCTGGTGGTGAAGGCTCGCTTCCGAATCTCGTGGATCATGGCCCGTCGCAGCGCCCGGTCGTAGCCGAGTCCCGCCCAGTTCACGAGCCGCTGCGCGCCCCGGCTCACGTCCACGCCGCCGAACTCGGCGGGGTCCGATCCGACCAGCGCCAGCCGGTCGCCGACCGGCGCCAGGACCGGCGTCAGCACCGGCCCACCGGCGGGCCGCTCCCAGAAGCGCACCGGGCCCGGGGCTTCGAGGGTCGAGCCGACCCGACCGGCCTGCGCGTCCACCACCCGCACCTGGCCACCGTCCGCCACCACCGCGAGGAAGTGCCCCGGCCCCTCCTGCGCGGGAACCAGCACCACGCCCGAGCGGCCGGAACCGGACAGCCGCTCCCGCACGGCGTCCATCCCCGGCAGTTCACCCTCGTAGCGCAGACCGGACCGAGCCATCCGCTCCCAGCGCACCGGCCCGCTCGGGCCCGCGACGAACTCCGCCGCCCGATCCGGGTGCGACCACCGGTTCAGGAACTGCACCGCCGCATCGGCGCAGTTCGTCCGGTACCCCAGCGACCCGTCGGCGTCCCGCTCGAAGTTCGCGCTGTTCACCCCCGCCAGCGCCGCCACGCGACCCCGCACCAGGGCGTCACCCGCGGCCGGATCACCCGCGAACGACTCCGCCGACACCGCGGTGCCCCGCGAAGCGGACCCACCCCAGCCGGGGGCCTGGGTCGTCGCGGGAGCAGGCACCGGGGCGGGCGGGTCGACCGTGGCCGGGTAGACGATCCCGCTGTCGTACTGCCACCAGGTTCCGCCGTCGACGACGGCGGCCATCCCGGACTGGTTGTAGAGCACGGTCCGATTCGCCGCGATCACCGGTTCGGCGTGCCCGTACCGGGCGCGCCCCAGGTTGAACTCGTGGGCGGCACCGGACATCACGCCGTTCTCGGTCGGGTTGCAGGCCAGCAGCTGGTAGCTCAGCGGCGGCGTACCGCGCAGGGCGGCGTGCTCGGCGACGGCCTGCTGGAACACCTGCGAGTGCTCGGTCACATCGGCGAAGGTGTCCCCGTCCACCCGGAGGTCCGAGCGGACCTGGCCGGACCGCGCCTCGATCTGGAACCCGAGCTCGTTGTGGTGGGCGAACACGGCCAGCGGCATCGGCTGGCCGTTCGCCGCCCACCGCATCAGCCTGACCCGCGGAGCGCTGCTCGCCGCGTTCTCGTGGGTCACGCCCCGGTCGAACTGGACGGCCTTGTGCGCCTGCCGCCGCCGGTTCCGCGAGAACCGCCCCACCTGGTCGAGCTCGCGCGCCGAGCTCAGGAACGCGACCGCCGTGGGCACGCCCTGGTCGTCCCGGAACATCGTCGCCCGCACCGAGGCCGGGTGGAAGGAGACGTCCCGCCGCGCGGCGGGGCTCCACCCGATCGACCAGCCCGCCGGGGGCGGCTCGGCCGCCACCGGGGTGTCGGCCTGGTCCGCCCACGGCCCGTCCGGCTGGGAACCGGACAGCGCGACGCTGTTCTCGGTGGTCCACTCCGAGGCCGGGGCCTGCCGACCCGCGTCGGCCGCCCGCTCGTCCGGACGCGCCTCGCCACGCGAGGGCTCGGGCGCGGTGCCGTGCGGCAGGGGCCCTCGGCCGCTCCAGAGGCCGTCGCTGCTCCGCGGATCGCCGTCGCGCAGCACGCCCTCGCGGATCGTCCCGTCGCTGCCGAACGCGTGCCAGGTGCCGCCGCCGGTGACCGCGGTGGCGCCGATCACCAGGCTGCTCACGACGCCCGTGGCGGCGTCCGTCGGCTCCTGGTGGCCGAACCGGAGCGCGCGGGTGAGCTGGAACCGGTAGGCGGAGCTGGCGGGCCCGCCCACGGCGGCCGTGCACGACTGGAGCTCGTACCGCCGCGGCGCCTGGCCGTGCGCCCAGGTGTGGTCGTCGACGGCGCGCTGGAAGACCGAGCTGAGCTCGACGACCTTCGCGTAGGTGGCGCTGGTGACCAGCACCGGTTCGGCGACGTCGGGCGAGGTGATCTGGAACCGCCCGTTGAGGTGGTGGGTCACGAGCCCGAACGGAGCCGGTTCGCCAAGGACGTCCCAGGATCGGACGCCCTCCTGGTACCGGGCGCCGACGATGTCCCGGGTACCGCGCACCTCGGGTCCGAAGTGGAAGGACCGGGAGCCCCACCGGTGCCGGCCGCCGTAGTGGCGCACCGCGGTCTTCAGCGAGGCCCGGTCGAGCAGGAAGGTGACGGCGGCCGGGGTCCCGTTCTCGTCCGGGACCGCCGCCGCCCGCACCCGCTTCGGGTCGAAGTGGACGGTCCGGCCGGTGTGCTCGCCGACTCCGCGGAGGAAGTCGGCCTTCCAGCCGAACGGCCGGTTGGTGAACGGGCCGCGCCAGATGCCGTCGACGTGCGTCTCCAGCCCGGCGTGGTTGTTCAGCTCGGTCGCGGTCCGGTCGAACGCCGAAGTGCCGCCGTAGCTCACCCAGGTGCCACCGTGCAGCACCCCGTAGCGACCGTCCGGTGCCACGAACACGGTGCCGGTGGCGGCGTCGACCTGCTCGGTCCGGCCGAGCTCGTGCAGCCGCGCCAGGTGGAAGTCGCGCGCCAGCCCGGCCGTGCGCGCCCCCGGCGTGCCGACGGCCACCAGCTCGTAGCGCCGAGGGCTCTCGCCGTGCCAGCTGCGGTAGTCCGACACCGCCTGCTGGAAGACGTCCGAGTCCGCGGTGACGCGCGCGTAGGTCGGCGCGTCCACCAGCAGCGGCCGCCCGCCGCCCGCCGGGGTGATCTCCACGGTCGTGGCGGCGAGCGCGGCGGAGGAGAAGAACGGCCGGGACTCGCCCCGGCGGGCCCAGGACCGCTGCGCCCGCTGGTAGCGGGCGCCGGCCCGGGGCTGGGCCCCGTCCCCGTCCGGATCGTCGCCGCGGCTCTCGGCGAACAGCAGCGTCTCCGAGGCCTCGCGCGGGGTCAGCGAAGCGTAGGCCTGATCGGCGGCGACCTCGGCCGGGCTGGTCCGGAAGCTGACGCCGACGGGCACGCCGTTCGAGTCGAGCCGCGCGCTCGCCCTGACCCCGGCGCGCCGGAACGGGATCCAGCTGCGGGTCCGGGGGTCGAACCCGAGCGAGTAGCCCTCCCGCACCGCGCGCGAGGCCGCCTCCTCGGCGGCGGTGTCGGGCTCGGTCAGCTCGATGCCCGCGTCCGACGCGGGATCGGACTCCGAGGTGCTGCCCGCCTCGGAGGAGCCGGGCGGGAACGAGCGGGCGCTGTCCGGCCGGGCCAGGGCCGTCCGCTCGGTCTCCGGGTGGGTACCGCCCTCGGTGGTGGCCGTCGGCGCGGGCCCGACGTCCGACCAGGTGCCGGATCCGACCCCGTCGTCGGACAGGGCGGGGGTCCGCACCGGGTCGTCGCCCGCGCTGAAGGTGCTCCAGGTACCGCCGTTGAGCACGGCGGACTTCCCGCTGGCGGGGAAGGTGACGAAACCGCTCGCGGCGTCCACCGGCTGCGCGTGGCCGAAGCGCAGGAACCGGGTCCGCTGGAAGTCGAAGGCAGCCCCGTGCCGCTTTCCGCCCGCCAGGCAGGAGACCAGCTTGAAGCGCTGCGGCGGAACGCCGTGGTGCTGTTCGTACTCGGCCTTCGCCTGCTGGAACACGGCCGAGAACTCGTTGATCCGCGCGTACACCTCGCCCGGGACCCAGACGTCCTCGGTGACCCCGTCCGGCCGCGCCGTGAAGAAGTGACTGTCGGCGTGGGCCATCAGGCCCAGCGGCGGGTTCTCGCCCCGCTCCTGCCAGGTCTCGGTGCGCCGCTCGAAGCGCTCGCCCTCGAGCTGATCACCGCTGACGACGGTCGCGTCGAAGGTGAACGCCTGAGCCGCCCACCGCGGCCGCGCCCGCGCCCACTTCTCCGCCTGGGCGAGCTCCGCGGGCTTCGACAGGTACGTGACGGCGACCGGCTCGCCCTGCGGCCCGCGCAGGATCCGCGCCTGGACCTTGGCCGGATCGAAGTAGTAGGTCCTGCCGGTGGCCACGCCCCGCCCGGACTGCAGGTCGACGTGCTTGCCGAACGCGGGCGACGACGGGGCCCAGTGCCCGTCGGTGAAGGCGCCGGAGGCGGCCCGCGAGGCCTTCCGGGACAGCATCTGGCCCGTCGTGGTGTCCCCGGAGAACGTCTCCCAGGTCCCGCCGAAGTTGACGCCGTAGCGGCCGTCGGGGGAGATCAGCAGGTCCTCGGTGGCCGCGTCGACGAGCTCGGTGCGCCCGCGCGCGACCCGGGAGAGGTGGAAGTCCGCGGTGACCTGGTCCGCGTTCCTCCCGGTGGTGGAACCCAGCAGCTCGTAGCGCCGAGGAGGCGTGCCCTGCTCCCGGGCGTACCGGGTCATGGCCCGGTGGAACACCGCCGAGTCGTCGACGACGTGGTCGTAGGTCGCGCCGTCCACCCGCACCCGCTCACCGGTGCCCGCGGTGACCTCGAAGCCATCCGACGAGCGGTCCACCGCGAGGAACGGGGGCCGCGGCTCGCCGACCTCCAGCCAGGTCCGCGTTCGCCGCTCGTAGACCTTGCCGAACCGCGGCAACTTGAACAGCAGGGAGGTCCCGGCTTCGCCCCTGGTCAGCGAGGCGTAGGCCTGATCCTGCTTCACTTCCCGCTGCCCGTCGCGGAAGCTGACGCCGACGATCCTGCCGGTCGTGTCCTGGTGCGCGGTGGCCTTGACCTCGGACCGCTTGAAGTAGACCTTCTTGCCGGTCCTGGCGCTGGTGCCCGAGGAGTAGTCGTCGTCGAACCGGCGGAAGACGTTCGCGATCGGGCGCGGGGTGCGGGTGGTCCTGGTCTCCTGCACCGGGTTCGACCGCGTGCCCGACTCGGCGGAGGTCTCGGCGGTGGCGGGCGGGGCGAGCACGGCGGACGGTTCGGACGTGCGGGCCGGGGCCTCCGGGCCCGCGACCTCGGTGCTGGCCCCGGGGCGCGGATCGGTGGCGGCGTCCACCGAGGTGGTCAGCTCGGGGCGCGCGCCCGGGTCGGTGGTCGACGCGGTCGCGGCCGGGCCCTTCTGACCGGTGGGCTGGGAGGTCGCCTGCCCGGTGCTCGGCTGGGTGGAGCCGGCCTGCTGCTGTGTGGTGCCGGATTGCTGGGTGGTCTGCTGCTGGGTGGTCGAGGTGCCCTGCCGCGGGGCGGGGCCCGGCTGGAGCGGGGAGTCCTGGTCCGATGTGGACTCGGTACTCACGTCCGAGTCCACCTCGGACGGTTCGGTGAGCTCGGGCGAACCGACCGAGAGCACGTCCGAGGCCGGGGAGTTCTGCTGCGCGGTCGGCGGGGCGACCGAGGTCGGCCGGTCGGTGGCCTGCTCGGCGAAGGTGGGCTGATCGGTGGTGAGCGACTGCGCGGAGGTGTCGAGACCTGGCAGCCCGCGGGGGTTCGTCGACCGGTCCGCGGTCGGGCCGCCGGTCTGGTTCGCGGTCTGCTGACCGCTGTTCGAGGTCTGGCCCGCCGGGGTCTGCTGGGTCGTCCCGGCCTGGGTCGTCCCGGCCTGCGGGGTGCCGACCTGCGGCGTCTCGCTCCGGGGTGCGCTCGGCTGGTTGGTCCCGCTCTGCTGGTCGCCGCCGGGGTGCTGCGCGGTGCCCTGGGTCGGCTGCTGCGCCGTGGCACCGGTCGGCTGGCCGGTCGCCGGGTCCGCGGTGCCGGAGGTGACCGGCGCCGGGGTCGAGCTCTGGTCGCTCGCGGAGTCCTGGCCGGTCTGCGTCGTCGGACCGGTCTGCGCCCCCTGCCCGGACTGCGAGGCGTGGCCCGGCTGGGTCTGACCGGGCTGGGTCTGACCGGGCTGGGTCGTCTGGCCGGGCTGGGTCGTCTGACCCGGCTGGGTCGTCTGACCCGGCTGCGAGGTGGAGCCGGACGGCTGGGGCCGGTCGCCCAGCTGACCGGTGGCGGCGCCCGGATCCTGCTGCCCCACCGACGATTCCTGCCCGGTGGGCGTCCCCTGCCCCGCCGGTTGGGTCGCGGCGGGCGGGGTCGTACCCGGGCCCCCCGGGGGGTGGGTGCCCGCGACGGGGGCGTTCGAGCCGGGCGCCTGCGGGAGCGGGATCTGCTGCGACACCGGGACTTCCGGCGACGCGGGCGATCCCGGAGCGACCGGGGTGTCGCCCCCCGGGGACTTCTGCCCGGCGGCGGGCGGAGTCGTCCCGGCGACGGGCGGCGGGACCGCCCCGGGCGGCGTGGCGCCCGGCTGGCCCCCGACGGCGCCCGGCGGCGGCGCGGTCGGCTGCTCGCCGGTGGTGGGCGTGGTGCTGCCCTGCCCGGCACCCGCCTCGGGCGGCGCGGTGCCCGGACCACCCTGCCCGGTCGTGGGCGGCAGCAGCAGCGTCTGCTCGGCGACGGTCGGGTTCGGGGTGTACGGCGGAGCGGGGTTCTCGACGACGTCCGGGTCCGGATTTCCGGTGCCCACCGGGGTTTTCGGGTCGCCCTTGCCGTCGAGGCCGTCCTTGCCCTTGCCGTCCGGCGCGCCCTCGTCGTTCACGGCGGGCTTGTCGTTCACGGCGGACTTGCCGTCCGGGACGCCCTGGTGGGCGCCGGACCCCTTCGGTCCGCTGTCGCCCTTCGGGCCGGTCGTGGTGGGCGGCGGGGTGACGATGCCCAGGTTCGGCTTCGGGGCGCCGGCGGGACCGCGATCACCGATCTGGCCCAGCTCCTGCTTCTTGTCCTGGGCCCAGTTGTGCGCCGACTGCGACCAGGTGCCCATCACCATCCCGGAGAGGAACGTGCCCAGGCCGTCGAATTCCATGCCCTTGATCACCGAGTACACGGCCTCGATCGGCATCTCCGACATCACGTCGAGCACACCACCGCCGAACGGGTTCTTGATCGCCTCCCGCAGGTGCCGGTTCAGGTTCGCCCCGGCGTGCAACAGCGTGCTGTTCATCCCCACGGCCATGCCGATGAAGAACATGTCCATCAACATCTGGCCGTCGAGGTGCTGGCGCTTGCCGTTGTTCATCGTGATCACCTGCGGCAACCCCGACTCGACGACCTCCTGGACGCCCTCCTGGACCCAGTTCCACGCCATCCGGATCTGACCGGTCAAGGTGCTCGCCTGCTGCTTCGCCACCATGATGATCTGGCGCACCCACTCGCGCCCCATCGCGATGTACGACGGCACCAGCAACGGCCCGAAGGGCGAGAAGTACAACGAGAAGATCGACGCCGCGAAGAACGCCAGCGTCACGATGATCTCGTACTCCGCCTCCTCCCCGTTCAAGCCGAAGCTCTCCAGGTTCTCGGCCATGTACGCGATGTTCGCCATCAGGTCCGGCAGACCGTCCGACAGACCCCGCACGTGCTCCGAGAAGGCGTCCGCGGTCCCGCCGGACACCGTCTCGTACACACCGCCCGACAACGAATTCACCGAATCCATCGTCTGCTGCAACGACCCCGCCAGGTCCATCAGCTCCGGCGACAGCGCGTACATGTCCCCCGAGATCACCTGCGGGGGCTTCATCCCGGTCAGCGCGTACATCGAGTAGTAGATGGGACCCCAGAAACCGTCATCGGGGATCTGGATCTCGCCCATCGTTCACCACACCATTCGACAGGAGCCTGAGCTCCGCTGCACCGCGATTCCGGGGTCCTGGCCCCGCTGACCGAACTACCGCTTCGTCACTTCCGCGCGGATCCGCGCGCTCGCCCGCTAGGGCTTGCGGGACCCCGTGTCCGGGGCCATCGGAGCCTGCTCCTGAATTCCCGGCTCCAGCGGCACATCCGGCTTCCGCGCCGTGGGACCTCGGCTCGAACCAGCACCATCGCCCCCGCTGCCCAGGAACTCCCGGGACATCGCGTCGGCCTGGTCGGCGGAGTTGCCGTAGTCCGCGCCGTTCTGCCGCAGCCCGTCGCTGATGTACCGCATGGCCCCGGAGTACTGCTGCACGCTGCCCGCGAACTGGTCGTTGCCGTCGGTGAAGCCCTGCCAGGCCTCGCGCCCCTCCTCGTCGTCGCCGAAGCTGCTCAACGCGTACCGGCCGGAGAGGCCGATGATCCGCGTGCGCAACGAGTCGAGCCGGCTCTGCACCTCGGCGTACCCGTGGCCGCTGCGGCTCAGGGACTCGGGGTCCACCCAGAACTGGTTCATGCGGAGAAGCGCTCCTTCCCGGTGACGCGGGGGAAGATGTGGTGGTCGGGGATCACGCCCGGCGGGCGGCGAGGCGGTCGCGGAGCACCTGCGGGAGCATCGCCTCGTTGGGCACCATCTGCCCCGCGGCGACGTCTCCGCGCATCAGGTCCTGGGCGTTCATCCCCGGCGGCAGCATCGGGGCGATGAACTCGGCGGTCTGCTCGTCGAGCTTCTCCCGCGCCTGCGCGATGGTGCTGGTGATGAGCTCGGCGATCTCGTTCTTCGCCAGCGAGCGGTAGCCGCTGGTGAGGAACTTCAGCTCGGTGATGTGCCCGTGCATCCCCACGGTCACCTGGAGCTCGCGGCGCGGCGACACGGCGGTGGCCGACAGCTCGGTCATCCGCTCCTTCATGTCCGCCATCTTGGTGACCTGGCGCTCGAACTCCTCGCGCAACATCTCCACGTTGCGTCGGTCCACTCCGGACACAGCTGCCTCCTGACCTGTTCGTCGATCAAGTCAACGGCACCGCGGCCGTCTCCGGTGCCGACTCAACAGGACCGAAGACCTCCGGGCAGGCGATCTGCCCGGAGGATGGGGAATCACCCCACGGACGCCAGCCCGCCCACCGCGACGCGGTGGCCGAGACCCGCCAGATCGGCGACGGTGAGGGTTCGGGAGGCCGCCGCGCGGCCCAGGTGGTCGGCGAACCGGTGCGCGCCGCGCACCGAGGTCTCACCGGTTTCCTCGACGTGCGCGGCCAGCGCGGCCACCACGTCCTCCGGCACCTCGTGCCCGCGCTCGCGCAGCCGCCGCACCGCCACCGCCGCCAGCTCGGGCGGGGAGCAGGGAGCGGTCTCCCAGCGCTGCCCGAAGCAGGCCGCCAGCTGCGGCACCCGCCCGAACAGCCGCTCCACGCTCGCGGGGGTGCCCGTGAGCACCACCACGACCTCCTGGGCGTGCTCGCGCACGGCGGCGGACAGCGCCTCGGTCTCCTCCTGCTGCGGCTCGACGTCGGCGTCGACCACCAGCACGCCGCCGGCCGCGTCCGAGAATGCCTTGCGCACCAGGCTCTCGGCCTGCCCCGGCCAGTGCGGCCGGAGCTCCTCGGCCAGCGACACCCGCACCACCTGCCCGATCCCGACCAGTCCCAGCTCGGAGAGCGCCTGGGCGTAGAGCCGGGCGAGCTCGCGGCGGCCGCTGCCCCCCGGACCGGCCAGCACCGCGTTGCCGTGCGGGCCGACGGAACGCCGCTGGGTGCGCCGCTGGCACAGCCCCACCAGCGCGGATCCCACCGCCTGACGGGGCCCGCCCATGCCGACCAGCTCCGACATCCGCCGCCACGCCCGGGTGGACTGCACGGCCCGCACCGGATCCGAGGCCGCGTCCGGGGCGGCGTCCTCCTCGGCGGGCAGCTGCTCCAGCATCGCGGTCTGCGGGGCGAGGTCCTCGGCTGTGAGCCTGCTGAAGTCCGCGTCCCGCGACGGCGGCCGCTGCGCGAGCCGCGACGCCTGGGTGCTGATCATCGCCTCGAACAGCTTGCGGGCCACGCGGCCGTTGCCGAAGGTCTCGCCCTTGGGCACCCGGGTGAAGTACGCGGTCAGCTCCTCCACCGCGTCGTCGGTGAGCTCGTAGTAGTGCTTCCGGCACAGGTTGCTGGTGATGGTCACCAGCTCCTCGACGCTGTAGTTGGGGAACTCGATGGTGCGGGTGAACCGGGAGGCCAGCCCGGGGTTGGACTGCAGGAACTTCTCCATCAGCTCCGAGTAGCCCGCGACGATGACCACCAGCTCGTCGCGGTGGTCCTCCATCATCTTCATCAGCGCGTCCACGGCCTCCTGGCCGAAGTCCGGGCCGACGCCGCCGGTGGCGGCGGTGAGGGTGTAGGCCTCGTCGATGAACAGCACCCCGCCGATGGCCTCGGTGACCAGCTCGGTGGTCTTGATCGCCGTGGAACCGATGTACTGGCCGACGAGGTCGGCCCGCGCCGCCTCGATCATGTGGCCGCTGGAGAGGATGCCGAGCTCGCCGAGCACCGCGCCGTAGAGCCGGGCGACCGTGGTCTTGCCGGTACCGGGCGGCCCGGCGAACACGAGGTGCCTGCTCATCGGCGGCATCGGCAGACCCATCTGCTGCCGGACCTGCGACATCTTGATCAGGTTGATGAGGCCGCGGACCTCCTCCTTCACCCCGTCCAGGCCGATCAGCGAGTCCAGGTCCGCCAGCGGACCGTCCAGCACGCTGCCACCGGCCTCGCCCAGCGACCGGTCCTCGGCCGCCGGGGTCTCCGGCGCGGGCCCCGGAGCGGCCCTGGCCGGTTCGGGCTCGGCGCTCGCGGCGTCGGTGACCAGCCCCTCGATCGCCAGCCCGCGTTCGTCGGCCGGGCGCCGAACGGCCTCGCCGCCGCTGCCGTTGATCGTGCACCCGCTCAACCGCACCGGCTCCGCCGTGCGCACGTGCGCACCGTCCCCGCCGCTGTCCAGCAGCTCGCACCCCACCAGCTCCGCGCGAGAGCCCTCGGCCAGGTTCAGACCGTGCCCGCCCGCCCGGCGCACCCGGAAGCGGCTTCCGGTCAGCGAACCACCCCGCGCGAGCCGGATCCCGTCGGCGGCGGTGTCGACGATCTCGGTGTCCCGCACCACCGCCGCCCCCGCCCCGGCGTCGAGCCCACCGCCGCGCAGCAGCGCGGAGATCAGCTCGGCGCGGGAGCCCCCGGCGAGCGTCACCGCCCAGTCGTCGCGCGTGCCCAGCCGGGTGTCGGTGAACGTGGCGCGCGCCGACTCCACGAGCACCACGGCGGGGGTGCCGCCGGTCTCGATCGAGGTGTCGTCGAACTCGGCCGCCGAACCGCGCACCAGCACCCCGGCGCCGTCCGCGACCTCGGCCCGGAACCGGGAGAAGCGCACCCGCCCCGAGGTGGACAGCTGGGCGATCGCCTCGGCCGTGCCGCGCACCTCGGTGCGCTCCAGCACCGGAGCGGCCTCGGCGTCCACGATCAGCCCGATCGGGGAGTCCGCGAGCTCGCAGTCCACCAGCTTCGCCGTCGCCTTGCCCGAGACCTGCACGGCGCTGTGGCCCGCTCCGGTGAACGCGCAGCCGCGCAGCTCCGCCGCCGTGCTCCCGGACAGGTGGGCCGCCTGCGACGCCGCGCCGGTGAACCGGGACCCGGCGATCACCACGGACCTGCCGCCGGTCAGGTACAGGTCCACGTTCGCGCCGTCGCGCACGGTCAGGTCGGTGACCTTGAGGTCGCCCTGCTGCTCCACCACGACCGCGGGTTTCGCGGCGGCGGTGATCGCGCCCTGCTCGATGACGCACCGGCCCCGGCCGTTCACGCAGACGCCGTTGCCGCCGGGCCGCTCCACCAGGACCCGGCGCAGCGTCAACGAGCCGTCCTCGCCGACCACGGCGGCCGAGGAGGACACGTCGCGGATCGCGGTGTCCTCCACCGTGCTCGGTGCCGAGGAGGTCACCACGATCCCCGCGCCCCCGGAGTTCGTGATCTCGCAGCTCCGGGTGGCCACCGAACCGGTGCCCCTGGTCAGCAGCGCCGCCCACGCGGTGCCGGACACCCAGCAGCCGTCCAGCGCCACCTCGCCGCGACGCACGTCGACCGCCGCGGTGTCACCGTCCGAGCAGCTCAGCCGCAGCCCGCGCAGCTGCACCCCGTCGGTGTCGACGACCAGCGCGCTGCCCGTCGCCGCGTGCACCTCGACGGTTCCGCCGTCCTGCTCCGCGGCGATGCTGACCGTCCGGCCGACGACGAGGTTCTCCTCGTACCTGCCGGGCCGGACGCTGATCATCGCGCCGTCCCCGGCCGCCGCGAGGGCGGAGCCGATCGTGGGGTGCGCGCCCGCCCGGTCTCCGCCCACCACCAGCAGTTCGCGGTTCATCGCCGGTCACCTTCTCTCCGCCCGCCCCGTCGGCCGGGGGCCGCTGGGAAGTCCATCTCGCTCACACCAATCCCGGCAGCGCGCCGAACCTCGCGCGCGCGGACTCCCCCACGGCGCCGCGCGGCGGGGCGGCGGCCCAGCGCTCCACGCAGCGCAGCAGGGAGGAGGTGGCCAGCTCGTCCAGCGCCTCCCGCGCGTCCACCCGGCCTTCGTCGTCCACTTCGGACTCGGCCAGCTCGCGCAGCAGGATCCGGCCGCGGGCGCCATCGGAGCCGGGTTCCGCCAGCTCCAGCACCTTGAAGCTGGTGCCCGGCACGAACACCACCCGGTTGTCCACCACGTCGTCGCCGCCGGTTTCGAGCAGCTTCGTGCGGCGCGCGGTCATCGACCACACCAGCACGTCCACCTCCCCCACCTGGTCGGCGCTGGGTTCGGTCAGCGAGTGCAGGAAGCTCCAGTCGGTCAGCAGCCTGCGGCGCCGGTAGAGCTCCCACTGGGCGGAGGTCGGCGAGGCCGCGAACACCGTCGCCCCGCGATGCGAGGGCAACCGGCTGAGGCCGGAGACCACGCACCGCGCGAACGGCACGTGCGGTCCGTTCACCGCCGAGCGCAGCGAGCGGTCCACCGCCGCGCCGCGCTCGGCCAGGTGCAGCCGCACCGCGACGGCGTCGGCGAGGACGTCGGTGGTGGAACGGCTCTCCGAGGCCTGGAATCCCGGGTGCTCGGACAGGATCCGCGAGGTGGAGTGCGCCATCGCGTCGAAGTCGGCGCTGAGGGTGCGGCGCAGCCAGGCGCGCTCCTCGGCGAGGCCGTGCCCGGCCACCAGCGCCGAGGCGGCGGGGTCCGGGGTCGGTTGCAGGCGCGGTTCGGCGGTTTCCACCGGAGCGGCTCGCCCGGCCACCTCCGGTTCGGGGGCCGCCTGCGGCGCGCTCTCGGACTCCGGCACCGGTCCCGGGTTCGGCGTCTCCGCGCGCGAGACGGGCTCGGGCACCGCTTCGGGCGCCGGCGACTCCCGCTCCGGGGCCGGGGGCACCGGGGATTCCGGGGGCTCCGGCCGGGACGCCTCCGGTTTCGCGGGCCCCGCCGGGGGCGGCTCCGTCTCCGGCGCGGTGGCGCCCGGGGCCGCGGTCTCGCGGGCCGGGGGCGCGGGCGGCTCCTCGACCGAGGGCATCGCCGAGTTCTCCAGCCGGATCGCCACCGGGCGCGGCGGCTCCGGGGCCTCGGTCGCGGCGGCGGGTGGTGACGCCACCGGACCGGCGGCCGGGGGCCCGACCGGGGTGTTCGCGGCGGTGGGATCCGCGGGAGTCGGGGTCTCCGGGGCGGGCGCGGGCGGGGCGGGCGCCTCGGTCACCGGGGGTGTCGCGACCTCGGCCTCCGGTTCGTCGCGCACCGGCGCGAACCGCACCGTGTCGGTCACCGACTCGGCCTCGGACATCGGGGACGCGGCGCGCGAGGCGCCCGCCGGGGCCACCAGCTGCCCGCCCGCCGGGCCGGCGATGCGCAGCACCTCGCGGCTCACCTCGGTCGCGGGCACCAGGCGGGCCCGCACCCGGGTCGCCGGGTCCAGTCGCGCCAGGACGTCCTGCGCGAGCCGCCGCATCCGGTCGGCGCGCTTCTCGTCACCGGCGTCGAAGGCGAGCAGGTTCTCCTCGGGGCGCGCGGGTTCGGCGCGCACGGCGGCGGCGTTCTGGGCGTCCTCCGGCGGCCGGACCCACAGCCCGGACTGCACGACCTCCAGCACCGCGTCCGGGGTGTACCAGTACACCGCCGGGGCGACTTGCTCCGCCCCGGGCACCGGCGCGCGGTGGCTCAGCAGCGCGGGCGTCGACCGGTGCGCCGGATCGGTGCGCGGCGTGTAGCCGAGCTCGCGGGCGAAGGACTGCCAGCCGAGCCCGCCGTCCGGGCACACCGTGTAGAGGTCCGGGGAGCTCGGCGAACCGATCGGCATCCCCGGGTAGCAGACCACCCGGGAGTCCAGCAGGTCCGCCAGCGCCTGCCCCAGCGACTCGCCCCGGGGCAGGTGCACCGGGCCGTACCGCACGAAGCGGACCTGGGGACGCACCCGCTCGTCGAGCCCGCGCCAGAACCGGGTGACGTCGTCCAGCGACAGCGGCGGCTCCCCGGGGCAGCCGAGCACCACGGTGAGCACCTCCGGCTGGCAGGGCATCCCCGTCACCAGCCGCGACCAGTGCTCCCCGGAGGGCCCGCCGCGCGCGGCGGAGTGGATCCACACCCCGCCGGGGATCGGGTCGGCCATCCCGGTGGAGCTCGTCGGCCAGGCGTTCGTGATCCCCTCGTCCCAGGCGGGCCGGGGATAGCGCTTCGCCTCCCACTCCGGGGCCCGGCCCGGGCGGAACCGGACCCAACCGCTGCCCTTGCCGGAGTCGACGAACAGCGTGCCGCCCGCGCCCCGGAAGATCGCCCCGTCCGGAGCCACCACGGTGCGCCCGAGCCGCTCGGACAGCCACTGGCCGGTCAGCGCGGTGGCCTCGCGGGAGCGCCCGCCCAGGATCAGCCGGAGGCCGCGCCGGTGCCGGGGCAGCAGCTCGGCGACCGAGTCCCAGGCCGAGACCGGCACGCCGACGGGCAGGTCGAGGACCACCATCTCGTGCTCGGGGTCGGCGGCGACCGACATCGCCATCGACTGCGCCTCGGCCGTCATCCGGCGCTCCGGGTGCACCACGAGCGCGTTGCCGACGACCTGCCTGGTCAGCGCGAGGTCGGTGGTGCCCCGGCGGCGCCGGGCGAGCGGGGGCATCGGGGGCCGTGCGGGCATCTGGTCATCCCTTCCTGATCGCACCGGCCGAGGCCGTGCTCAGCGGTGGGCCGCTCGGCACCTCGTCGAGCAGGGCGGCGTCGAACGGCCGCACGGGCGCGCCACCGAGCCCCAGGGCCTTCATGGAATCGTCGTCGGGCAGCAGGTACTTCGTGCCCTCGGAGATGAGGTAGCGGTCGGGCTTGCGCTGGCCGGGCGGCAACGGCACCGCGCCGACCACCAGCCCGCCCGCCGGGGGCAGGTGCACGCCGGGGATCGAGCCGACCCGGCTGCCGGTGAACACCACTTCGCTGCGCACCACAGGTCCGTCGGGGCGCTGCCGCAGGCACAGCGCGTCGCCGCCCGGGTCGCGCCAGCGGGCGTCGCTGAGCTCGGGGAGCCGCTGGGTCAGCGACCGGTCCGCGGAACGGGGCGCGGCGGCCACCGCGGCGGCGCCCACCCGCACCGGATCGGTCGAGCCCACGGCGTCGAGCAGCATGAACTCGGTCCCGTTGAGCGGGGCGAGACCGTCGTTGCGCAGCACGAACCGCTGGACGTCGCCGTTCGCGGCGCGCTGCTCGAACAGCTGCCCCACCGGGTGCGCCGCGCCGTCGACCGCCGGGCCGGGAGAGCCCGCCCCGTCGAGGGCGGCCGGGGCCAGGACGGGGCCGTCCGGCACCGCGTCCAGCCACGCGCGGGGCGCGACCGGCGGCCGCACCGCGGCCATGCCCAGGGCGACCGTCGCGGCGGGGTCGGCGACCCGGAGCTTGGCGCCGCCCAGCAGCAGGTACTGGGCGCCGTCCTCGGCGGCCACCAGCGAGTACCGGTCGGCGCGCAGCGGCGCGGTGGGCGCGCTCGGGTCGAAGTTCAGGCTCAGGTCCCGCCCCGCGCCCGGTTCCGGCAGGCAGGCCAGCCAGCTGGAGCCGAGCAGTTCATCGGCGGCGGGCAGGTTCTGCGGCGCGTCCGGGATGCCCATCGGGACGCCGCGCGGCGCGGCGGCCAGCGACGCCCGGGACAGCATCTCGACGTCCGGGCCGCCCTTCGGGCCCTGCAGCAGCTTCGCCGAGGCGTAGTTCGGGGTCGGGTGCAGCACGCCGCCCACGTTGACGAAGCGGGTGCCGGACTCCTCCTCCACGACGATCGCGCCCCGGGCCTGCCAGGCCGTGTTGCCGCCGGGGACGAGCAGTCCGTAGACGCCGAAGCCGATGGCGATCAGCACCGCCAGCACCAGCCCGAAGACGACTCCGGTGCTCGCTCGCCGCGCGGGCACCTCGGGGCTGGCGGGGTCGCCGAGGACCAGGGCGGAGCTCATCCGCCCCATCAGGAACTGGTAGGCGTGCACGTGGTCGCGCTGGGTCTGCATGGTTCCGCCCTCACCCGGCCAGTCCGCGCGCCCAGGCGTACACGCCGAGGAGCTGGAGCAGCAGCGGCAGCACCGCGAGCGCCGTCACCGTGTCGAAGATGTTGGCCAGGTGACCCCAGATCGGCAGCATCCGCCGCATCGGGGGCCGGAGCGCCGCCTTGACCAGTGCGAACAGCACCACGAGCAGACCGGCCAGCAGCGCGGTGCGCCACTCCGGCGGGAACATCCGGGCCAGGTGCAGCACCACCAGGGACAGGCCGATGGTGCCCGCGACGGCCAGCGAGACCCGCTGCCAGACGCCGAGGAAGCTGCGGGAGCGCAGCAGCACCGCGCAGGACAGCACGCTCACCAGCGCCCACCCGATCCAGCCGGGTTCAGCGAGGATGAGCGGGAACGCCCCGCTGAGCACGGCGGCGGCGAACACCATCGCCACGCTGACGTAGCGGTCGGCGGTCGCCGTCCGCACCGCCACCTGGTCGGCGGGCGCCGGTTCGATGTCCTGTTGCAGGTCGGCGGCGTTGCGCGGCAGCTGCGGCCCGCGCAGGAACGCGGCCCGGATGGTCAGCTTCGGCACGAACACGACGACCCCGAACAGCACCGCCGCCAGCACCCCGGCGACCTGGCCGATGCCGAGGCCGAAGCTCGCGCCGAGCCACACCCCGGCGATCACCGCGACCGCCACGAGCAGCACCGTGCTGAACGGCGCGTACGGGATGCCGCGCGCCGCGAAGCGCCGCAGCACCAGCAGCAGCGCGGCGGCGGCCCCCGCGCCGACGGCGGCGACCAGCACGCCCGGCGGGGTCGGCGCGGTCTCCCCGGGCACCCCGTCCGCGGCGATGAGCCCGGCCAGCGCGCTGAACCCGCAGCCCGCGAAACCGGTGAGCCGCGTCAGCGCGAGGTCGTCCAGCTTCGTCGCCACCGGTGCGGCGGCGAACGCGCACACCAGGCCCAGCCCGAGCGCGAACCCGGCGTGCAGCGCGGTCGGACCGGGCCCGGCGAGCACGAGAGCCAGCACGGCGAGGACCGCCGCGGACAGCGCGGTGAACAGCAACCTGCCGTGCTCGTGCTGCCAGCGGTCGTCGCGCTGCCCGACCGAGGTGGCGATGCCGTCGGCGAGGTCGTCGAAGTCCAGCTCCGGCAGCGGGTCGTCGGCCGGGCGCAGGTGCAGCTGCTCGCCCTCCATCCAGTCCAGCGTCTCCGGGGTGCCCGAGGGGTCCAGCGGGGTGCCGCCGAGGCGTTGCAGCACCCAGGACCCGTGCTCCTCGGCCTCGGGCTGGGAGCTGGTGTGGCTCAGCAGCACCGGCAGCAGGTCGGCGACGGAGGTCGAGACGGGCACGGCGAGATCGGCCCGGCCGTCCGGGCCGAACACCGTGATCCGGCACAGCTCGGCTGCTCTGGTCATGAGTTCTCCCTGTGGAAGGTGCGGTGGCGGCCCCGGCCTCGTCCGGCCGGGCCGCGGGGGCCGGTCAGGAACCGGTGGACGCGGCGGCGGGGTTCTGGGCGGTCACGAGACCGGTCTGGATGAGCCCCACGCCGCGACGGGTGACGAGCTGCGCACGGCCGGGCGGCAGCTTGCGCGGCGCGGCCTCGCCGAGGAACTTGCCCTCCTCCTTGGGGTAGGACAGCAGCACGCCGGGGGTGCCGAGCTCCCACAGGCGGCGCAGAACGGGGTCCATCATCGCCCGCACCGCGCCGGAAGTGCTGCGCGCGATCACCAGGTGCAGTCCGATGTGGACGCCCTGCGGGATCATCGGCAGCAGCGGCTCCAGCGCCGAGCTGACGCCGCCGCGGCCGAGCAGCTCGTAGTCGTCGACGACCACGAACAGCTCCGGTCCCTCCCACCAGTCGCGCCTGCGCAGCCGCTCGGAGGAGATGTCCTGGCCCGGCACCCGCTTCGTCATCGACCCGAGCGCCTGGTCGGCGAGCTGGTGCAGCGCGTCGGCGCTGAAGCCGTAGCCCACCCCGTACTCCGCGGGCACCTCCTGGTCGAGGTCGCGGCGCGCGTCGCCGAGCACGATCTTGGCCTCGTCCGGGCCGTAGCGCGACCGGATCGAGCGCAGCGCGAGCCGCAGCAGGTTGGTCTTCCCGGTGGCGCTGTCCCCGAAGATCATCAGGTGCGGGTGCGTGAAGAAGTCGTGCCACACGGGTTCCAGCCGCTGCTCGTCGTAGCCGAGGCAGACCCGGAAATCCCGCTGCGGCGCGGGCAGCTCCGCCGCCGGGAGGTTGATCGGCAGCATCCGCACCGGTGGCGCTCCTCGCCCGGGCCAGAACGCGCGGATCTCCTCCGCGACTCCCCTGGTGGCGTCCGTCAGGTCCTCGGCGCCGGAACCCCCGTCGAGGCGGGGCAGCGCGGACAGGAAGTGGAAGCCCTTCGAGGTCATCCCGCGCCCCGCCTGGTTCGGCACCGTGGCGGCCTTGCGGGAGCCGTACTCCGATTCCATCGAGTCGCCGAGGCGCAGTTCGAACTTGGTGCTGAGCAGGTCCCGCAGCCACGGCCGGATCTCCGACCAGCGGGTCGCGCTGATCACCACGTGGACGCCGAAGGAGAGCCCCCGCGAGGCCAGCTCGCCGATCTTGGTCTCGACGTCGTTGAAGTCCTGCTTGACGGTGAACCAGCCGTCCACGACGAGGAAGACGTGCCCGTACGGGTCGTCCACCTCGCCTCGGGAGCGGGCTCGCAGGTAGGTGGCGATCGAGTCGAAACCGCGCTCGGCGAACAGCGACTCGCGGCGCTCCATCAGCTGCGTGAGCTCCGCGATGGTGCGCACCACCCGGTCGTGCTCCATCCGGGTCGCGACCGAGCCCACGTGCGGCAGCCCGGACACCGACATCAGGCCGCCGCCGCCGAAGTCCAGGCAGTAGAACTGGACCTCCTGCGGGGTGTTCGTCAGCGCCAGGCCGAGCATGAGGGTCCGCAGCAGCGTCGACTTCCCGCTCTGCGGCGCCCCCGCCACGCCCACGTGCCCGTCCGAGCCCGACAGGTCGGCGACCAGCAGGTCGCGCAGCTGGTCGAACGGCCGGTCCACCACCCCCACCGGCACCCGCAGCGCGCCCCGGCGCGCCGGGTCGTCCACGGTCATCCCGCGCACCGGGTCCGGGACCACGGTCGGCAGCAGGGCGTCCAGGCTGGTGGCCTCCGACAGCGGGGGCAACCAGATCTGGCGCGCGGGCGGGCCCGCGCCGGCGAGGCGCCCGATGAGCACGTCGGCCAGCGCCGGGGCGTCCTCGCGGGACTCCTGCTCGCCCTGCTCCTCCTGCTCCCCGTCCGCCGCGTCCTCCTGGGGGCGCAGCGCGTGCAGGCTCGGGTAGGGCTGGGTGCGGAACGCGACGACCTCGGAGAACGCCCGGTTCTCGGTGACGGCCGCCGGGCCGTCCGGGACCGGGCACGGCCCGGACACGTAGGCGCCCTTGAACCGCACCAGCGTGCTGGTGTCGATCTTCAGGTAGCCGTTGCCCGGGTCCGAGGGCAGCTCGTAGGCCTTGGTCGCGCCGATGACCGCGCGGGACTCCATCGAGGAGAAGGTGCGCAGCGCGATCCGGTACGACAGGTGACCCTCGACGCGGTGGATCCTGCCCTCCTCCAACCGCTGCGACGCCAGCAGCAGGTGCACCCCGAGGCTGCGGCCGAGCCGGCCGATGGACACGAACAGATCCATGAACTCGGACTTGTTCGCCAGCAGCTCGGAGAACTCGTCCACCACGATGAGCAGGTCCGGGAACGGCACCAGCTGCGCGCCGCCCGCACGGGCCTTCTCGTACTCGAAGGACGAGGAGAACCCGCTGGTGCGCAGGAGTTCCTGGCGCCGCACCATCTCGCCGTTGAGCGCGTCCTGCATCCGGTCTACCAGCGGCAGCTCGTCGGCCAGGTTCGTGATCATGGCCGAGGTGTGCGGCAGCGCGTCCATGCCCAGGAACGTGGCGCCGCCCTTGAAGTCCACCAGCACCAGGTTCAGGATCTCCGAGGAGTGCGTGGCCGCGAGCCCGATCACCAGGGTCCGCAGCAGTTCGCTCTTGCCCGAGCCGGTGGCGCCGATCAGCATCCCGTGCGGCCCCATGCCGCCCTGGGCGGGCTCCTTGATGTCGAGCTCGACGACCTCGCCGCCCTCGGTGACGCCGATGGGCACCGACAACCGCGCCCGCTGCGCCGCCCGGGAGCGCCACAGCGACGGCACGTCGAAGGACCTCGGGTCCCGGATGCCCAGCAGAGTGGTGAGCTCGAAGTCGTTCTCCAGCGTCTGATCGACGATGTCGACCGCACCGCTGGTGCGCTTCGGGGCCAGGATCCGGGCCAGCGCCTCGACCTGCACCAGGCTCAGCTCGTCGCGCCGCGCCGAGCCGAGCTCCTCCCCCGCCGGGAACTGGACGTCGTCGCCCTCCGCGGTCAGCCGCAGCACCTTCGGGCCACCGGGCATCGCGCCGGTGACGTCCAGCAGCACCGCGTTGCGCAGCCCGCCCTGCAGCAGCCGCGACTGCTCCGGCAGCGGCGCCTGGTGCGCGACCACCACCACGAACGGCTCGCCGACGCTGGCCCGGCTGCCCGGGTCGTGGTCCGGGCGGTCGGTGATCTCGGCGCCGAGCACGTCGAGCAGCTCGTCGTGGTCGCAGGCCAGCAGCCGCAGCGGACCCGCCGTGTCGTGCGCGCTCGGGTGGGCGTTGTGCGGCAGCCACTTCACCCAGTCCCACTCCGGCTGCCCCGACTCGCTGGTCAGCACCGCCACCCGCAGCTCGTCCGGGGAGTGGAAGGTGACCAGCTGGGCCAGCAGCGCCCGCACCAGCCCGAGCGCCGGTTCCTGGGAACCGGCGAACTCGATGCTGGTGAAGCTGCGCAGCCCCAGCGAGATGGGAATTCCGGAGACCGTGCCGTAGGCCTCGCGGAAGCGGCGCAGCGAGATCGCCGCGAGCGGCTCCAGGTCCTCGATCGGCTTCGTCGACGGCGCCGAGTAGTCCACCGACGAGGCCTGGGTGCCGAGCCCGATGCGGACGCGGGCGAAGTCCTCGTCCCCCGAGCGCCGCTCCCACAGGCGAGGGCCCCCGGCCGTCGTCCACAGCCAGGACGGGTCCGGGTGGTTCCACAGCACCGCCCGGCGCTGCCGGTCCGCGGCGTCCCGCGCCTTCTCCCGCAACTGGGCGATGTAGCGCAGGAAGTCCCGGCGCTCGGCGCTCATCTTGCGCTTGCGCTCCGCACCCGCCCGTCCGATCTGGGTGAGCGCCATGGACAGCATCGCCACGCCCATGACGCCACCCATCATGTACATCGCGGGCGACCCGCTCGACGAGGCGAACATCATCATCATGGCGGCGGAGCCGATGCCCATCGGCAGGAACATCGCCGCGGACCTGAAGTCCACGGCCGCCGGCTCCGCCATCACCGGCGGCTCCTGGAGGTCGACCTCGCCCTCGGGCATCTCGGGACCGGCGACGCGCGGTGGCCGCTTCACCGTCACGGTGCTCATGGATCTGCCTCGCTCGTGGGTCGACGGGTGCGGGAGCTGCTCCTAGCCGATCACCCCACCGGGCGGCGTGGCCGATTTGCCACCCCAGGCAGAGGTATCCCTCACGAGGAGGTCCGAACTGGACCGCTCGTCCTCCTCGCCCTCGCGCTCCTCCGCCGCGGCTGCTTCGGCCTCGGCCTCCGCCTTCTCGGCGGCCCGCATCTCGGCGACCTGCTCCGGGGTGAGCACCGGCCCGCCGCACATCGGCGGCGGCTTCCGCTCGCGCACCGGCTTGCCCGACTCGGCCCACTTGGCCTGGCGCCAGTCGGAGTACCCGGCACCGGAACCCGGCCCGCGCCGCCACGGCTCGCCGTCGCGCAGCACGCGGTCCGGGTCCTGGCGGTCCTGCTCGGTCCCCTCCTCGCGGGCAGCGGGGAACGGCACCAGCCAGGGCAGACCGTCGCTGGGCACGTCCCAGGCGCTGGTGTCCTGCTGGGCCGCGTCCCGGCGCACCACCGCGACCCGGTCGTCCGGCGGCTCGGGCTCGCGCTTCCCGTCGGCGGATCCCCGTTGCGCGGCAACGGGTTCGGCGGGCGAAGCCGCGGCGCCCTCCCCGCGCGCGGGCGGTGCCGCCACCTCCTCCTTCGGCGGTGCGGCCCGGCCCGGCCCGACGTTCGCCTCCCACGAGCGGGCGGCGGACTCCGGCGGCACCGAGCGGGGCGGCGGACTCGCGGGCGCGGGCGGCACCACCGGCGGCGGCAGCGCCCCCGGCGGACCGAACACCGGCGGCACGCCGGCCACCACCGGCGGCGCGGCGGTTTCCGGCGCCGGGGACTCCGGCGCGACCTCCGCGACCGGCGCGCTCTCGGCGGAAATCTCCTGCGGTGCCTGCGACGCGGGTTTTTGGTCCACAATGGACTCAGCCATCGGAGCACCCGGCTCCGCGCCGTGCGGGGCATCCGGATCACCGGCGCCGACGGCCGCGGGCTCCCACGGCCGCGCGCCGGCCTCCAGCAATCCCGAGGCGTCGGGGCGCTCGGCGGACCGGGCCGGACCTCCCGCACCCGAGGGCACCGTCGGCGGCATCATCGGCATCCCGCCCGGGGACCGCGCCTCGGTGCGCGCCTCCGGAAGCACGTCCGCGACCGGCGAGGTCTCCTGCGGGCCGCCGGCCGGGGCCCGCAGACCCGGACCACCGGGCACGGCGCCCCCCGGCGCCTCCGGCTCACCGGTCTCCGGCGCGGCCGACTCCCACGGGCCGGAGCCCGCGTCGAGCAGGCCCGAGGCGTCCGGGCGGTCCGCACCCGCGCCCGGCTGACCGCCACCCGCCCCCGGAGGCATCATCGGCGGCATCATCGGCATCCCACCCGGGGGCCGCGCCTCGGGCGAGCTCGGCGCCTCCGACGGGGTCCGCGTGACCGGCGGGGTCTCCTGCGGACCCGCGACCGGGCGCTCCAGCCCCGGACCGCCCGGCACCGCTCCGCCCGGAGCCTCCGGCTCGCCCACATCGGGAGCCGAGGACTCCCACGGCCGCGAACCCGCGTCGAGCAGGCCAGAGGCGTCGGGGCGGTCCGCGCCCGCGCCCGGCTGACCACCACCGGCGCCCGGGGGCATCATCGGCGGCATCATCGGCATCCCGCCAGGCGGGTTCTGGGCACCCGTCTCGCCCGGTTCCCGCAGGCCGGGCTGCTCCGCCACCGGCGGGGCGTCCAGCCCGGGACCACCCGGCACGGCGCCACCCGGCGCCTCCGGCTCGCCCGCGCCGGGCCCCTCGCCCTTCCACGGCTCCGCACCCGCGTCCAGCAGGCCCGAGGCGTCCGGGCGGTCCGCGCCCGCGCCCGGCTGACCACCACCGGCGCCCGGGGGCATCATCGGCGGCATCATCGGCATCCCGCCGCGGTCGGGCTGACCGCCGGGCGTCCCGTTCCCGGCGGGCGGGCTCCACTCCTCCGGGTTGGTGGCCGACGGCGGCACCTGGTTGCCGGGCGGCGGTGTCAGGCCGCCGGGAGGCGGCACCTCTCCCCCGGCGGGCGGAGGTGTCGTCCCGCCCCCGGGCATCCCGCCGGGCGGTGAGGTGCCCGGCGGCGAACCGATCCCGGGCGGTGGCCCCACGGGCGGGAGCTCGCCGAGGGGCGGCGGCGCGCCCGGGGGCTCCGAGCCCGGCGGCGGCGTCGAACCACGAGGCGGCGTGGAACCGGGCGGCGGCGTCGAACCGAGCGGCGGGGTGCTGCCCGGCGGTGGCGTGGAACCCGGCGGCTTCGTCGTGGAGGGCGGTCCACCGATGAGCGGCGGTGCACCGACCGGCGGCGTCGTCGAACCGAGCGGCGGCGTCGAACCGAGCGGCGGGGTGCTGCCCGGAGGAGTCGTCGAACCTGGCGGCGGGGCGCTGTCCGGCGGCGGCGACATCGTCGCCTTCGGAGGCGGCGACGTTCCCGGCGGCGGGGGCACCGGCGGCGTCGAACCAGGCGGCGAGGTGCTGCCGACAGGAGGCGTCGATCCCGGCGGCGGCGTGCTGCCCGGAGGAGGGGTGGATCCCGGAGGCGGCGTCGAACCGGGCGGCTCCGGGACTTTCGCCACCGGAGGCGGCGTGCTGCCGGGCGGCGTCGAGCCCGGAGGCGGCGGGACGGATCCGGGCGGGGGCGAGCCGGGCGGAGGTGCTCCGGGCGGCGGCACGTTCGTCATCGGTGGCGGGACGTTCGCTCCCGGCGGCGGGACGTCGCCCGGCGGCGCGTCCGGCGGCGGCGGAACAGGCGGCGGGGGTGTCGTCGGCGGCGCGTCCGGCGGGGGCGGCGGTCCGGTCACCTCGTCACCACCCGGGAGATCCGGCGGTGGTGGTCCGTCACCGAGCCCCGGGGTCACCGGGGTCGTGTACTCGACGCTGTCGACGGTGATGGTGTAGGTCTTCGCGAGCTCCCGGATGGGCTTCTTCATCTCGGCGGTCATCGCCTGGACCACCTCGGGGTCCTGGCTGACGGCGACGAGACCGTTGTCCATCACCCCCGCCTTGCCCCGCCACTTCGCGACCTGGGCGTAGTACTGGTCGATCTGGCTGGTCGCGTCGCGCGCCCAGGACAGCCACCGCCCGTCGTCGTAGAGCTTCGTCGGGACCGGGTGCCCGGCGTCGGCGCCCGCGAGCCGGTCGCCGTTGTCCCGGATGTTGTTGGCCAGCGTGTTCATCTTGGCCAGGAACTCCGTGGCGGCGACGCCCGACCAGGCGCCGTGCTCACCGGCCACCGCCTCCGCCTGCGCGCGCAGGTTCTCGGCGACGGCGTGCATCGTCTGGTGGATGTGCGAGAAGGCGTTCGAGGCGGCGTAGAGCGTGTTCGGGTTGACCCGGTGCCACGCCTCCTCCTTGAGATCCTCGCTGCCGAGCGCGGACCCGCCCCACAGCGCGGCCTTGATCTGCTTCCAGTCCCAGCTCTCGAAGTCGTCGGCGCTGCTCGTTCCCCTGGGGTTGACGAAGACCGCGTGCTCGTCGATGTCGTCCTTCGCGAAGACGTTCTCGTCGTACCCCTCCGGCGCACCGGCCATGCCACACTCCCCAAAGCTCGGACCGCGATCGGTCACGCGGCCGAGGCGCGCCGCGCCTCGTTCCGGCACCTGCCGCGTCCGGCGGCAGGGCGGTCATCCGTCGACCACTCAGGTGGTCACGCCGTAGGCGTCGCCTGCGAACTGGAATTGATGTACCCGAACGACTCGTTCATGATCCCGTTGAGCTTGTCGGTCGTGAGCGCGTTCAGGTCTTCGGTGTTGTCGTAGTCCACGACCAGCTTGCGGACCTCGTCGCGCACGTTCTCCAGCGCGATCTCCAGCTTGTCCAGGTAGAAGCGGACGTCGTTCTTGAGGCCGGGGCGGCTGCCGCCGTCGCCCATGATCTCGTCCCGGATCACGTACGCCGCGTGGAACCCGCCGGGCAGGATGTTCACCTCGTCGGTCTTCACCTTCGAGTCCGCGATCATCCGCCGCAGCGAGTCGACGTTGTCCGCGAAGACCTCCAGCGCCCGGGTGTTCACCGCGACGACGCCGTCACCGGTCTTTCCCTCGCCCTCGTCGCCGGGAACGTCCGGCACGTCGGCGACCGGTGTCTCCTCCATGCCCTCGATGTCGAACGGGGTGTCCTGGTCGTAGTCGACCCCCTCCTCCATCGTGGAGTCGTAGTCCGGCGGCGGGATCTCCTCGGCACCGGCCGAGGAGTTGAACATCGGGTCACCGGCGTGCTCGTCCTTGACGTCCAGGTACTTCGACCAGGCCGCGTCGACCTCGGGGAACCCGCCGCCGCTCTGGTTCATGGCGGCCATGCTCCCCGCCGCCTGGACGTAGTCGCGGTCCTGCTCGGTCATCCAGCCCATCTCGACGTAGGCGTCGAGCTTGGTCCAGTCCGCGTAGTCGGTGTCCTGCCAGTCGTCCAAGCTCAGCCAGTAGTCCAGGCCCGTCAGCTCTTCGGCCATCGTGCTCTCCTCTCGATCCGCACTCCCGTGCGGAGGTCATCCGCATCGGGCCGCCGGAGGGAGAAAGACCTCACCGGCGGCCCGGACCGCGCGACCCGCGGTCGGTCAGCGGCTGCCTTCCCAGATCTGGCGGGCGCGCTGCTCGGTCGTGCCGTAGTTGTCCGAGATGGACAGCAGGGTCTGACGGCCGGACTCCAGGTAGACCGGCATCTGCGCGGCCTGCTGGTTCCACTCGGCCTTGGCGGCCCAGTAGGCCTCCTGGGCGACACCGGTCCACTCGGCCAAGCTCTTCTCGACCTGGGACTCCATGTCGGTCAGCGCGTTGCGAACGCGGGCGTTGATCGAGTTCATCTCGTCGAGGGTCATGTCCGCGACGTTGAAGTCGAACCTGTAGTCGGACAACGTTCACTCCTAGGGAGATCGGGTACTGCGGGGGGGTGGATCAGACTCCGGGCAGGGCCGAGGTGAACGACTGGGCGGTGCTCGCCGCGCTGTCCTCAGCGGACACGTAGTCCTTCGTGTTGACGCCCATGACGTCCATCATGTTGATCAGCTTGGTGATGATCGCCTGGAACGACCGCTCCCAGTTGTCCATGGCAGCGTTGAAGTTCGTGGACGCGGAACCGGTCCAGCTGCCTTGCAGGGTCGCCATCATCGAGTTGACGCGCTGGAGTTCCTGGGTGAACTCGGAGGCGCGGTCGCTGAAGATCTGCGCAGCCTGCTGCATTCCCGGCTGCGACGTCTGCACCTGCGGAAAGTTGGCCATTCGAGGACTCCTCTGTCGTGTGCTCCTCCCACCACGCAACCGAGGACCACGTGCGTGCGCGGGCGGGGTCCAGTGTTCCCGCGCGACTCGGCCGCACGACAGGAGAAACGAGCCATCCCTGCCCGAAGAGCGCTCGTCGCTGCCCGTTCTGGCAGGGCTCCTTCGCGCGCGGACGACCGTCCCGAGCACGCGCTAGCGTGGCGGCGGGTGCGGGCGAGGTGCTCGCGGACCGGGAGGTGTCGCCGACGATGGCGCTCGGGGCCAGTCGGGAATCGGTGCGGGTCCGCACCGAGGACGAGGTCGTGGTGCTCGTGAACGTCGAACGCGCGCGGCAGGGCCTGGCCGCGTTGCGCACCGACGAGCGGTTGCGCCGCGCCGCCCGGGGCCACAGCGCCGACATGGCGCGGCGCGGTTTCTTCGCCCACCGGGGCCCGCGCGGCTCGTCGCCGTTCGACCGGATGCTGGCCGAGGGGGTCGAGAACCCGGCGGGTGAGAACATCGCCGCCGGCCAGCGCACGCCCGCGGCCGTGGTGCGCGGCTGGATGGAGAGCGTCCCCCACCGCAGGAACATCCTGCGGGCGGAGTTCCGCACCATCGGCGTCGGACTGCACGTGGCCGAGGACTTCCCCTGGTGGACCCAGAACTTCGGCATCTGAAGCCCCGGACGACCGCCGCCGCTCACCCCTGGTCGGCTCCCGCGGTTGCCCCGCGAGGATGCCGGCCGCTCCGGCCCACCCACCGCCGCTGGCAGGACGGCGAGGACGACGGGGCGTTCACGTCGCGGCGGGGACGGGGAGCCAGACCTCGAAGCGGCAGGAGTCCGGCTGGTTGTGGACCGCCAGCTCGCCGCGGTGCGCGCGCACGATGCCGTCGGCGGCGGCCAGCCGCAGGCCGGTGCCGCGCTGGTCCGCGCGGACCGGGTCGGACCTCGCCGGTGGCGGGCCCGGGGAACGCTCGCTGCGGACCGAGACGGTGATCCAGGGCCCGTTCACCCACACGTCCACCGAGACGGTGCCGCCCTCGCGGCTGCACTGGGCCGCCGTGACGAGCAGGCCGGTGATGGCCTTGGTCATCATGGCCCCGTCGACGACCACCGCCGACCGCTCGATCCACCCCGCCCAGACCCGCACGCCCCAGGCGGCCGCGGCCGGGGTCGCCCCGGCGACGGCCTCGCCGATCAGTTCCGGCAGCGCGACCTCGTGGCGGGGTGGGAGCGCGGCGTCGACTTGCATCCGGGAGAGCGCGAAGGCCTCGTCCACCGTCTCGGCCAGCGCCTCCTCGTCGCGGCGCGCGATCCGGCGCCGCTCCCGCTCCAGCACCGGCCTGCCCAGGAGCAGGCCGACTCCGACCGAGGCCAGGCCGGTCGCGCAGACCACGATCGTCTCCGCCGCGGGCTCGTCCCGCGGCACGCCGACGAGGAGCACCACCGTGCTCATCACCATGGCGACGACGGTGGCCATCAGGACCCCGATCAGCGGCACCGCCACCGGGTAGCGGCGCAGCACCCGCACCACCACCAGGCCGATCATGCTGACGCCGACGAGTTCGCCGACGGCCAGCAGCACGACCAGCGGATCAGGCACGCTCATGGAACCGCTCCATCTCCCCGGCTCTCGACGCCCGCCGTCACGCCACCGAGCGGGCGCGGGCCGCGCGCAGCCTGCCCTCCCGGTTCGCCACCGCCACCAGTTCGACCCGGGAGCGGCAACCGGTCCGGGCGAACAGCCTGGTCAGCTGGCTCTCCACCGTCTTCTCGCTGAGCCCGAGCTCGGCGCCGATCCGCCGGTTGGTCAGCCCGGAGCTGATCAACCCCACCAGCCGCACGTCCGCGCTGGCCCAGGCCCGGGGGCCGTTCGCGGACGGTTGCGGGGAGGGCACGGCGAAGCGGACCGAGGTGGCGCGGGGCCACTCGGCGCCGCGGCCGGGAGCGTCCGCCAGCAGCCGCGCCACGTCCGCTTCCTCGCGCTCGACGGTGGCGGCGAGCGCGGGGCAGGCGCAGCGCAGCAGCTCCCACTCGGCCGCGATCAACAACTCCTCCTCGACGAGCTCGTCGACGATCCGCTCGCAGCGCGCCAGGTCCACGCCGAGCGCGGACGCCACGGTGGGCAGGTCGTCCAGGTCGAAGGTGCCGAACGAGACGGCGGCCAGCACGCGGGTGGCGGCCGGGTCGATCCGGTGCGCGCGCCGGAGCAGGTCGTGCCCGACGGGCAGCGTGATGGGCGCGGCCGGATCGGCGAGCGCGACGCGACCGCGCTCGGGGACGAGCATTCCCCGCTCCGTCAGCTCCCGGACCGCGGCCAGCACCGTGCCGGGGTTGCCGTAGAGCGGGCCCAAGGCGACGCGCAGCGCCCGGTGCACGCTCAGGTCCACCCCACCGCCGAGAACCGACTCCACGTCCTGCTCGCACAGCGGTGGCAGGTCGATCACCTCGTCGGCCATCTGGACGAGCTCGGCCTCCTTGGTGGTGGACTCGAACCCGGTGCGCACCGCGGCGACGACGAGGCAGCCGGGCCGGTGCGCGGCCAGCAGCAGCGGGACGGGGTCGGCGATCTCCAGCACGTCGTCGACCAGCACCGCGCTCGGTTCGGCGCCGCCGACCCCGGCGAACACCCGGTTGATCTCGGCGACCGCCGCGGGGAGCCGGGAGTCCGCCGCACCGGAAGCGACGCTCACCCTGGTCAGGGAACTGATCGCGTCGATGAGACCGGTGTCGCCGAAGCGGTCCAGGTCCTGCCGGAGGGCGGCGGCCAGCGCGCGCGCCCCGTGCTGCTCGCGGACCGCGCGCACCAGCGTCGCGCGCACCCCGCGCTGCCACCAGCGGCGTGCGGCGACTTCGAGGAGCGCCGACCGGCCGATCCCGGCCGGGCCGCGGACCACCACCAGGCGACCGCGCCGCGCTCCGGGGTGCAGGGCGGTCCGCAACCGCTCCAGGGCTTCGTCCCGCCCCTCGATCGCAACCTGGTCCCGCGCCATGATCGTCCATCCCGTTCGCGAATCAGACGCCGCAGCGCCAGCACTTCCATTTCGACGTGCCGGACATTAGCTTCGGGAGCATCCCGAGATCACGGCGATCAAGAAAGCCGAACGGGACATTTTAGGAACTCGCAAGAAGTTCGAACTCGACCGGAATCACGCAAGGAACGCTTAAGACTCTTGTCATGGCCGGGGAACGGCCGGGCGCGGGAACTGTGGCAATACTGGCGTGGTGCTCACTTCTCGACCCACGATCCAGCCGCCGGACTCAGCGACCACGACGGTGCCCGATGTCGGCTCCCGGCGCACCCGTCCGGGGACGGGCACTGCCCGAGAGGCCGGGCCGAGTGCCCCATCAGGCGTCCGCGGCGGAGCGGTCGGCCGGATCGTCGACCACTGCGCGAACCGGCCGGGCGTGCCGCTCGTGCTGGTCACCGGCCCGGCGGGAATCGGCCGCAGCACCGTGCTGGCCCAGGTGGGCCGTGAGCTCACCCGGCTCGGCACCTCCACCGTGGACGTGCCGATGCCCCGCCGGGAACGGGACGTCCCGCACCTGCTGAACCGACTCGGCGACGAGCTCGGCGCGGCCGCGACGGCCGGATGCCCGCTGCGGCGGCTGCTGGCGGCGCTGGAGGACCGGCGCGAGCCGCTGGTGGTGTTCCTCGACGACGCGCACCGGATCGGTCCGGACTCCGGAGGCATGGCGGCCGCGCTGCTGGACGCGCTGGCCGGGTCCCCGGTGACGCTGGTCTGCGCCGCGCGCACGCCGGCCTCCCGCGAGGGGCTCGACACCCTCCGGAAATCCGGCCTGGTGCACGAGGAGCGGTTGCGCCCGCTGAACGAGTCCGAAGTGGACTGGATGCTGGACGAGCTGCTGCACGCGCGGCCCGCACCGGAGATGACCGCCGAGCTGCGCCGCTCCTGCCGCGGCAACCCGGCGATGCTGCGCGCCGCCGTGGAGGCGCTCCTCGCCGTCGAGCGGCTGCGAATCGTGGACCGGCACGTGCACCTGGTCGACGGCCGGGATCCGCGGCTGCCGAGCTCGCACCCGCTGTTCGCGGAGCTGTGCGAACCGAAGTCGCCGACCTGGTCGGTGCTCAAGGCGCTCGCCGCGCTGCACCCGCTGGGCGAGCCCGCCCCGGGGCTGGTCGCCGAGTGCACCGGTCTCGACGAGCGTCGGGTCACCGGAATCCTGGGCGAGCTCGGGGCCTCCGGCGTGCTGCTGGCCCGGCCGTGGCGGTTCCGGATCCCGATGCTCGCCGCGGTGCTGCTGTCCTGCCTGGGCCCCTACGAGCGGCGTCGGGCCGGGCAGGTCGCGGTGCGCGCGATCCGCGCGGGAGCCGCGTCCTGCGCGGACCCCTCCTTCCTGCCGGACCGGTTGATGGACGCCGGGGCACCCGACGGGGCGGCGGAGACCGCGCGGCAGCTGCTGGAGCACGCCGCCGCGATGCCCCCGGACAGCAATCGCGCCGAGCTGTGGCGCTGGGCGGCGGTCAAGCTGCTCGGCGACTTCGACCGCCGCGCCGAGGTGCTGCACGAGCAGGCGATGCGCGCCGCGCTGCGGCGCCGGTTCCGCTCGGCGGTCGAAGCCGCCCAGCGCGGGCTGGACCTGGCGGGCCGACTCCCACCGGAGGCCGTGCAGGAGCTTCAGATCATCCGCGTCGTCTGCTCGGCGGGGAACACCGACGAGCTGCGCGAGTTCGTGCGGGACGGCTGGCGCGCGCTGCCCGGCACGCCGGGCAGCAGGATCGTGACCAGGGCGGCCGGGCTGTGCCTGCTCAACCGCTGGCAGGACGCGCACCGGCTGCTGGCCGAGCAGCGCGGCTTCGGCCCGGACGCGGCCCCGTTCGCCGAGGTGATCGCCCAGGTCGCGGTCTCCCTGACGGGCGTCAAGGACGACCGGCGGCCCACGGGCGCCGGCCCGGAGGCGGTGGCGAAGGCGTACGGGCTGTTCAGCGCGCTCGCGCTGTGCGACGGGAACGACCGGCTCGCCGAGCCGGTGCCGGACCCCGCGATGGGAGCGGCGGGGCGCTGGGACCGCGCACTGCACGAGGCGCGCCGCGCCACGGCGATCGCCGCCGGGTATCCGCACGTGCCGGAGCAGGCGCCGACGTTTCGCGAGATGGCCGCGATCCTGACCGCGCGCGGTCAGCTGAGCCGGGCGCACGCGGTGCTCGAACACGCCCGCTCGCGGCCGCTGCTGCTGCCGCACCTGCTCGCGATCCCCGCTTCCGACCTGGAAAGCACGATCGGCGCGCACGAGCGCGCCCGAGCGAGTGCCGAGGAGGGTCTCGCGCTCGCCGCCGAGGGCGGGGTCCTGATCGGTACCGACGAGCTGTGGCTGCGGCTGGCCGAGTGGGAGTCGGTGCACGGCACCCCGGCCGGAGGTGAGGAGTGCGCGTCCCGCGCCGAGCGGGTGGCCCGGCGGCTGGGGACGGTGAGCGCGCGGCGCAACCACCTGCTCGCCCGGGTGCTGGTGGAGCGCGACGAGGCCGCCGCGCGCGAGGCCGTCGACCTCGCCCGGCAGCGCGACCGGCCGTTCGAGTTCGCCCGGACCGTCGCCCTCGTCGCCGAGCGCGGGCTGGGCGCGGCGAACCTGGTGCGCACGGCCTACGAGATCTTCGGCGAGCTGGACGCCCTGATCCCCCGCGCCCGGCTGCGATTGCTGATGCGCGCCCAGAACATCGCGGTGCCCGGTCGCAACGCGACGCTGGCCGAGAACGAACGCCTGCTCGCCACGCTGGTCACCGAGGGGCTGACGAACTCCCAGACGGCGGTGGTGCTGGGCACCAGCGAGAAGAGCGTGGAGGGGCGGCTGACCCGGTTCTTCCAGCGCCACGGCTACCGGTCCCGCGCCGAGCTGGCCACCGCCATGCTGCACCACCGCCCCTGACCCGTCCCCGGTCGGTGAACCGCTCGTCCGGCCGACGGGCCCGGCTCGCGTGCCCCGGCCGCGCGGCTGGGCACCTCGCTCCTCATCGGTGGTAGTAGGACCCGTACGGGTCCTGATCGGGGTAGGGGTCCTGCGTCGGGAACGGGTTCGGGGCCGGATCAAGCGCCTCGTACCCGGTTCCGCCGGTGTCGTCGTAGTCCGGTGCGGCGTAGGTCGCGTGGGAATCGTACGAGGTCTGGTAGGGGTTCTGGCTCGGATATCCCTGCGCCGTCTCGTCCCAGATCCACTCCGCGGCCTGATCTGCCGGAGGAACGGGGAATTCCCGCACGACGCTGCCGGAGTACGTACCACCGTAACCGCTGCCGACCCCAGCGGAACCGTAAGCGTTCCCATAATCCGCAACGGACAGTTGAGCCATGCCATCGGCCAGGACGTCCGCCGCCGCCCGCTCGCGGAGGATCTTGCTCACCTCCGCCGCGGGGTAGATCGTGCTGCGATCCACTCGCGGCCTGGTGGATCCTCGGCCGTAGTACATCCATCCACCGTTCTCGGCCACGCCGATGTGGCCGACCCGGGTGACCGTCACCTCGTTGATCCCGAAGTACAGGGAGTTGTCGTACTTCCGGCTCAGCGCGTGCCCGGAGGAATACCCGGACCGCAGACCGCTGACGATCCGGGTGGAGTTCTCCCCGCTCCCGGCATCGCAGGCGACGAACACCAGCGGCGACTTCTCGTTGTTGCTCAGGACGTGGGCGGAGTCCTGGTTCCGGTCCAGGAGGTACGCCACCGTGTCCTGATTCACGCTCACCAGCGTGCTCGTGCCGTTGACCGGAACGCGGACGCCGTACCGCTCGTTGTTCGTGTGCACGAAGACGAAAACCGGAGGGCGCTGCCGACCACGCCGATCGACTTCCCCGTTCCAGGGCGGCGCCACCTGCGAGTCAGCGCGCAGGGCAGCATCCGGATAGATGCCCATCTCTCCGGGCAGCGTTCGCGTCACCCGGTTGTTGAAGCTCTCCACGAACGCCGCGAACATGTCCACATCACCCGGATCACTCGGGAAGCAGATTCCCGCGGGGCGACCACTCGCGTCCCGCAGGACGTGGGTTTCCACGTCGTTCGCCGTGAACGTCACGTCACCTCGACCGCCGTCCGGGAGCCGGACAGCACCCCGCAACGACACCGGCTGGTTCGGCCGCCTCGGCATGGACGGTTGCGGTGCCTCCGGCCGCTGCTCCCCGAGCGCCCGCGACGCACGAACGTCACCGGCCCTGGGACCTGCGCGCTCCGCCTTGACCTCGGATGCCGGCGCGGTCGACGCCCCGCCCCGCACCGCCCCGGGGGCATCAGCGGAGAACACGGCCACCGGGACGTCCTCGCCGATGGCGGCCCCCAGCAGATCCAGGTAGCGAGGCCGAATCCCGCCCTGGGCCAGCCCCTCGGCGGCGACCCCGGCTTCCACCTCGGAGTGGAAATCGCCCATCAGCGATCCGGGGACGTTCAGCTGCACCTGCGGCCCGGTTCCGGCGTTGTGCTCATCCGGAACGCCCAGCACGTGCAGGATCTCGTGCACGGCCTCCCGCGGCCTGATGTCGGAGCGCCACTGCCGGACGGTGCTCAGCCCCTCATGGCCAGCACCGACGACGACCGGGACGTCCGCGTCCTCGCCCGGCTCCACCCGCTCCAGTCGCACGAACAACCGATCTCCGGTCGGGCCGTTCCGGAACTCCGCTCGCGGCTCGTTCAGCAGGCCGTGCACGCCCTCGACCGCCGACGCCCACACCGCCTCCAGCGTCCCCTCGTCGACGTCCCGTCCCGCGGACAACGCCACCCGCAACGTCACCTCGGCGACGTGATCGCCCCCGTGCGCCACCCGCCGCACGCCGAACCGCGAGTCCAGCGCCGGAGCGGGGGCATCAGTCCGGCGCGCGGCCGCATCGGCGATCGCGGTGCGCAGGTCCACCTCGGGTTCGCGGAAGGCGGCCAGCTCGGAGAAGTGGATTCCGGCGACCCGCCCGCGCCGCGTCTCCGCGATGGAGTCCCGGAACGCCTCCCAGTCCCGCGGTTCCACCTCGAACGGCGACCAGTCGTTCCGTTCGGCGCCGCCGGGTAGCGGCTCCGGCTCGTTCCCGGAACGGGCCGGAGCCGAGGGATACCCGCCGCCGGGATAACCCTGGTAGCCGTGGGGATCCTGCGTCCGGAACGGGTTCTGGGCCACGGCGGGAACCCCGTACCTGTTCGCGCTGACGTCGTACCGGCTCGGGGGCGGGACGTCGAGGTGAGCGGTGGCTCCACCGTCCGGCGAGGCTCCGGTGCGGGCGGGAGCGGAGCTCTCGGTGTCCGGTCGGACCACCGCCTCAGGCCGTGCCGGGGCGCGCTCGGCGCCGCGTCCCGGCACGGCCGCGTCGCGCGAGGTGGTGGCGGGAAGCGACCGGTTCCCCGGGGCCTGCTGCCCGTCGTGCTGGTGGGTTGGTTCTCCCCGGTGGCGGTGGCTCCGGGCGTTCGGCTGCTCGGCACCGCCCGGCCGTGCGATCGCATCCGGCTGGGCGGCGGGCACCGCGTCGGGCGCGGCGCTGCCCCTCGTCGAGCGCGCCACCGGGGCCGACGGCCCACCCGACCCCGCGTGGTGGGCGGCGAGCGGTTGTGGCGTGGCGGTCGAATCGAGGGCGGACTGCTCGGGACGCCGACCGGCCGGGCCGTCGGTTCGCCCGTGCTGCTCGCGAGCAGCAGGCGGCGCGGCATCGTGCGACTGCCCCGACCGGTCCAGCTCGGACGATCGCACGCTCTCGTCCCGAGTGGACGGTTCGCCCGACAGGCGGTGGGAATCCTGGCTCCCGTGGGACTCCGGAGCCCGGCTCTCCTCCGGCGCAGCGAGGAATTCCGCTATCGCACCGGATTCCGGGACGGCGCGGGACTCGGGAGGAACGCTCGTGTCCGGCGCCTGGCGCTGGCCGCCCTCCACGCGGATCGACTCGGCCCGCGCACCGCCCGCCCGGGAGTCCGAACGGGGCGGTGCGGCGGGCTCAGCGGACCGGGCCGGGTCGGCGAAGCCCGCACCGCCTGCCGGAGGAGCGTCGTGCGCGGCGGTGCGGCCGTCCACGCGGGAATCCCGAGCCGGGACCGCCTCCGCGATCTCCGCGCGGAGCGAGTGCGCGACCGGTTCCCCAGCGGCGGTCCGCCCGTCGGCGCTGGTCCGCGGACGGCCGTCGTCGAGCGAGTGCGCTGCGGGCTCGGCGGCCTGCGCGAGCGGCGCCGGGCCTCGGGAGACCGTGCCCCCGACGCTCGGCGAGGCGCCACGACCGGAGACCTCCGCACGCCCGCTCGGCGTGCCGGAGGACTCGGTTCCCGATGTTCCGGTGGACGCCCGGGCTGGAGCCGGGCTCTGCGACGTCACCGCCGCACCCGCCTCGACGGCGGGAGCCGCGGACGGCACCCCACCTGGCACGGCGCCGGCGTGGCCGGAACCGGCGCCATCGGCCGCCGAAGTGCTTCCGGGCGCTCCGGCATCGTCGCCGGACGCGCGGCTCCCGCCGGAAGGATTCACCGCCCTGGTGCCGGGCGCGTCCGCTGCGGACCGGGGGCCATCGGTTCCGGTCCCGTGGACACCGCGCGTCACGGGCGCACCGACCGCGCTCCGGCTCGCTGCCTCGTCGGGGTGCGCGAAGACCGCACCGATCTTCGCGCCTCCGCTGCTGACATCGCGGTACGCGCCTTCCTGGTGGGTCTCGGCGCCCCGGTTCCGCTCCGCCGCGTCACCGCGCGATCCGCCGGAGGAACCCCCGGCCTCCTGCCCGGCTCGCGCGCTGCCGCTCGTCCCGGCCACCTGGCCGGTCCCGGTGGCGTCCTGGCGGACGACAGCCGCGTAGGGAGGCGGGTCCGCCATGACGCTCTCGTAGCTCGGCGGCTCGACCGCCGCCGAGGCGCGCTGCTCGATCCCGGACGCTCCGGCGGTGTTGACACCGCTGGCGGAGGCCCCGCCGGACGACGTGCCGTCGACCGCGGCTCGGCCGCCGTCGGCGACCTCGCCGTACCCGCCCGGCTTCCCGCCGACCTTGCTCTCCCCGCCACCGGTGGCGGAGGCGCTGTCCGGGCCCGGGATCCGCAACGCCTCCGGGCCGGAGATCGTCAACGCGCCAGGGCCGGTGCGGGTCTCGGGACTGCCGTTGAGGAGCGCGCTGTCGCCGGTGTTCGTCCCCCCTCCGAGGCCACCGCGAGCGAAGGCGCCGAACATGCCGTCGGACGCGACACCGCCCTTGTCGCCGCTGGCGAGGTAGACGAGGGGGTTGCTCGCGGCGACGGAGACGATCTGGAGAGCGCCGTCCGCGGCGCGGCCGAAGGCGACCTGGCCGCGGGTGAGCTTCTTCTCCGGGATCTGCTCGTCGGGGCCGCGAAGCTTGTTGGTCCGGCCGATGTTCCTGTTCAGATTGATGATCACGTCGTCGACGCTCTTGGCGAGGCCGCGCACCGCTCCAGCGGCGAAGCCGGAAGCGGCGCCACCGATGGCGCCACCGATCATCATCCCCTTGATGGAGTCGGTGTTGATGTTGTCGCGATTGTGCAGAACATCTTTCTGGAAGAACTGGATTCCGGCATCGAGCCCGCCCATCACACCAGCTCCGACAGCGGCGCCGATGGCGGGATACTTGGCGATCCGCCAAGCCTGGGACCCGGCGACCTTGGCCCCGGCCTGCCAGCCGCCGGCCTTGATGGCCTGGGGAACTCGGGAGAGCTGCTTGACGACGTTCTGGGCGATCTGCTTGATGAGCTCGCGGAGCAGCGCGGTGATTCCGACGCGAGCGGCGGCCAGCACCGCGGGCACCATGAACGCACCGAACAACGAGGCGATCAGCGAGATGACTGTGGCCAGGGTCAGCGCGGTCATCGCCACGAAGATGATTTTGTTCTTCTGGATGTCGGCGGCGGCGTCCTGGGCTTTGCTCGCGAGTTCCCGCGCGAGGGAACTCTGCTGATCGAGGTGTTCGGGCAGGGTGCGCCGGAGGTAGTCGACCGTGGGTTCGGCGGTCTCGCCGCGCAGGGAGGAATCGAGCTCCCCACCCGCGGCGAGCAGCCGATCCCGGACGAGATCGATCCGCTCGGCGTAGACCTCCAAGACGTCGTGGATCTTCTGGAGACCGCTTTCGCTTCCCTCCGGCCACTCCATTCCCAGCGTGATCTTGAAGAAATTCTGGAGCTGCTCAGGAAGCTCGGTCGTTTCGTAACGTCCACTCAAGACTGCCACACCAACCATGCGACTCAGGTAATGACGCGCACTACGTTCGAACAAGAATTGAGCGCATCGCGGCATCGCCGAAAAATGGCGCGCTGAAGCGCACCACTTCGATGCGGAAGTGAAGACCGGGTGCCAGCAGCGCTGCGGCAGCCGGACGCCGCTAGGCCCTGCCGCTTCGCGGAGACGGCGCCGGGCGACGGCGGTGTCGTCCCGGTGCGCGCGAAGCGGCGCCGCGCGGTTCAGCGGTATTGCGGTTCAGCGGTATTGCGGTTCAGCGGTTCAGCGGTTCAGCGTGAACGAACCGCCGAGCTCGGTGCTCCACGAGGTCCACGGGCCGCCGGCGGGGATGGTCTGGTGCATGCTCTCCATCCCGCCTCGCTCGCCGACGGCGAAGACGAACAGCCGCCCGCGAGCGTCGGGCGAGACGCCGACCAGCTCGTTCATCACGCCCTCGGTCTCGATCCACCTGGACCAGCCCGAGCGGCCGGGACCCGCCTGGTAGATCTCCTGCAGCTCACCGCGCTGGTCGAGCGCGTAGCAGGCGACGGCGCCCTTGGCGTCGACGGCCGCGAACGGCTCGCTCTCGATGGTGCCGCCCAGTTGCACCCACTCGCCCCAGGCGTGCGAGGCGGTTCCGGTCTCGGCGATCTGCTGCAACGTCTCCTGCGGAGTGCGGACGAAGACCCGCAGCCTGCCCTGCTTGTCGAGCGCGACCGAGGGACGGCCCTCGCCGCCCAGCCCGAGGTCCTCCGGCGCGCCCCAGGCGTCGGCGGCGGGGCGCAGCTGCGCCACCGCCCGCAGTCGTCGGTCGGCGCCCTGGGCGAACACCCGCAGGTCGCCGCGCGCGTCGCGGTGGATGGCGGGATCGCCCTCGACTGCCTCGATCGGCAGGTCCTGCCACGGGGTCCACTCGTCCACCCCCAGCTCGCGCTGCTCGGTGACGCGCAGCGCACCGCGGAGGGAGCGAGCGACCACGACGATCCGGTTCTCCGAGTTCACCGCGGCGGCGGGCACGCCGGTGAGGTCGTCGCCGCCCATGTCCCGCCAGGGCACCTGCTGCGAGCCGGGCTTCGCGATCCCCAGGTGGCCCCGGAGGTGACCGTCCACTCCGATGGCGAACCCGGCCAGGTCGCCGTAACCGTCCCGCACGGCGGTGGGCGCGTCGACGGCGTTGCCGCCCATGTTCGTCCAGCCCCCGCTCAGCGATCGGCCCTCGTCGGTGACGTTGCGGACGACGACGTCGTCGAGACCGCGCGCCAGCACCCCCACCCGGCCGTTCCGATCCAGGTGCGCCGCGCCGCCCGGGAGCCCGCTCTCCGCCAGCGGCCGCGGGTGCTGCGGGGGATCGCTCACCTGCGCCGGCACGCGGCCCGCTTCCGACCCCGGAGCACCGGGGGCGCCGTCCTGCGGGGTCGTCTGGCTGAACACCACGATCGGCGCCGCGATCAGCAGCATTCCCCCGACTCCGGCGAACAGCAGGAATCGCTGGTCGCTGCTGCGACGGCGCGGTACCCGCGGGATCGGCCGGGTCGGCCGGTCATCGACGGGGAACATGCGGGGGTCCTCGCTGTAGGGGTGCGGCGACGGTCGAACGTCGTCCTCGGAGGAAAGGCCCGGTTCATCACTGCGCGGAAACGGACACACCAGCCATTCTCACATTCTGTCACCGCAGTGGAAGATTACTAGATTATGCCCGCCCGAAGCCCGTAAGCGACGAGCTGCGGACGGTTCCGGAGGTCGAGACGGCTGGTCAGGGCATGGATGATGTTCTTCACCGTGCGCTCCGAATAGCACAGCCGATTCCCGATCTCCTCGGTGTCGCAGCCCTCGGCGAGCAGCCGCACCACGTCGATCTCCCGGCTGTTGAAGCCGGCCGAGTTCAGCCCGCGCGGGGTGAGCACCTCCTCGTGGAGGTTCTGCACCTGGCGCAGCAGGTCGCCGAGCAGGTTCGGCGGCAGCATCCCCCCGCCGCGCGCCGCGATGGCGATCGTGCTGATCAACCGCTCCTCGGTGGCCGCGCTGCGGTGCAGCACCGCCACCACCCGGCACTCGACCGCGCCGAGCAGGTGCGAGCGGTCGAGCTCGCTGGTCACCAGCACCATCGGGGCCGTGGTCTGCGCGGCGGTCCGCCGCATCCGGGCCATCACCTCGGAGGTGACCCGGTCGGCCGCGAACACCAGCACGTCCACCTCGGCGGGCAGCTCGCCCGTCGTGACGAACACGTCCAGGCTGCCCGTCAGCGTCTGGGTGAGACCGTTCAGCGTGATCGGATCGGCCGCCCACACCACGACGCGCACCCGGGATTCCGGCTCCTGCTCGCTCAGCGCACTGGCCGGGCGCACCACCGATCCAGCAGGGGGGTTCATCCGCACTCCTCCGAACATGTAGGACGATTCGGGTCGCACGCCCGCCGCTGGGAACGACGTTGCTCACCAGGAGGGGCGACCACCACGAGTCTCCGCACGCCGTGGTGCCGACATCCGATTCGCCCGAGACCGGGCGGGATTCCCCCCACTTGACGATCCGGACGCCGCACGCATTCCTTGCGGCGTCGGGGAAACTCGGCGCGGGCGCGCGCGGGCGCCGCACCCGAAGCGCATCGGCGGGGTCAGCTCGCCTCGCTCCTCCGCGGAGGGCGGTGCCCGGAGCGCGCCGGGGAGAGCGCGGCGCTTCGCACGCGGCCCCAGCGGCCGATGATCGTCGGAGCGTGGATCGAACCGCGTCCTCAGCCTCCGCGGACCGGCGCCTGGTCGCTGGGGCGGCCCCCCGCGAGGTGCACGAGGCCGGCCCCGATCGGCTCGGCGTCGGCCTGCGCGAGCGCGGGGAACACCACCAGCGCGGCCGCCGCGACACCTGCCGCCCCGGCGATTCGGTGAGCGTTGATGGCGAACCTCTCTTCCACGTGGGCACGGAGCGGGCCAGCGGACAGTAGGCCGCCACCGCGGCAGCCGGGTTCTCCGGCGCGGCCCCGGAAGGGGTTCCCCTCACCAGGAACCACCCGCCCGCGAAGGCGCGCCGCCTCACTTCCCGACGACCACCGAATCGAGGTCGGAGCCGACCAGGAGCGGGCCGGTCCAGCCCCCTTCGCGCACCTCGCGCTCGTAGGCCGCCCGATCCTCCTCGGTCTCCGGCGCCGGGATGAGGTGGGTGAGCACCAGCCGCCCCACGCCCGCCTTCGCGGCCAGCTCCCCGAGGGCGACGGTGTCGGCGTGGTAGCTGAAGATCGTCTCGAAGGCCGTGCCCTCCACGAACGGCCCCAGCGAGGAGGCCCGGCAGGCCTCGTGCACCAGCACGTCGGCGCCGCGCGCGAGGTCCTGGACCTCGTCGCAGACGCGGGTGTCGCCGGAGACGACCACGACGGCGTCCGGGGTGGTGATCCGGTAGGCCACGGCCTGCTCGACGGGTTCGTGGCGCACTCGAACCGCCTCCACCCGCACCCGGCCGGAGGGGTCGGCCCACACCTCGGTCGGCACTTCCGGCAGCTCGAACAGGGTGGGGACCAGGCTCGGCGGGTTCTCCTGCACGTGCTCGCGGCGGACCGCCACGTCGTACTCGTAGGCGTCGAGCACCCGGTCCAGGAACCGGCGCGCGTGCCCGTCGCTGGCCACGACCTCCAGCGGCCCGGATCCGGTCAGGTGGTCCCGCACCCAGCGGGTGTGCACCAGGTCGGCCACGTCGACGACGTGATCGCTGTGCAGGTGGGTCAGCAGCAGCGCCGACAGGTCGCTCGGGAGCACGCCCAGCCCCGCCAGCCGCAGCGTGGTGCCGCGGCCCGCGTCGACCTGGATCGCGATGTCCTCGTGGCGGATCAGGGTCCCGGCACCGGCGCGGTCCGCGCTGGGGAAGGGGACTCCGGTCCCGGTCAACGTCACCGTCGTGCTCATGTTCGCTCCTCGGGTTCGGCAGGTCAGCCAATTGCAGTCTCACTGCAATATAGTGGCCAGCGGGCGCTCGGCAACCGCCCACCCCCAAGTTTCTGACGTTCAACTCGTAAGTGATGATACGATCAGAAACATCGCGGACCCGAGCCGCGCGAACCGGAACTCCGGGCGCCACACGGGATCCCGCCGACTGGTCCACCGCGGACGCGACCGGCCGAGCCGTCCGCCACCCCGACTTCCGCCCGAGCCCGACCCCGCAGCGCCGCACTATTGCAGTGTCGCTGCAAAGATTGCCGAGCCCCGTGGAGAACCCGATGAGCGAACCCAGCACCGACTCCGCCGCCCCGCCCTCCCGCACCCGACCCGATGCGGGCGCGGTGCTGCGGCACGTCGTGGACGCGGCCGCGCCGCCGTTCACCTTCCTGCTGCTGAACAACCCCTGGGGAGCCCGCCGCGCCGCGCTCGCCGCGCTGCTGGTCGCGGTGGTCATCGCCGCGCTGCGGCGCTACCGCGGCGAACCGCTGGGCCTGGTCATCGCCTCCACCGGCTTCGTCGCCCTGCACAGCGCCGGAGCGGTCCTCATGGGCGAGGGCAGGGCGTTCTTCCTGCCCGAGCTGATCATCAACGTCGTCGCGCTGCTGGTCTGCGCGGGATCGCTGCTGGTGGGCCGTCCGATCACCGCCGTCGTCTGCCGCAAGCTCGGCGTCACCCCGGACGACAGCCCGCGCGACCGGGGCGCCGCGCGCAGGCACCTGGGGCTCACCGCCGCCTGGTCGGCGATGTGGGCCCTGCACCTGCTGCCGCTGGCCTACCTGTACTCGATCGACTCGGTGGCCGGGCTCACCGTGCTCGGCACCTTCTTCAACAAGCCGACCCTGCTGGCGATGGCCGCCGCGACCGTGTTCGTCGAGCGCCGCGCCACCCGCGCCCCGGCCACCAGCGCCGCGTGACCGCGCGTCCGCGCCACCACCCGCACCCCGAGGAGAGGAACGCCATGACCGAATCCATCCTGCACGCCGCCGAAGAGGTCTGGGCGGGGCGCGCCCCGCTCGCCGAGCTCGCCGGGCACTCCGCGATGGCCGCCCCCGAGGAGGTGGCCGACGGCGTGTTCATGGTGCCGGGCTTCAGCCACTCCTTCGCCGTGCGCCACGACGAGGGGTTGCTGCTGTTCGACACCGGTTCGGCGATGCTGGCCGACAACCTGCACCGCGCGGTGCGGGGGTGGAGCGACGCGCCGGTCACGCACGCGGTGTTCTCGCACGGCCACGCCGACCACGTCTTCGGCCTCGGCCCGTTCGAGGCCGCGGGTGACGCCCCCGTCGTCGTCGCGCACGAGAACGTGGCGAAGCGGTTCGACCGCTACGTCCGCACCAACGGCTACAACGGCATCATCAACCGGCGCCAGTTCCAGATGCCGGACCTGACCTGGCCGACCGAGTACCGCCACCCCGACGTCACGTTCACCGACTCGCACCGGATCGAGGTCGGCGGAGTCGTCCTGGAGCTGACCCACCACCGCGGCGAGACCGACGACCACGCCGTCGGCTGGCTGCCGGACCGCAAGATCCTGTTCCCCGGCGACCTGTTCATCGGTCTCGCGCCGAACGCGGGGAACCCGCAGAAGGTGCAGCGGTTCCCCGAGGAGTGGGCCGCCGCCCTGCGCTGGATGGCCTCGCTGGGCGCGGAGCTGATGCTCGGCAGCCACGGGGTGCCGATCGTGGGCGCCGCGCGCATCCGGGAAGCCCTGGAGAACAGCGCCGCCTACCTGGAGAGCCTCGTCGAGCAGACCCTGGAGTGCCTCAACGAGGGCGCCACCCTGGTCGAGGCGGTGCACCGGGTGCGGGTGCCCGAGGAGCTCGCGGGGCTGCACTACCTGCAGCCGCTCTACGACGAGCCGGAGTTCGTGGTCCGCAACGTCTGGCGGCTCCACGGCGGCTGGTACGACGGCAACCCCGCGCGCCTCAAGCCCGCCCCCGACGAGGCGCTGGCCGGGGAGCTGGCCGAGCTGTGCGGTGGCGCCGAGGTGCTGGCCGAGCGCGCGACGGCGCTCGCCGAGGAGGGCTCGCTGCGGTTGGCCTGCCACCTCGCCCAGCTGGCGGGCGACGCCGCCCCGGACAGCGCCACCGTGCAGCGGGCCCGCAAGCAGGTCTACGCGACCCGCGCGGATTCGGAGCGCAGCACGATGTCCAAGGGCATCTTCAGCTGGGCCGCGTCCGAATCGGACACCGCGCTCGCGAAGCTGCGCGGCTGATCGGGGCGCTCGGACCGCGAAGCGGCGGCGGTGGAACGCCGCCGCCCCACCGCCGCCCGGGGCGACGCGGCCCCGGGCGCCGCAACACCCACCCCAACCCCGGAGAGGACCGCTCCCGTCATGTCCCCCTCATCTCGCACGTTCTCCCGCCGTCACCTGGGCGGCGCCTTCGGCGCGGGCGCCGCGGCGGGCGCCGCCGTGGTGGCAGGGCTGCCCGGGCCGGAGCGCCCGGAGGCCGCGGCCGCACCGGCCGAGCGACCGTTCCAGGCCGCGCCCGGTCGCCGCTCCCCGCGCCCCAACCTGCTGTTCGTGCTCGTCGACGACCTCGGCTGGGCCGACCTGTCCTGCTACGGCGCCCCGCACCTCGCGACCCCGCACCTGGACCGGCTCGCCGCGCAGGGCGTCCGGTTCACCGACGGCTACGCCGGGGCGCCGACCTGCTCGCCCACCCGGCTGAGCCTCTACACGGGCCGCTACCCGGGTCGCGTGGAGGCCGGGCTGGCAGAGCCCATCCAGGCCGGCGATCCCGGCCTCGATCCCGCGCACCCGACGCTGGCCACCGCGCTGCGCGACGCCGGGTACACCACGGCGATGATCGGCAAGTGGCACTGCGGCGCGCTGCCGGAGCACTCCCCCCTCCGCTCCGGCTGGGACGAGTTCTTCGGCAGCTACGGAGGGGCGCTGGAGCCGTACTCGAAGATCGACGAGGACGGCCGCCACGACCTGTACGACGGTGAGGAGCCGCACCAGGACTCCCGCTACTACCCGCGGATCATCGCCGAGCGGGGAGCCGAGTTCATCGAGCGGGACCACCGCGCGCCGTGGCTGCTCAACCTCAACTTCACCACGCCGCACTGGCCGTGGATCGCCGAGGGCGACGAGGAGGAGGCGGCGCGGGTGGCGCAGCGGGTGCGGGCGCTCCCGCCGGAGCGCAAGAAGCTCGCCCTCGCGCACACCGACGGCGGTTCGCTGGACACCTACCGGCGGATGGTGGAGGGCCTGGACAGCGCGCTGGGCGACGTGCTGGCGGCGCTCGACCGCTCCGGGCAGGCCGAGGACACCCTCGTGGTGTTCACCGGGGACAACGGCAGCGAGCGGTTCTCGCACACCTGGCCGCTGGACGGGCACAAGTCGTCCCTGCAGGAGGGCGGGATCCGGGTGCCGACGATCGCGCGGTGGCCGGCCCGGCTGGACGGCGGTCAGTTCAGCGCCGCGCCGGTGATCACCCCGGACTGGACCGCCACCGCGCTGGAGGTCGCGGGAGCGCGTCCCGACCCGACCGCACCGCTGGACGGGGCGAGCCTGGCCGGATATCTGCTGCGCGGCGAGGAGCCCCCGGCGCGGGACCTGTTCTGGCGGCAACGCGGAGAACGGGCGCTGCGCCGGGGGAAGTGGAAGTACCACCGCGCCGAGAACGCCAAGATCCCGGTGAACCACGGGCGGGACGTGCTGTTCGACCTGGAGCGGGACCCGGGGGAGTGCGCCGACCTCGCCACGCGGGAACCGGAGGTCCTGGCCGGGCTCCGGGCGGCCTGGGAGGCGGTCGACGCCGGACTGCTGCCCTACCCACCGCGGTGATCCGTCGCGGGGGACGCCCGGGCCGCCGGGCGTCCTCCGGGTCAGCGGAGTTCGGGGAGGGGCCGGCGGGCGACCTCGGCGGCCTCCTCCGCCGTCAGCCCGAAGCTGCGCAGGAGCATCTCGGCGAGCTCGGCCGCCGCCCGGTCGCCGTCGATCTCCGGGTGGGAGAACCGCAGCTCGACCAGGCCGAGCATGGCGCCTCCGAGGGCGGTGAGCGCGATCAGCGGGTCCAGTTCGAGGAACCGCCCCTCCGCGATCCCCCGGTTCACGTCCCGCCGGGCTCGCGGGGCCAGGCCGCCCTCGGAGTGCAGGTGGCCCCGGGCGCGGTCGCACAGGATGCGCATCGCCTCCGGGTTCGAGTCGACCATCCGGGCGCTGAGCCGGAAGCCGCCGGAGACGAGCTCGGCCGGGTCCTGCACCTCGCTGAGGTGCGCGTCGAAGGCGCTGCCGAACTCCTCCAGCACGTCGGCGACCGCCGCGTCGAACAGCTGCGCCTTCGACTCGAAGTGGTTGTAGAAGGAGCCGAAGCCGACGTCCGCCCGCTCGGCGATGAACTGGATGCTCACGGAGGTGTCGCCGGTCTCGGCGAGGATCTGCCGGGCCGCGCGCACGAGCGCCTGCCGGGTGGCGGCCCGGCGGCGGTCGTTGCGGTTGCCGGTGGTGGCTGAAGTGGGCATGTGCCCAGCTTAACAAGACTTCTGACGAAAACCCCTGTTCTGATGTTCTCATCACTTTCTCAGGGTCGAGCTGTTGACGATGACTTCAACATGTTTGATGATTTCATCAGTAAAGCGATCCGCCCCCACCCGAGAGGAGCACCATGAGTCCCCGTTCCGGCCCGCCGCTGGACGGCGCCATCGACGTGCACGCGCACTACGTCACCCCGCGCCTGCGGGCCGCCATGGTGGACGCCGGACACGCCGAACCCGACGGAATGCCCGCGATCCCGGACTGGAGCCCGGAATCCGCGCTGGCGGACATGGACTCGCTCGGCGTCGCGACCGCGCTGCTGTCGGTGTCCTCCCCCGGAGTCCACTTCGGATCGGACGCCGACGCGCGGCGGCTCGCCCGGGACGTCAACACCGAGGGCGCGGAGATCGCGGCCGCGCGTCCGGACCGGTTCGGGTTGCTCGCGTCGCTGCCGCTGCCGGACGTCACCGGCGCGCTGGCCGAGGTCGAGCACGCCTTCGACGCGCTCGGCGCGGACGGCATCACGCTGCACACCCACTACGACGGCAAGCACCTCGGCCACCCGGAGCACGAACCGCTGCTGTCCGCGCTGGACGAACGCGCGGCGGTGGTGGTGCTGCACCCGACCTCCCCGCCGTGCTGGGAGGCGGTCAGCGCCGGACTGCCGCGCCCCCTGCTCGAATTCCCCTTCGAGACCACCCGCGCGGTCGCCTCCCTGGTGCTCAGCGGCGCCCTGGAACGCCATCCCCGGATCCGCTTCGTCGTCCCGCACGCCGGGGCCGCGCTGCCCGTGCTGGCCGACCGGATCGCCGCGTTCTCCCTGATCAGCGGCGGTCCGCCGATCGACGTGGCGGGCGCGCTGCGGGGCCTGCACTACGACCTGGCCGGGTTCGCGCTGCCGCGCCAGCTCCCCGCGCTGCTGGCGCTCGCGGATCCGGACCGGCTGCTCTACGGCAGCGACCTCCCGTTCACCCCGGCCCCGGTGGCCCGCGGGCTCGCCGAGGCGCTCGCCGCCGACGCGACGCTCACCGCCGAGCAGCAGCGCTCGATGCGGCGCGGTGCGGCCGAAGCCCTCTTCCCCCGGTTCGCGCGGCCCGGCCCTCCCGGCGCGGCGGAACCGCGTCCCGACGACCGATCGCTTCGAGGTGACCAGCGATGACCATCGAGATACCCGCTCCCGACGACCTGCCCGCCGACGCGCACAGCGGCCTGCACAGCGAGCGCGGCGCACTGCCCGGGGAGCACCCCGGCCGGGTCCGCGACCCGATCATCAAGGTCCGCGATCTGGCCTGGTTGGAGTTCGAGAAACCCGACCTGGACCGCACCGAGAGCTTCGCCCGCGACTTCGGCTTCACCATCGCCGCCCGCACCCGCGAGGAGCTGCGGCTGCGCGGCAGCTTCCCCGGCACCGACTCGCTGGTGGTCCGGCGGGGCGCTCGCTCCCGCTTCGTCGGCCCGGTGTTCCAGGCCGCCGCGTCCGAGGACCTCGACCGGCTGGCCCGGCACGCGGACGCCCGTATCCGGGGGCTCGGGCCCGGCCGCTCCGGGCGGATCGCGGAGCTGACCGACCCCTCCGGCATCGCGGTCGGCGTGGTGCACGGCGCCGAGGAGCACGCGGAGCTGCCCGGTCAGGTCCCGCTGACGCTCAACACCGGCCTCGGGCCCGACCGCTTCGCCGCACCCCGGCTCAACCGCGCCCAGCGGCCCGCGCTGGAGCCGGCCCGGGTGCAGCGGCTCGGGCACGTCGTGCTGGAAACGCCCCGGTTCCAGGCCGCGCTGAACTGGTACCTGCGCACGCTCGGGCTCATCGTCAGCGACTTCCTGTACCTGCCGGACGACCGGTCCTTCGGCCCGACGATGGCGTTCATCCGGTGCGACCGGGGTGACGAGCCGGCCGACCACCACACGCTCGCGATGCACCTGGGCCCGTCCACCGGGTACGTGCACTCCGCCTACCAGGTCACCGACCTCGACGCGCTGGCGGCGGGCGGGCAGTACCTCGGGGAGCGCGGCTACAAGCGGGCCTGGGGCATCGGCCGCCACGTCCAGGGCAGCCAGCTCTTCGACTACTGGCGCGACCCGGACGGCCTGATGGTCGAGCACTTCGCCGACGGCGACCTGTTCGACGCCTCCGTCGAGCCCGGCTGGGCCAGCATGTCCTCCTCCGGCCTCGCCCAGTGGGGCCCGCCGGTCACCCGCGACTTCCTCGGCGCCTCGCCGTCCCCGGGCAAGCTGCGCGAGATCTTCGACAGCGTGCGCGGGGACCGGACCGACCTCACCACCGCCCGCCTGCTGAGCCTGATGAAAGCGATGAACTCATGAGCACCTCCGTCCTGCGCACCACCGACGACTGGTACGTCGAGCTCCCCGGCACCGGCCGGGCCGTCCGGGTCGACACCGCCGCCCGCACCACCGCCGAGCTGCTGGCCGACCGCGCCGCGGTCGAGGCGGCCGCCGCGGACGACGGCGAGGCGGTGGAGGTCACCGCGCTGGAGCTCGTCTCCCCCGTCACCACGCCCTGCCGCGTGGTGGCCCAGATGGTCAACTACAAGTCGCACGCGCGGGACTCCGGCATGGATCCCGACGAAGTGCTGCCGACCTTCTTCCGCAAGGCCTCGCACTCGGTCACCGGACCGGACGCCACCGTCGTTCGGCCCGAGCACGTGCGGTTGCTGGACTACGAGGTCGAGCTCGGCCTCGTCATCGGCGCCCCGCTGCCGGTGGGGACCGAGGTCGCCGAGACCGACCTGCCGCGCTACGTGGCGGGGCTCGTGGTCACCAACGACATCAGCGCCCGCGACGTGCAGCTGCCGAAGGGCCAGTTCTACGAGGGGAAGTCCTACCCGACCTTCACCCCGGTCGGCCCGCGCCTGGTGCTGCTGGACCCCGCGGACCACGCGCGGCTGGGCCGGCTGCGGCTGCGCCTGGAGGTCAACGGCGTGGTCCGCCAGGACCGGACCCTCGCCGACATCATCGTTCCCCCGGCCCGCGCGCTGGGCGTGCTCGCCCGGTTCCAGCCGCTCGACCCGGGCGACCTGGTGCTCACCGGCACACCCGGCGGCACGGCGCTGCGGGCCCCGGCGAAGGCGCTCGAAATCATCGGCGGGCTGCTGCCCCCGGCGAAGAAGTGGAAGTCCTTCATCGATCGCCAGGCCGCGAACCCCGCGTACCTGCGCCACGGAGACGTGATCACCGCCTCGATCGCGACCGACGACGGCGCCCTCGACCTGGGCACCCAGCGCAACCCGGTGGAGCACCGATGACCGGCCGGGTACCCGTCGTGGTGGTCGGGGCCGGCCCGACCGGCATCACCGCGGCCACCCTGCTCGCGAGCTTCGGCGTGGAGTGCCTCGTGCTCGACCGCTTCACCGAGGTCTACCCGCGCCCGCGCGCCGTGCACCTGGACGGGGAGGTGCACCGGATCCTGGCCCGCCTCGGCGTCGCGGAGGAGTTCGCCGCGATCTCGCTGCCCTCGCCCGGAATGCGGCTGGTGGACGCCGACACCGAGGTGCTCGCCGAGTTCGGCCGCCCCCCGGAGCCCGGCGCGCACGGCTTCCCCGAGGCCAACATGTTCGACCAGCCGGAACTGGAGCGGCTGCTGCGGCGCAACCTCGCCCGCCACCCCCGGGCGGAGTTGTGCGGGGGCGTCGAGGTCACCGGCCTGGTGCGGCACGAGATCACCGGCGACGGCGCGGTGACCGTCGAGTTCCGCGACACCGCGACCGGGGAGCGGGACGCGGTGGTCGCCGACCGGGTGCTCGGCTGCGACGGCGCGAACAGCCTGGTGCGGGACGTGATCGGCGCGCGGATGACCGACCTGGGCTTCGAGCAGCGGTGGCTGGTGGCCGACATCGCCACGGCCGACGACCTGGACAGGTGGGACGGCACGCACCAGCTGTGCTCCGCCGAGCGGGCGGCCACCTTCATGCGCGTCGGACCGGAGCGCTACCGCTGGGAGTTCCAGCTGCTGCCCGGGGAGTCGGCCGCCGACTTCCCCACCATCGCCGCGCTGCGCCCGCTGCTGCGCCCCTGGGTGCGGGACGGGCTGGACCTGGAGCTGCTGCGGATCACCGAGTACACCTTCCGCTCCCAGGTCGCCGACCGCTGGCGCGACGGACCGGTGTTCCTGCTCGGCGACGCCGCCCACCTCACCCCGCCGTTCGTCGGGCAGGGCATGGGCGCGGGGCTGCGCGACGCGCAGAACCTGGCCTGGAAGCTGGCCGGAGTGCTGCGCGGGGAGCTCCCGGAGTCCGATCTGGACAGCTACCAGGTGGAGCGCCGCCAGCACGCGGCGATGATGGTCCGCGTGGCGGTGGCGATGGGGCGGGCCATGACCGGTGGCGGGCGCCCCGCCGACCTGGTGCGCCGGACCCTGCTGCCGGCGCTGCTGCGGGTCCCCGGGGTGCGGGCGGCGCTGGGCGAGAGCTCCAGCCCGGCGCTGCGCCGCTCCTCGCTGGTGCGCGCGCGCCCGGAACTCGCGGGACGGTTGTGCCCGAACGCGGAGGTCACCCGCACGTGCCGGTTCGACGACCTGGCCGGGGGTCGCTTCGCCCTCGTCACCGACCTCCCGCTGGACGCCGGGGAGCTGCGCGAGGTGGAACGCGCCGGGGCGATCCCGGTGCGGGTGGCCCCGGACGAGCCGCTGGGCCGCTGGCTGGCCGAGGGCGGGGCCCGCGCGGCCCTGGTGCGCCCGGACGCGACCGTGCTCGCGGCCGGGGACGCGCCGCGGCCGGTGCTGGCCGCGCTGTCGGAGGAGGGGCGTCGCGTGGCGGTGCCGGTCGGCGGAGCGGCGCGGTGAGGGCCGTCGAGCGGGAGTACGCCACGCTGCGGGTGGAGCAGGACGGGCGGGTGCTGACCGCGTTCGTCGCAGCCCCGCCGCACAACTACATGACCGCCGCGATGCAGCGGGACTTCGTCGAACTGGTCGACGCGGTGGAGCGCGATCGGGGAGTCGGCGCCGTCGTGGTCACCGGCGGGGTTCCCGGCCGGTACATCACGCACTACGACATCGGGCACCTGCTCACCGCCGCCGAGGGATCGCCGCCGCTCTCCCCGCGTGCGACGGCGGCGGTGGTGCGCTCGGTGGCGCTGCTGCACCGGCGCGGCGGGGCGGTGGCCCGGCGGCTGCTGCGGCGCGGCCCGCTGGCCGGGGTCCACCGGCTCGTCGAGTTCAACCTCGCGCTGGAGCGGATCCTGCGCTCCCCCGCGGTGTGGATCGCGGCCGTGGACGGCCCGTGCGGGGGCGGCGGGCTGGAGATGTCGGTGTTCTTCGACCTGCGGTTCGGCTCCGAGGAAGCGCGCTTCGTGCTGCCGGAGCTGAGCATCGGGCTGTCCACCACCTTCGGCGGGCGGCGGCTGGCGCAGCTGGTCGGGCCGTCCCGGGCGCTGGAGCTGATGCTGGAGGCCCGTCCGCTCGACGCCGGGGAGGCGCGGTCCTGGGGCCTGGTGGACGAGGTCGTCCCCGGCGACGTGGTGGCCCACGCGCAGCGGCGGGCCGTCCGCTTCGCCCGGCGCCCCCGGGAGGTGGTCGCCGCGCAGAAGGGCCTGTTCCACGACCCGGACCGCACGACCGCCGCCGAGAGCCTGCTGCGGGAGCTCATCGCGCAGGGCGTCGGGGTGCCCACCGAGCGGGTCCGCTCGGCGCTGCGCCGGTGGCTGGAGCTCCAGGGCCCCGACGGGGATTCGACCTTCCTCACCGATCCGCGCCCGTGGGAGGAGGGCACGGCGGTCGACCTCGTCGGCGAGGCGCCCTGAGCCGGCTGAGGCCAGCGGCGCGCTCGCCGCGCATCGGGACGGCCGCGACGCGGATGAGCGGCCGTCGGGAGCGCGCGACGGGCGCCGGACCGCTCAGGCGCCGACGCCGGCGGGAGGCGGCCCGCGCCCGGCCGCTCCCGGGCGGGAGGCCGGGCGCGCGGACCCGCTCATCCCCCCCGGCGGCGGATCGGTCCTCCGGCTCGAACCGGCGACGAGCGCGGCGAAGCGGCTGGCAAGATCAGGTACCGTCCCGGTGCGCAGCCGGGCGGGGCGGGGTGCGGCGGCCGCCGCGCTCCACGGGGCCGGATCGCCTGCCCGGCGGTCACCGAGCGGAACGAGGACGGACGTGGGATACGACGCCCAGCACCAGCGGACCATGATGTCGATGATCAGCGGGCAGTTCGTCGCCCAGGCCGCCCGGGCCCTCGCCGAGCTGCGGGTGCCCGAGCTCCTGCACCGGGGTCCGAAACCGGCCGCCGAGGTCGCCGACCAGGCAGGAGCGAACCCGGAGGCGATGCTCCGGCTGCTGCGCTGCGCCGTCCACTTCGAGCTGGCCTCCTACGACGAGGAGACCGCGCGCTTCGCCGCGACACCGCTGCTGGACCGGCTGCGCGCGGACGCCCCGGACTCGCTGCGCAGTCTCGCGATCACCTGGAGCAGCCCCGGGCACTGGCGGCAGTGGGAGCGGCTGACCGACGCGGTGCGCCACGGGACGGAGCAGTCCGCCGCCGCCCACGGCAAGCCGATCTGGGAGTACTTCGCGGAGGCCCCGGCGGAGGCCGACCTGTTCTCCGCGGGCATGGCGGAGTTGTCCGCCGGCGTGATCCGGGAGGCGGTCACGGCGATCGACGCTCGTCCCGGGGACCGGATCGCGGACATCGGCGGGGCCACCGGCTCGTTCGTGCTCGCGATGCTGGACGCGCACCCCGGGACCACGGGCGTCGTCCACGACCTGCCGCACCTGCTGGAGTCCGCCCGCGCGGACATCGCGGGGCGGGGCCTGGCCGACCGGTGCGCCGCGGAGTCCGGGGACTTCTTCACCTCGGTGCCCGAAGCCGACCTGCACCTGCTCAAGTTCATCCTGCACGACTGGGACGACGAGTCCTGCGCGGCGATCCTGCGGGCCTGCCGCCGGGCGCTGCGGCCCGGCGGCCGGGTGGTGGTCGTGGAGCTGGTGCTCGGGCCGCCCTCGAAGCCCGGCCCGGCGGCCCTGATGGACCTCAACATGCTCGCGATGGCGCCCGGCCGCGAGCGCGACCTCGCGGGCTTCGACCGGTTGTTCGCGGCCGCCGGGCTGCGGCGCTCGGCGACCACCGAGCTCTCGGGCTCCCACTGCGCGATCGAGGCGGTCGTCGCGTGACCGGCCGGGACCGCCCGCACCAGCAGGGGTCCCGGCCCGCTGGACGGCGGAGACCACGAGATCATCCCCGGCGATAACTTGATTCGTTCCAGTTAGTCCCGGACAATGGGCCTCGTGCACCGGACCACGAACGAGCTGGAGCGGATGCTGCGCGACGCGGAGCTCCGCGTGACGCGCCCGCGCCTGGCCGTGCTCTCCGCGGTGCACCGGATCCCGCACGCGGGCACCGAATCCATCATCGAGGCCGTGCGCGGTGAGCTCCCGAAGGTCTCGCACCAGGCCGTCTACGACGTGCTGCGGGCGCTGACCCAGGCGGGCCTGCTGCGCCGGATCCAGCCGATGGGCTCGATCGCCCGCTACGAGGCGCGGGTCGGGGACAACCACCACCACGTGGTGTGCCGGTCCTGCGGGGTGATCGCCGACGTGGACTGCGCCCACGGCGCCGCTCCCTGCCTGACCGCCTCCGACGACCACGGCTTCGCGATCGACGAGGCCGAGGTCATCTACTGGGGCACCTGCCCCTCCTGCGCCAGTTCCGATCCCGAACGAACCGATCCTGAAAGGACCCCAGGTGACTGACAGCCCTGACACCGCGACCGGCGGTTGCCCGGTCGCGCACGGCGGCCGCCTCCCCCACCCGACGCAGGGGAACGGCAACGAGGCGTGGTGGCCGAACCGCCTCAACCTGAAGCTGCTGGCCCAGAACCCCGCGGTCGCCGACCCGATGGGCGAGGACTTCGACTACGCCGCCGAGTTCGAGAGCCTGGACCTGCCCGCGGTGAAGCGGGACATCCACGAGGTGCTGACCACCTCGCAGGACTGGTGGCCTGCCGACTTCGGTCACTACGGTCCGCTGATGATCCGGATGGCCTGGCACAGCGCGGGCACCTACCGGGTCAGCGACGGCCGCGGTGGTTCCGACGCCGGGCAGCAGCGGTTCGCCCCGCTGAACAGCTGGCCGGACAACGTCAGCCTGGACAAGGCCCGTCGCCTGCTGTGGCCCGTGAAGCAGAAGTACGGCCGCAAGCTCTCCTGGGCCGACCTGATGATCCTCACCGGCAACGTCGCCCTGGAGACGATGGGGCTGACGACCTTCGGCTTCGCCGGTGGCCGCGCCGACACCTGGGCTCCCGGTGACGACATCTACTGGGGTTCCGAGACCACCTGGCTCGGCAGCGACCAGCGCATCTCCGGCGGCGAGGACGACCGCACCCTGGAGCAGCCGCTCGGCGCCACCCACATGGGCCTGATCTACGTGAACCCGGAGGGGCCGGAGGGCAAGCCCGACCCGGTCGCCGCCGCCCGCGACATCCGCGAGACCTTCGGCCGGATGGCGATGGACGACGAGGAGACCGTCGCCCTCATCGCCGGTGGCCACACCTTCGGCAAGACCCACGGCGCCGCCCCGGACTCGAACCTCGGACCGGACCCCGAGGCCGCTCCGCTGGAGGCGCAGGGCCTGGGCTGGACCAACGCGCACGGGGCCGGCCACGGCGCCGACACCATCACCAGCGGCCTGGAGGTCACCTGGACCTCCACGCCGACCGAGTGGAGCAACGGCTTCTTCCAGAACCTGTTCGGCTACGAGTGGGAGCTCTACCAGGGCCCCGGTGGCGGCTGGCAGTGGCGGCCGAAGGACGGGGCCGGCGAGGGCACCGTGCCCGACGCGCACGACCCCTCGCGGAAGATCGCGCCGAACATGCTCACCACGGACCTGGCGCTCAAGGTCGACCCGATCTACGAGCCGATCTCGCGCCGGTTCTACGAGAACCCGGACCAGTTCGCGGACGCCTTCGCCCGCGCGTGGTTCAAGCTGACCCACCGCGACATGGGCCCGGTGGACCGCTACCTCGGCCCCGAGGTGCCCTCCGAGGAGCTGCTCTGGCAGGACCCGGTCCCGAAGCCGGCGCGGGGCGAGGTGATCGGTGACGCCGAGATCTCCCGGCTCAAGACCGCGATCGCCGAGTCCGGCCTCACCGTCCGCCAGCTGGTGTCGACCGCGTGGGCCGCGGCCTCCACCTTCCGGGGCAGCGACAAGCGCGGTGGCGCCAACGGCGGCCGCATCCGGCTGGAGCCGCAGCGCAGCTGGGAGGTCAACGAGCCCGAGGAGCTCGCGACCGTGATCAGCGCGCTGGAGGGCGTCCAGGAGTCGTTCAACTCCGGCTCCGACAAGCAGGTCTCCTTCGCCGACCTGGTCGTGCTGGCCGGTGGTGTCGGCGTCGAGCAGGCGGCCAAGGCCGCCGGGCACGACATCGAGGTCCCGTTCACCCCGGGCCGCGGTGACGCCACCGCCGAGCAGACCGACGTCGAGTCCTTCTCGCACCTGGAGCCGGTCGCGGACGGCTTCCGCAACTACGTCGGCAAGGGCGTGCCGATGCCCGCCGAGTACCAGCTCATCGACCGCGCGAACCTGCTCACCCTGAGCACGCCGGAGATGGTCGTGCTCGTGGGTGGTCTGCGGGTGCTGGACGCGAACCACCAGCGGTCGCAGCAGGGCGTGTTCACCGAGCGGCCGGGCGCGCTGAGCAACGACTTCTTCGTCAACCTGCTGGACATGGGCACGACGTGGAAGCCCGCCGATGAGGCCTCGACCAGCTTCGAGGGCTTCGACGCCGCCGGGGAGGTCGTGCGCACCGCCAGCCGGGTCGACCTGGTCTTCGGCTCGAACTCCGAGCTGCGCGCCGTCGCGGAGGTCTACGCCGCCGACGACGCGAAGGAGAAGTTCGTCCGCGACTTCGTCACCGCCTGGACCAAGGTCATGGAGCTGGACCGCTTCGACCTGGCCTGATCGGCCCTAGCGGCCCTGGCCGCCGGATCGCGGTACCACCACGGGCCCCGCACCCCTCCCGGGTGCGGGGCCCGCTCGCGTCCCCGCCGGGCCGGGGCGGATCGACGGTCCTGCGACGCGAGGGACGGTGGAGCTTCGGGCCGGGTGGCGCGGTCACTTCGACGAGGTGGCGCTCCGCGACCACGACATCACCGATCCGGCCGGGGGCGCCCCACGCGGCGACCGATATCCCAGATTGCGGGACACGATGCGCACCACGTGGACGGCACCGACCCCCCGGGTGCGCGGTGGCGCGACGGCAGGGCCATGCTCGTAGCGGATTCCCGTTCGAGAGACGACAGGAGGTCACCCGCCGTGTCACCAAGTCCGGTGCGGGCAGCCGAGGTGGACGCCGCGGCCGAGCTGCTCGCCGAGACGATCCCCCCGACCCCGCTGCACCGCGCCGATCGGCTGTCCGCGCGGCACGGGCTCGACGTGCGGATCAAGCGGGAGGACCTCACCCCGGTCCGCTCGTACAAGGTGCGCGGCGCGTACAACTTCGTCTGCCGCCTCTCCGACGAGGAGCGCGGGCGCGGCGTGGTGTGCGCCAGCGCGGGCAACCACGCGCAGGGCGTGGCGTTCGCCTGCGAGGCGCTGGGCGTGACCGCCCGGGTCTACCTGCCGCGCACCACTCCCCGGCAGAAGCGCGAGCGGGTCGCGAAGTTCGGCGGCCGCCACGTCGAGGTCATCGTGCACGGCGACACCTACGACGACGCGGACGCCGCCGCGCGGGCGCACGCGGCCGAGACCGGCCGGACGCTGATCCCGGCCTTCGACGACCCGCGCACCATCGCCGGGCAGGGCACCGTGATCCGGGAGGCCGTCGAGCAGCTCGGGAAGGTGCCGGACGCGGTGGTGGTGCCCGTCGGCGGCGGCGGGCTGCTGGCCGGAACGCTGGCCTGGTTGCGCGAGACGCACCCGGAGGTGCGGGTGATCGGGGCGGAGCCGCAGGGCGCGGCGAGCATGGCGCTCGCCCTGGACCGCGGCGAACCGTCCCCCGTGGACGATCTGGATCCGTTCGTGGACGGCGCCGCGGTGCGCGTGGTCGGCCGCCACCCGTTCGCCGCGGTGGCCGAGCACCGGCCGGAGCTGGTCGCCGTGCCGGAGGGCCGGATCTGCGTCGAGATGCTGGACCTCTACCAGTCCGACGGGATCATCAGCGAACCGGCGGGCGCGCTGTCCCCGGCGGCGCTGGGCCAGGACCTCGGCCTGGAGCCGGGGTCCACGGTGGTGTGCCTGATCTCCGGTGGCAACAACGACGTGAGCCGCTACGCGGAGATCGTGGAGCGGGCGCTGGTCTTCGAGGGCCGCAAGCACTACTTCCTCGTCGAGTTCCCGCAGGAACCGGGCGCGCTGCGCCGCTTCCTGGACGACGTGCTCGGACCGGACGACGACATCGCGCTGTTCGAGTACGTCAAGCGCAACAACCGGGAGACCGGGCCCGCGCTGGTCGGCATCGAGCTCGGCGCCGCCGAGGACCTGGAGCCGATGCTGAAGCGGATGGACGCGATCCCGCACCGCATCCAGCCGGTGCCGCCGGACAGCCCGCTGTTCCACTTCCTGGTGTGAGCCGGGAACCCCGGCTCCCCCGGTCCGGCGGAAACGATGTTCCCGCGCGCCGTGCTGTGGCACGGTGAGGTGATCAGCTGTTCGAGATCACCGCACGTCGCCGTCGGGAGGGGCGTGGATGCCGGGAGCCGGAGAGCACGAGCCCGCATCGCGCAACACCGCCAGCGGTGCGGGCGGCTCGGTCTACCAGTTCGGGCGGGTCGACGGTGATGTCTCGTTCGACCGGACCCCCGCGCCCGGGGCGCTCGCCGGACCGCTGGAGGCGCTGGCCCGCGAGGTCCGCTTCCGGTGGGAGCGCGAGGAGCGCGTCCACGACCTGTCCCCGCTGCCGCTGCGCTGCCGGATGGCGGCGGAGGAGCTCGCGGAGTACCGGCCCGGGCCCGCGGAGCGGCCGGACCTGACCGGTGAGCTGAGCCGGATCGCGGACCTGCACGAGCGCGTCCCGTCCCGGCGGCTGGTGGTGCTCGGCGAGGCGGGGATGGGCAAGAGCGCCCTGTGCCTGCGCTTCGTGCTCGACGTGCTGGACCGGCGGCGCGACACCGAGGCCGTCCCCGTGCTGTTCGCCCTCGGCTCCTGGGACCCGGCCGCCGTCCCGCTCACCGGCTGGCTGATCGAGCGGCTGGCGCGCGACTACCCGCAGCCCGGCGGCCCCCGGGTGGCCGCCGACCTGGTCAAGGCCGGGCTCGTGCTGCCCGTTCTCGACGGGTTCGACGAGATCTCCGACGGGCTGCACGCCCGCGCGCTGCGGCGGATCAGCGCGCACCGGATGCCGCTGCTGCTGACCAGCCGCCGCCAGCAGTACGCGGCGGCGGTCGAGGCGGACAAGGCGATGGCCGCCGCCGAGGTCGTCGAGCTGGAGCCGCTGTCCCCCGCCGACGTCGCGGACCAGCTGCGGCGCGGCGCCAAGCGGATCATCGTGGACGGGCGCGCGGAGACCAACTGGGAGCCGGTGCTGCGCAGGTTGCGCGAGGCCCCGGACCACTCCGCGAGCCGCCACCTCGCCGCGGTGCTGCGCACCCCGCTGATGTTCTCGCTGGCGCGCAGGGCGTACCGGGTCCGCGACCCCGTCGAACTGCTGGACGCGCGGCGCTTCCCCACCGAGGAAGCGGTGGAGGAGCACCTGCTGGGCACGGTGGTGCCCACCGCGTACGACGACGACCCGGAGCGCCCGCCGCGCTGGCCGCCGGATCGCGCCGAGCGGTGGCTCGCCCACCTCGCCGCGCACCTGCGCGGACTGGAGACCCACGATCTGCGCTGGTGGCGGATCGCCGCGACCACGCGCCGCAGCTCCCGCGCCCTCGTGATGGCGTTGGTCACCGGGCTGGTCCTCTTCCTCGTCCTGACCGTCGTGAGCGGGACGGCGTACTCGCTGCTCGGGATGGGTCTCCGGGCGGGGGCGCTCGCCGGCGTGCTGGACGGCCTGCTGGCCGGAGGGGTGGGCGGCCCCCTGTTCGGGATCGCCCACGGCGCGGCCCTGCTCACCTCCCGGACGCCGGCCGAACCGTCCCGGGTGCGGCTGCTGCTGCGCGCCAGGAACGACGCGGAGCGGAGGTCGGTTCGCAGGATCGCGGTGCGCACGGCGGTGGCGGCGCTGCTGGGCGTCGCCTGCGGGATCGGGCTGGGGCTCGGCAGGGGCGCGCTGCGGGCGTGGACCTACGGCCCGGGCGCGCTGCCGGGCGCCTGGGTCGACGCGCTGCTGTTCGCGATCATGTTCGGGACGGCGGCGACGCTGGTGTTCGGAGTGATCGCGGCGCTCGAAGCACCCATCGACATCCGGTCGGCGGCCACGCCCGCCGCGTTGCTGCGCGCGAACCGCGAGACGACGCTGGGCCTCTTCCTGCTGTGCGGACCGGTGTTCGGGCTGATCGTGGGAGTCAGCGGCGGCGTGCTGCGCGAGCTGCTCGACGGCAGCCTGTGGGGCGTCCCGCTGGACTGGAACGTCCTGTCCACGATCCACTTCGCGACGTCGAGCGGGCTCGGGGGCGGGATCGCGGCGATGCTCGCGTTCACCGCCTGGGGCGAGTGGCTCGTGTTCGGGCGGTTCTGGCTGCCGCTGCGCGGCAAGGTGCCCTGGCGGACCGCGGCCTTCCTGGAGGACGCCCACGAGCGCAACGTGCTGCGCCAGCACGGGTCCGCCTACCAGTTCCGGCACGCCAGGCTGCGCGATCACCTGGCGCGGGGGCATCAGCGCGAGCGGGGCACGTCCGGGCGCGGGCCCCGCCGCGCCCGGACGTCACCGGTCAGGAGCCGGCCCGCGCCCAGCTGACCGGCATCCTCTCCGGCCCCCGGGTGGACAGACCGTCCTTCCACTCCACGCCTTCCTCCCCCAAGGCCAGCCGCAGATCCGGCAGGCGGCGCAGCAGCACGTCCAGCGCGACCTGCAACTCCATCCGGGCCAGCGGGGCACCGAGGCAGTGGTGCGCGCCGTGCCCGAAGCCCACGTGCGAGGGCTCCTCGCGGAGCAGGTCCAGCGCGTCCGGGTCCGAGTAGACGGCCGGGTCGCGGTTCGCCGAGGCCGTGCTCGGCAGGACCGGCTCGCCCGCTCGGACCGTCACGCCGCCCAGCTCGACGTCCTCGGTCGCGTAGCGCGCGATCCCGGCGCCGTTGCCCAGCGGGATGTAGCGCATCAGCTCCTCCACCGCGCGCGGGACCAGGCCGAGATCGGCGCGCAGCCGCGCGAGCTGATCGGGGTGCCGCAGCAGCGCGTAGACGAAGTTGGGGATCTGGGTGGCGGTCGTCTCGTGCCCGGCGACGAGGATCGCCTGCGCCAGCGAGAGCATCTCGTCCTCGCTGAGCCGGTCGTCGTCGTCGCGAGCGGCGACCAGCCCGCTGAGCAGGTCGTCGCGCTCCTGCACGTGGCGGGTGCCGCGCCGCTGGGCGATCAGACCCGCCACGTACTCCCGCATCAGCTCGACGCTGCGGCCGACCTCCTCGGGGGTGAACTTGGTGGTGGACAGGAAGGCGTCCGACCACACCCGGAAGTCCGCCCGGTCCTCGTAGGGCACGCCCAGCAGCTCGCAGATCACGGTGATCGGCAGCGGCAGCGCGAAGTCCTCGACGAGGTCGGCGGGCGCACCCCGGTCCAGCATCCCGTCGACGAGCCCGTCGGCGATCTCCTGCGCGCGCGGGCGCAGCAGCTCCACCCGGCGCTGGGTGAACGCCTTCATCACCAGGCGGCGCAACCGGCTGTGCTCCGGCGGGTCCGCGCTCAGGATGCTGTCGGGCGGGCTCTGCAGCGGGCGCATCCGGGGCTCGTCGCGGCCGACGCTCGCGGCGCGGCTGAACCGCCGGTCGCCGAGCACCACCTTGACGTCCTCGTACCGGGTGGCGAGCCAGCCGGGCTCCCCGTACGGCAACCGCACCCGGGTCAGCGGCTGCTGGCGCAACTCCTCGAACAGGGGCTCCGGGTCCAGGCGTTCCGGCTCGCTGAACGGGAACGACTTCGGCTCCGCGGTGGTCATCCACATCTCCTGCGGTCGGACGTTCGGGACCCCGACGACGGTAGCAGATAAGTCAGACGACTGTCTTATGGCGAATGGTTCCCCGCCGACCGCGATCAGGGGTGCTGGAGGCGCTCCGCGAGCAGGCCGACGTAGTCGTCCAGGTCCGCCTGGAGGCAGGCGTCCCTGGCGTGCTTGCCGTCGCACCCCTCGCCCCAGCCGGTGCCGTCGCCGTAGTCGGCGAAGCGGTGCGCGATCCCCGCCGCCGTCAGGTTCGCGGAGGTGACCGCGGCCGCGTCCCGCACCACCGCCTCGGCCACGGCCAGCACGGGATCGTCCAGCAGGTCGCCGCCGTCGCCGGTGTAGATCGCCACCCCCATCCCGCGCAGCGGCTCGACGTGGTGGGCGGGGCTCTGCTCGTTCCACACCGCGTCGCCGGGCCACACCGGCGAGCCGAACACCGCGTCCGGCGGATCCAGCGGCAGGCCCGCGGCGGGCAGCAGCGCGGAGCCCACGACCGCCCCGCGCATCCTCGGATCGAGCAGGTCCAGGTCGCCGGAGAAGCTGCCGACGAAGCCGAACAGCTCCGGCCGGTGCTCGGCGTAGTGGAACGCGCCGAACCCGCCCATCGAATGCCCGGAGATCGCCCGCCCCTCGCGGGACGCGATGGTGCTGAGGTTCGCGTCGATCAGCGGGATGACCTGGTCCAGGTGGAAGGACTCCCAGTTCTGCACGCCCGAGGCGCCGGGGGCCACCCAGTTCGAGTACCAGCCCCGCCCACCGCCGTGCGGCGTCACGGTGATCAGCGGAACGCCCTCGGTCGCCCGCTCCGGCAGGACCTGGTAGCGCGGCGAGTCCGGCAGCTCCGGCGAGCCGTGCAGCAGGTAGTTCACCGGGTAGCGGACGCCCGGGTCGTAGTTCTCGGGCAGCACGACCAGGATCGCGTGCTCCCCGGAGACCTGGCGGCCGATCGGCGCGAACCCCGGAACCTGGTCGGTGGCGACGGTCAGCACGAAGGTGCGGTGGTGCTCGTCGACCCACTCCGGCTGGTCGAGCACGGTGATGCCGAAGCCGTCGTCGAAGCGCGGCGGCGCGTCGGCGGCCAGCGCGGCGGGCAAGGGCAGCGCGCACGCGGCGGCCAGGCAGCTCAGCGCGGCGACCCAGCGCCGGGCCCGCGAATTCCCCCTCATCGTCGTGCTCCCTCCGGTTGCGGTTCCGCCTCCCCTGGCGGAAACCGCGCTCAGCACACCAGCGGGCCGCTCCGGGGGACAGCTGCCAGCCGGGTGATCGGGGGCGCGACCCCGGAAATCGGGGGAACTCTCCCGGAAACCACGTCTTCCCACTCCGTCCGGGATGCGTGCCGAGGGGGCACCCGCGCCCGCCGAGCACGTACCCGCGACGACAGCAGCGCGCCCTTCGAGTTGTTCGTCCTGGTTCGGGGCCGCGAACCGGTCCTCCGCCCCGAGCGCCTGCCCGGCGAGCAGGTCCGGCGCGGATCAGCCGGGGAGCACCGCGACCTCGGCACCGCGGAAGACCGGGCCGAGCAGCAGGCTCGACCACGGCGGGACCCCCGCCCCGTCCGCCGGGTGCGCGGCGAGGGCGGCGATGAGGTGCCGCTCCGCCGGGGAATTCGCCCCGACGTCCGGTGCCGAGGAGGCGGGCAGCGACCCCCCGGTCGCGGCGCGGGCGGCGGGCGGCGAGGTGGTGCCGTCCTGGACGGGGCCGTCCGGCGGGTACTGCGGGGCCCGCTCGATCGGGTAGCAGCGCGGTCCCCGCTCGTCGGCGAACACCGGATCGTCCAGGCCCGGCAGGTAGGCGCCCCGGTTCGGCGTGATCTCCAGCGTCACGTGCGCTCCCGGCTCCCCGGTTCCGACGCCGAGGACCCGGTTCGCCTCCGGCACGATGCCCGCGGCCTGGGCCAGCACGCACGGGTACTCCGGGGAGTACTCCGCGAGCAGCTCCAGCGTCGGGCGGGCGGAGGCGTTCACCCGGATCAGGTCCGGTCCGTGCTCGCGCAGGTAGCCGGTGAGGTCGTCGGAGGTGGTGGTCAGCCGCGAGAGCATCCCGCTAAGCGCGGCCCGCTGCCCGGCCAGCGTCCGGGCGGTGGCGCCGAGATCGCCGAGCGCCCGCAGCACGTCCGGGGCCGCCTGCTCGTAGGTCCCGGCCACGCCGACCAGCCGCCGCAGGTTCTCGCGCAGCAGCGGCAGTTCGGGGTTGAGCCCGGCGAGGTAGCGGTTCAGGTCCTCGATCGTCCGGCCGGTGGACTCGCCCCTGCCCTCCAGCGCCCGGCTCAGCCCGTTCAGCGTCGTCGCCAGCTGCTGCGGGCGCAACGACCGCAGCAGCGGCATCGCGTCGGCGAGGACCCGCTCCAGCTCGACCGCCCCCGCCCCGCTGTCCTGGACGATCACGTCACCGTCCGCCAAGGAGCGCGCCGAGCCGCCCGCCGGCGGTTCCAGCGCGACGTAGCGCTCGCCGAACAAGGTCCGGGGCAGCAACCGCGCCGTCACGTTCGCGGGGATGCGGTCGATCGAGCCCGGGTCCAGCGCGAGCCGCAGCTCCGCACCGCCCGGCGCGGGCACGACCTCGCTGACCCGGCCGACGACGAGGCCGCGGACCTTGACGTCCGCCTCGGGCGGGATCTGGTTGCCGGTGGTCCCGGTGCGCAGCAGCACGTCGGCGGTGCGGGCGAAGGCACCCCCGTGGACGGCGAGGGACCCGGCCGCGGCGAGCGGCAGGACCAGCAGCAGGGCCAACCCCAGCAGGCGTCGCCGCAGCACGGCGAGTGCGCGCATCTCAGGCCCTCCGCCCTCGATCCCCACCGCCCCGCCACCCCGGGCGGCGCGGAGCGAACGTCCGCCGCGCGTCGCCGTCCCGTCGGCGAGGGACCGGATTCTCCGGCCGCGGTCCCGGCGGAGGGGCCGGACGCTACCCCGCCCGGGACCCCGTGCGGGACCGCGCGATCACCCACCACTCCGACGAACCACAAGATCACCGGAACGGGGCACCGCCGCGACGGGCCCGCGCGGCATCGGCCACCGGCGCGGGGGCTCGGGGGCTCAGCCCGATCCCGGTCGTCAGCCCGCGACGTGGCCCAGCCTGGCGGACAGCTCCGCAGCTCCGATGCCGACCAGGTGCGCCAGCTCCTCGGCGGTCCGCTCGTCCCAGCGCGGGATGGGCACCGAGGCGCTCAGCGCGGCGACGACCTCCCCGGCCGCGTCGCGCACCGGGGCCGCCGCGCACGCGACCGCCTCGTTCGACTCGCAGCACTCCCGGGCCGCACCGCCCGCCGCCCGGATCGCGTCCAGCTCGCGGCGCAGCGCCTCGCGGTCGGTGGTGCTGTTCGCCGTCATGGCGGGCAGCTCGCGCCGCGGGTAGAGCTCCGCGAAGCGCTCCGGCGGCAACGCGGCCAGCAGCACCTTGCCCACCGCGGTGCAGTGCGCGGGCAACCGCCGTCCCACGGCGGAGACCATCCGGACCGGGTGGCTGCCGTCGACCTTCGCCACGTACAGCACCTCGGCGCCGTCGAGCACTCCGACGTGCGCGGTCTCCCGGCAGCGGCGGGAGACCTCCTCCGCCACCAGCCGCCCCTCCCGGGCGAGGTCGAGGCGATCGGCGTAGGCAGCGCCGAGCCGGAAAGCCCGCACTCCCAGCCGGAAGCGGTTCGCCTCGGCGACCGGCGCCAGGTAACCGCGTTCGGCGAGGGTGCCGAGCAGTTCGTGCACCGTGGTCCGCGGCAGCCCGAGCCGCGCGATGATCTCCGGGGCGCTCAGCTCCGCCTCGTCGAGGAACAGTTCGAGCACGTCGAACGCGCGCGCCACCGCCGGAACCGCTCGCGCCATCGACGCCCCCCTCGTTCCGGGCCCGCCGGACGCCCGGCCCGTCGGTGGATCATCGTAGGCGAGCGGGTTGACCGGTCGCGCGCCAGAGCCCTACTCTCGCCGAACGTTGTTCGATATCTCGGACAGGAGCTGAGGGCGTGCGCGGCACCCGCGATTTTCTGGACCGGCAAGGACTTCCGAGCGGCGGTGACCCCGCGCCCACCAGCGCCAAGCGGTTCCCGGACGGCGCCCAGTACCGGGTGGAGATCCCCAGCACCGAGGGGCCCGAGGTGCTGGAGGCCGTGCTCGACGAGGCGCACCTGCGGGCCGTGCCGGTGCACCGGATCTCGCAGGGCAGCGGCGGAATGCTGCTCACCGCCGAGGAGCTCGGCGAGATGGCGCGGATCGCGGCGCGCGAACCCGTGGAGCTGAGCCTGTTCGCCCGCCCGCTCGCCGGGTGGGGCACCGGCGGGCTGCCCGCCGCGCCCGGCGGCGGCCCGGTCGCCGCCCAGGCCTGCGGGGTCGACGGGCTGGTGCACGTGCTGGAGGACGTGCGCCGCAGCGCGGAGGCCGGGGTGCGCAGCGTGCTGATCACCGACGTCGGGGTGCTGGCGACGGCCGCGCGGATGCGCGCCGCCGGAGACCTCCCGCCGGATCTCCAATTCAAGATCAGCGTCCAGATGGGGCTCGCCAACCCCGCTTCGGTGCGGGTCGCCGAGGAGCTCGGCGCCGACACCTGCAACGTCCCCACCGACCTGGGAATCCGGCAGCTGGCCGAGATCCGGGCGGCCACCGACCTGCCGCTGGACGTCTACGTCGAGGCTCCGGACGACCTCGGCGGCTTCGTGCGGCACTTCGAGATCGCCGAGATCGTGCGGGTGGCCGCACCGGTCTACGTGAAGTTCGGGCTGCGCAACGCGCCCGGCCTCTACCCCAGCGGCACCCACCTGACGCCCACGGCGATCGCGCTGGGCCGGGAGCGGGTGCGGCGCGCGCAGCTCGGTCTGGAGCTGCTGCACCGCTACGACCCCGGAGCGACCTGCTCGGTCCTCGGTGCGCGGGGCCTGGCGCTGCCCCGCGTCGAGGAGCCGGACCGCCGGGAGTGACGTCCGGTCCGGAAAACCCGGGCCATGCCGTGATCAGGACTTTCGCGCCCGCGCTCGCGCCATCCCGCCGCGGGCGGCGCCGTCCGGGCCACACTGGACGGCGGCGCCGGGCGACGAGGACGGAGCTCGGCACGGCTTCCGGAGGCACGATGGCTTCGCGCATCCCCGCGTGGTTCGCGGCGATCGTCCTGCTCCTGCTCGGCGGGCTCGTGCTCGTCACCCCGGTCTTCGGCGGTTCCGGACCGGTTCGCTGCGGCGAACTGGTGATGCGCCCGCACCAGGTCTGCCACCTCGTCGCCGGTGGTGATCTCCGCCAGCTGCGCAGCTACGCCGACCAGCGGCGAGCGCAGCGGGCGGAACCCGGCGCGCTGCGCAAGACGATCGGGGCCGCGGTGCTGCTGGCGGGCGGGGCGCTCGCGGCAGCCCTGCTGCTGCCCCGCCCCGCCCCCGGCGGTCGCCACCGCCTGCGCACCGCACCACCGCACCGCTGAACGGGCGCACCGCCCGCCGCCGACGGCGCGCTTCCCACCCGGCGGTCAGATCACCGGGGCGCCGAGCACCGAGCGCGCCTTGGCGCCGACCGTCTCCCGGACGCCGTCCGCGATGATCCGGAGCGCGTCCGGATCACCCTTGAGCTGGGAGGCCGCCGTGTTCAGCGCCTGCGCGACCGTCACGTGCGGCGGCACCAGCGGCACCGCCGGATCCACCCGGGCGTCCACCACCGCGGGCCGGTCCGCGTGCAGCGCGGCGTCCCAGACCGGGCCGACGTGCTCGGCGTCCTCCACCACGTGCCCGGCCAACCCGAGCAGCTCCGCCCACCGCGCGTACGGAACCGAGGGCAGGTGCTGGGCCTCCGGGTAGGGCTTGTCGCCGAGCATCGCCCGCGTCTCCCAGGTCACGTAGGACAGGTCGTCGTTGGCCAGCACCAGCACGGTGAACCGGGGATCGGCCCACTCCTGCCAGTACTTCGCCACGGTGATCAGCTCGTTGACCCCGTTCATCTGCATCGCGCCGTCACCGACCAGCGCCACCACCGGCCGCTCCGGGTGGGCGAACTTCGCCGCCAAGGCGTAGGGCAGGCCACCGCCCATGGACAGCAGGGTCCCGGAGAGGCTGCCGAGCATCCCCGGCCGCATCTCCAGGTCCCGCGCGTACCAGCTCGTCGCGGTTCCGCAGTCGGCGGAGACCATCACGTCGTCCGGCAACCGCCGGGACAACTCGCGCACCACCAGCTCCGGGTTGAGCCCGCTGGTGTCGGCGGTGGCCCGCCGCTGGCTGTAGGACTCCCAGCGCCGCGTCCACGCCGCCACGTGCTCGCGCCAGCGGTGCTCGGACCGCTCCTCCAGCAGCGGCAGCAGCGCCTCCAGGGTGGACCGGGCGTCTCCGACGAGGTTGACCTCGGTCTCGCAGCGGATGCCGCAGCGGGCACCGTCCACGTCGATCTGCACGGCCCGAGCTTGGCCCGGGGCCGGGTAGAACTCCGTGTAGGGCATGGTCGAACCGACGACGAGCAAGGTGTCGCACTCCCGCATCAGGTGCCAGCTCGCGGTCGAGCCGAGCAACCCGATCGGCCCGGTCACCCACGGCAGCGCGTCATCGAGGACCGTCTTGCCGAGCAGGGCCTTCGCCGCCCCCGCGCCGAGCCGGTCCGCCACCGAGGTGAGCTCGGCGGTGGCCCCCTGCGCGCCCGCGCCCGCGAGGATCGCGACCCGCTCCCCCGCGTTGAGCACCTCGGCGGCCCGGCGCACCGCCTCCGGCTCGGCCGCGCCGACCGGGGAGCTGGGGACCGCCGAGGTCCGGGGGTAGCCGTGCTCGTCCGGCGGCTCGGTCACCGCGGGCTGCTCCAGCAGGTCGCTGGGCAGCACCAGCGCGGTGACGGTCCGGTGCGCCAGCGCGGTGCGGCACGCCCGGTCCACCAGGTGCCGGACCTGGCTCGGGGCCACCAGCTGCTCGCAGAAGTCGCTCGCGACGTCCCGGAACAAGGTCGTCAGATCGATCTCCTGGTAGTACCCGCTGCCCAGCGCGGTGCTGGCGGTGTGCCCGAGCAGCGCCACGACGGGCTGGTGGTCGAACTTCGCGTCGTAGAGCCCGTTGAGCGCGTGCACCGCGCCCGGCCCGCTGGTCACCGCGCAGCAGCCGATCTCGCTGCCGCCGTACTTGACGTCGGCGCAGGCGGCGAAGCCCGCGGTCTCCTCGTGGCGGACCTGGACGAACTCGGTCGGCCCGCCGGTGGTGCGGTCGGCGGTGCGCAGCGCGGCGATCACGCCGCCGATCCCGTCGCCCGGGTAGCCGTAGTAGCGGTGCACGCCCCATCGGCCCAGCCGCTCGACGATGTGCTCCGCGACGGTCTTCGGCTCTGCCACTCGGTACCTCCTAGGTCGGTGCCCGGCACCCCAGCGCCTTCCCCGCCGAGGCCGCCACTACACCTCGGCTCCCGGCCGCCCCCCGTCCAGCGCCGCGTGCCACCCCACCGCGCCCCGACGAGCTCGCGGGTTCCCCGCACCATCACGCCCCGGAACCCGCTCCGCCCCGCACGACGCCCCCACCGCCCCCTGGACGTTGCACCAGCCATGCACCCCGATGCACCCCAGCCGCAGCGGACCCGCGATTTCACGAGAAATCGCGGGCCCGCACCACCCGAGGACGGCGATTTCGCGAGAAATCGCGGGCTCCCCACCGCAACCCGGCGCGATTTCGCGAGAAATCGCGGGGACCCCACCGCAGCCGGGTGCGATTTCGTGGGAAATCGCGGGGTCATCGGGGGTGGGATTTCGTGGGGGGGGTGTTCGTGCTCGGGGGGTCAGAAGCGCACCAGCTCGTCGAGCACGGCTCCGGCGCGGCTGATGTCCTCGGTCAGCGAGCGGTCCTCGACGCGGGCGTCGAGGGTGTCGGCGGCCAGCTCGTAGGCGGCGCGCACCGGCATGTCCACCAGGTCCGCGCGCCGCATCCGCAGCGCCCGCACCGCCGCGACCAGTTCGCAGGCCAGCAACCGCCGGTAGGCCGCGGCCGCCGCGCTGGTGGCCCGGGCGGCCTGGGTGGAGAAGCTGGCGTGGTCCTCCAGCCCGCGCGAGACCACGGCGGTGCCGAGCGTCGCGGGCAGCGCGGCGTGGCGCAGTTCCGCGAGCGCGTCGTGCGCGACGTACTCCAGGATCATCACGCCCGAGCTTCCCGGCGGGCCCGCCGCCAGGAACGGGCGCAGCCCGGTGAACTCCGGTTCCACCAGATCTCCCAGCCGCGCGGCCGAGAGCTCCGCGACCTGGTGCACGGTCGCGCGCACCCAGTCCAGCGCGGAGGCCACGTAGGCGGTGTGGAAGTGCGCGTGGTGGTAGGCGTCCCGGTGCACCACGGAGATCATCGGGTTCTCGGTGCCCGCGTTGATCTCGATCGCGAGCACGTCGCGCAGGTAGTGCACCGCGTCCACCGCCGCGCCCTGCACCTGCGGGTAGGCGCGGAGGCCGAACGGGTCCTGGATCCGCCGTCCCGGTCGCGGGGTGCTGTCGAGGCCGAGCAGCCGGCGCATCTCGGCGGCGCAGCCGACCTGCCCGGCGTGCGGCCGCGCCTCGTGCACCGGTGTCGCGTAGGCCTCGGGGTTCCCGTCCAGGGCCACGTAGGTGAGCGCGGCGACGACGTGGCTGGCGCGGGTCAGGCGTTCCAGGTCGAGGGTGGCCAGCACCGCTTCGGCGAGGGTGGCGGCGTTGCTGCTCATGAACGCGAGCGCGTCGCCCGCCCGGATCTCCACCGGCTCCACCCGACCGGTCTGCCAGGACCGCTCCCCCGCGAGCGCGAGACCGGTCTCGGCGAGCGGGGCGAGGTCGCCGGTGCCGATGGCGCCGAGGCGGTGGACCAGCGGCAGCGCCCCGGTGCGCAGCGCCTCGGCGAGCGCGGTGATGATCTCCGGTCCGATGCCGGCGCGGCCCGCGACGAGCTGGTTGAGCCGGATCAGCAGCATCGCCCTGGTCTGCGCGGCGGGCATCGGCTCACCGCTGCCGCCGGCGTGGCTGCGCAGCAGTCGCAGGCCGTGCTCGGCGGAGTCCTGGTCGCGCACCTGGTCGTCCTTGTTGGCGCCGACACCGGTGGTGCGGCCGTAGACGACCCGCTCGGTGCTGAGCTCCTCCGCCAGCCGCCAGGAGTTCTCCGCGACGCGCACGGCCGCCGTGGACAGATCGATCTCGATCGGCCCCCCGGTGCGGCCCACCTCGGCGACGTCGGCGCAGCGCAGCGTGCGACCGTCCACCCGGATCATGCGTCTCCTCCCCTCGTCGGCGCGGACGCTACTCGGCGCGTCGGGTCCGCCGCAGCCCCCGGCGGGACAGTGCCGAGCGCGCCCGGCACCATGAATCCGGCCCCGCCTCCGACCGATCGAGGAGAACACCGTGATCGCGCTCGTCGTCTCGCTCCAGGTCAAGCCCGGCCACCGGGAGGCGTTCCGGGCGGCCATCACCGCTGACGCCGAGACCTCGGTAACCGAGGAACCGGGCTGCGTGAGCTTCGACGTGCTCGTGGACGCCGAGGACGACCACCACTTCTTCCTCTACGAGGTCTACCGCGACCGCGACGCCCTGGAGGAGCACCGGGCCAGCCCGCACTACGCCGCGTGGCTCGAGGCGGCCGCCGAGGTGCTGGTCCCCGGCAGCAGGCAGGTCACCGAGACGGAGCGGATCCTGCACGAGGCGTGACGGGCGCCCGCGCCCTCACGACGCGGGGGTCACCGGCGCCAGCCACAGGCCCGTGATCCCGTCGACGAGGCCGTTCGCCGCGTCGTCCCAGGTGGCGCGGGGGGTGGTCACCGACTCCGCGAGGGCGCGTTCCCGCTCGGCGGTCATGTGCACCATCAGCTGGCGGGCCATGTCGCCGCGCTCGGCGCGCACCTCGTCGGGCAGGTCCGGCTGGCAGCGGTGCAGGCCGTCGACGATCTGGCGCAGCGAGGGCGCGGTCAGCGATTCCTCCACCATGATCGGCCGCAACGCGGGGTCGGTCATGACCTGGGCGCCGAACCGGGCGAACCAGGTGGGCCTGCCCAGCTGGGCGAGGTGTTCGATGCTCGGCCGCACCAGGCACTCGACCCACTCCCGCACGCCCGCGTCGGGCGGGATCGCGGCGACCATCCGCACCCGGATCGCCTCCACCGGCTCGCTGCGCTTGCGCACGATGGCGCGGATCAGGTCGGTCTTGGTCCCGAAGTGGTAGCCCACGGCGGTGTTGTTGCCCTGCCCCGCGGCCTCGCTGACCTGACGGTTCGACACCGCGAACACCCCGTGCTCGGCGAACAGCCGCTCCGCCGTGAGCAGGATGGAATCCTTCGTCGCCCCGACCCGCTCGCTGCGCGCCGTCCGGCCCGCCATGACCACCACCTCGACTCCCCGATCGGCCCACCGGCTCACCACCGCACCCGGGCGGCGGAGCCCGCTGCGCCATCTCCGCAGCTGACCGGCCATTCGCTCACGGTCAGTTAACCGCCGGGAGCTCGTTTAAGTCAAATGATTGAGACCCGGCGCGCGTCTCGCCGCGCCCATCCGACCAGATTCGCCGCCACCGCCCACGGCCGCCCCGCGTGGTGCCGCGCCCACCTTGCGCGCGCTCGCAGCGGTACGCTGCCAGCGGTCGACGCGGGAACGTTCGCTCGACGCGGGGAGGGATCACGTGCCCGGAGCATCCGGCAGGGCCGAGCGCTCCGACGCCGAGCGGAACCGGTCGCGGATCCTGGACGTGGCCGCGACCGCGCTGGCCGAGTCCGCCGCCACCACGCTGCACTCGATCGCGAAGCGCGCCGGGGTCGGCCAGGGCACCTTCTACCGGCACTTCCCGAACCGCGACGCGCTGCTGCTCGCGCTGCACGAGCACGACGTGCAGGCGCTGCTCGCCGCCGCTCCCGGCCTGCTGGCGACGCACCCGCCGCTGGAAGCGCTGCGCCGCTGGCTGGACCAGCTCGACCGCTGCGCCCGCGCCGAGCACGGCCTCTCCCGCGCCGTCGAGGCCGCCACCCGCGCGGACCTCGCCCCGGAACACCACGACCGCGTGCACGCCGCCGTCACCGCCCTGCTCGACGCGGGCCGCGCCACCGGCGAATTGCGCTCGGACGTCGACGCCGACGATCTCCTGCTGCTGTGCGGTTTCCTCTGGCACCGCTCCGGAGGGACCCGCGCGGACCACCTCCTCGACGTCGTCCTCACCGGCCTCCGCCCCACCCGGTGAGCCCGGCAGCGGAAGCTCATCCGGTCGAGCGTGACTTCTGACGCGGAACGAACTCCTCGCGAGGTCTACCACGGAGGCAGGCAGCTGACGCCCCGGTGACCGCCAGGAGGGTCTTCCATGACAACGACTTCCTCAGCCCGCGCCGCCTCGCCCTCGGAGGGCGCGTTCCGGCGGCCCCGCGGCCGGCGGGGCGGGGGTGGGCCGTACGTGTGGGGCGGGACGGTGTGCGCGGGCGCGGTGGCCGAGGCGTGGATTTCGCCGGGACAGCACGGGTTCGCGCTGCTCGCGCTGGTCCTGGTCGGGGTCGCCGCTGTCGTGGCCGCCGCCGCGCTGCTGCGCCGGTAGCGCTCCGGCTCGGTGCCGCGCGAGCGACCGGCGCCGGATCGGCCTCGGTCGCCCCGGAGGCCCGACGGCGAGCTGGGGGTCTCGCCGTCGGACGAGCCGGCCTCGGCGCGCACCCCGCGCCGGGGCCGGGCTCAGCCCAGGGTGCGGGCCAGCTCGGCGACGTCGGGCAGCAGCAGGACCGCGACCAGGAGCAGGCAGACGACCTCGATGGCGCGCTCGATGCGCTTGCCGCGCCGGGAACCGACGCTCCAGCGAAGCGACTTCGGCAGCACGTGGCCGCGGCGCCAACGCGCCCCGGAGCAGCGCGCCGAGGACTTGCGCGCGCACTTGGCGCAGCGGCGGCGGATCGGGTAGGTCCAGCAGATCCCGCTGCGCGTGGCCGAATCGCCCACCGAGTGCACGATCATCCCCATCGTGATCGACAGCCCGGCGAACCAACCGAGCTCGGCCATCGCCCCGGCCAGCGCCAGCGCGCAGGTGATGCCGATCGCGACCACCAGCGCGACCGGATCGCGGTCGGTGCGCAGGTTCCGCCGCACCCAGCGCGGGCCGGAGCGGGAGAGCGCGGAGATTCCCGGCGCCAGCACCAGGACCATCGCCACCCCGGTCACCCACGGGGTCAGCAGCGCTCCCAGCGCCACCAGCAGGCCCAGCGCCGCCGCGAAGAGCGGGGTGTGCACGAGACCGCGGTGCTCCCCGTCCCCGTTGGGGTCGTGGGGTAATCGGGTGCCGCCGTACGCGGTGCGCGCGAGCCACTGGAAGCACTCCCCCACCACCGCGGTCACCCTGCCTCCGCTCCGGTAGGCCGTCGCCCCGTCCGCGTCGAGGTCCGGCAGCAGGGCCGCGCCCGCGCCCAGCAGGGCGCCCACCGCCGTCCCCGCGATTCCCAGGTCCGCGCCGGTGAACGCGCCCAGCGCGCTGCTCGCCGCCGCGCCCGCCAGCGCACCCGTGCACGCGTGTCCGCCCGCCTCCATGATCTCGTCCGCCCCTCGCGCCGCGGCACCGCGTCCGCGCTGCGGGCGGGCGCCCGCCCGGACGGCGCGGCGCCGGATCCTCCGGACCGGCGATCACCGCGCGGTCCCGGGACCATTGAACATGATCTTGAAAGCGCGCGGGGGCGGATGCGGCTCGATTCACCCGCGACGACGCATCCGCTCACCCCGAGCCGGGAGGATCAGGCGTCCAGCTCCAGTTCCTCCAGGCTGCGGCGGGAGGTCTCGCGCAGGCAGGTCGCGGTGAAGATCAGCGCCAGCACCGCGAACCCGGCGAAGATGCCGAACACCGCACCCGCCCCGAACACCAGCAGCACCGGGAAGAACTGCGACACCAGCAGATTGCCCGTCCAGTTCGCGAACGAGCCCACCCCGACGCCGAGGGTGCGCACCCGCAGCGGGAACTGCTCCGGCAGCAGCACCCACATCAGCGGCCCCCAGCTCAGCGAGAACGCGACCTTGAACACCGCCAGGCACAGCACGGCACCGGTGGCCCCGGCGACGCCGTCCAGCAGCTCGCCGCCGAACAGCACCGCCAGCACGGTCATGCTCAGCAACATCGCCGTTCCGCCGATCAGCAGCAACCGCTTGCGCCCCACGGAATCGACGACCCGCGCGGTGATCAGCGTCGTCACGATGGACAGGGCACCGAGGCCGACGCTGTTGAGCAGCGCGGCGCTGTCGCCGAACCCGGCCGCGCGCAGGATGGTCGGCGCGTAGTAGACGATCGTGTTGATGCCGATGAACTGCTGCAGCAGCGCCAGGCCCACCGCGACCAGCAACGGCCGCCGCAACGCGGGGGTCAGCAGCTCCCGCCAGCGGGCGCGCTCGCGCCGGGGCTCGGCGTCCCTGGCCCGGCGGATGTCGTCGAGCACCGCATCGGCCTCCTGCTCGCCGACCTGCCTGCCCAGCACGCGGCGCGCCTCGTCCTCCCGGCCGCGGGCGACCAGCCAGCGCGGCGTCTCCGGCGATCGGGACACCCCGATCAGCAGCAGCAACGAGGGCACCAGGGCGAGTCCGAGCATCCAGCGCCACGCGCCCCAGGGCGAGAGCACCAGGCTGATCACGTAGGCGGCGAAGATGCCGATCGCGATCATGAGCTGGTTCAGCGTGGCGATGCCGCCGCGGTTGCGGGTGGGTGCCAGCTCGGACAGGTAGGTCGGCACCACCACCGAGGCGATGCCGACGGCGAGCCCCCCGAGGACCCGCGCGGCGACCAGCACCGCCACGCTCGGCGCGAGCGCCATGCCCAGCGCGGAGATCCCGAACACGGCCGCCCCGACCTGCAGGATCGGTCGCCGGCCCCAGCGCTCCGCGAGCGAGCCCGCGACCAGGCTGCCGAGGATGGCGCCGAACATCAGCGAGCTCACCACCAGGCCCTTGGTCCACGGCGTGAGGCCCAGCGCGGGCGAGATGAACAGCAGCGACCCGGCCGCGATGCCCTGGTCGTACCCGGCGAGGATCCCGCCGAAGGAGCCGAAGAAGAACACGGAACGCGCCGCGGCGCCCGCCGTCGTGGGCGGCTGCGTGCGGGATTCGGACATGCGGCATCTCCACTTCCGGCGGCGGAACCACGGTGTTCCGGGCTGCTCGGTGCGAAGGAGACTGGCACCACCCGCGATTTGCGTCAACACTCCGTCAGAATCCGGACGCACTTTCTGACCGAGCCCGGTCGAAAATCAGCGGACGCGCGGTTACGCTGCGGCCCATGACCGCCGAGGACGCACCGACCGCGCTGCACCGGCTGCGCCAGGACAACGCCGAGCGGGTGCTCGGCTGCCTGCGGGAGCGCGGGGAGCTCAGCCGGGCCGAGGTCGCCGAGCGCAGCGGGCTCTCCCGCACCACGCTCTCGGCGATCCTGGGCGACCTGCTCCGGCGCGGTGTCGTCGTGGAGACCGAACGCGCGCCCTCGAACCGGCGCGGGCGCCCCACCTCCGGGCTCGTGCTCAACCCGGCGACGGGCCAGTACCTCGGACTCGAACTGGGCCGCAACCGGCTCCGCTTGGTGCTGGCCGACGCCGCGCACCGGGTGCGGGCGCGGGCGGACCTGCCGTACGGCGCCGCGCGCAGCGCAGCCGACCGGCTGGCGCTGGCCGAGCGCGCCGTCCGGGAGGCGGCCGCCGGGCACGGCATCTCGCTGGACTCGCTGGCCGGGATCGGGGTGGGCTCCACCGGACCCGGTGAGCTGGTGCTCGCTCCCGCGGGCGGGCTGGCCGAGCACGCCCCGCGCGGGCGGGAGCTGGTCGCCGACCGGTTGGCCCGCGCGTTCGGCGCCCCGGTGGGAGTGGACAACAACACCCGGCTCACCGCGCTGGCCGAGGCCACCTGGGGCGCGGCCACCGGGGCGGCCGACCTGCTCTACGCGCACTTCTCGCACGGCGTCGGCGGCGGGCTGATCATCGGCGGGCAGCTGGTGCGCGGCACCGGCGGGGTCGCCGCCGAGCTGGGGCACCTGCCGGTCGCCGAGGACGGCCCCGACTGCTGGTGCGGCGGCCGCGGCTGCCTGGAGCGGTACGCCTCGGTGCCCGCGCTGCTGCGCGCCACCGGGCACCGCCGCTGGAGCGTGCTGCGCGCCGCCGCCGAGCGGCCGGGCCCGGAGCGCGAGGCGATCCGCGCCGCCGGGACGCGAGCCGGTGCGGCGCTGGCCGCGCTGTGCACGGCGGTCAACCCCGGCCGCGTGCTGCTCGGCGGGGAACTCGCGGACCTCGGCGAGCCGTTCGCCGAGCCGCTGCGGACGTCCTTCGCCGAGCGCGGGATGCGCTCGCTGCGCGGCGTCGGGTTCGGCACCGCCACCACCGCGCCCTGGGGCGGTGCGCTCGGCGGCCTGGCGCTGGCGCTGCGCGAGTCCCCGCTGCTGGCCCGCTACCCGCTGCCCGGCCCCGGCGACCCCGGACCGTCGGTCCCGGCCGCCACCGGCTCCTGATCCGCCCCCGTTCCCGAGGAGTTCCCCCTTGCCGCGCAACATGCTGTTCCTGATGACCGACCAGCACCGGATCGACACCCTCGGCTGCTACGGCGATCCGACCGCCGTGCGCACCCCGAACCTGGACGCGATCGCCGCGAGCGGAACCCGGTTCGCGAACTGCTTCACCCCCACCGCGATCTGCACCCCGGCCCGGGCGAGCCTGCTCACCGGACACGCGCCGTTCCGGCACAAGCTGCTGGCGAACTACGAGCGCAACGTCGGCTACCTGGAGGACCTGGGTCCCGGACAGTTCACCTTCTCCGAGCGGCTCGCGGAGCGCGGCTACAACCTGGGGCTGCTGGGCAAGTGGCACGGCGGGGTGCGGCGCAACGCCGCCGATTACGGGTTCCAGGGGCCCGACCTGCCCGGCTGGCACAACCCGGTCGATCACCCGGACTACCTGGCCTACCTGGACGAGCGCGGGCTGCCGCCGTACGCGATCCGCGAGGAGGTGCGGGGCACCGCGCCGAACGGCAACCCCGGCAACCTGCTCGCGGCGCGGTTGCGGCAGCCGGTGGAAGCGACCTTCGAGCACTACCTGACCACCCGCACCATCGAGATGCTGGAGCGCTTCGCCGCCGACGAGTCCACTTCGGACAAGCCGTTCTTCCTGGCGACGCACTACTTCGGCCCGCACCTGCCGTACCTGCTGCCGGACGCCTACTACGACCTGTTCGACCCGGACGAGATCGAGCTGCCCCGCTCGGCGCAGGAGACCTTCGAGGGGAAACCACCGGTGCAGCGCAACTACAGCGCGCACTGGGCGTTCGACACCATGTCGCCGGAGACCAGCCGCAAGCTCATCGCCGTGTACCGGGGGTACGTCACGCTCATCGACGAGCAGGTCGGCAGGCTGCGCCGGGCGCTCGACGAGCTCGGGCTGGCCGACCGGACCTCCATCATGTTCACCGCCGACCACGGCGAGTTCACCGGCGCGCACCGGCTGCACGACAAGGGCCCGGCGATGTACGACGACATCTACCGGATCCCCGGCATCGTCTCGGTCCCCGGGCAGCCGCCGCAGGTCCGGGACGAGTTCGTCACCCTGACCGACTTCACCGCCACGATCCTGGAACTGGCCGGGGAGGACCCGGCCCCGGCGGTGGACAGCCGCAGCCTGCTGCCGCTGGTGCGCGGCGAGCGGCCGGAGTGGGCACCGGACGTCGTCGCCGAGTACCACGGCCACCACTTCCCGTACCCGCAGCGGATGCTGCGCGGGGTCCGCTACAAGCTGGTCGTCAACCCCGAGTCGCACAACGAGCTCTACGACCTGGAGCTGGATCCCGACGAGCTGCACAACCGCTACGAGCAGCCCGAGCTCCGCGAGGTCCGGGACGGGATGCTGCACCGCCTCTACGCGCTGCTCCGCGAGCGCGGGGACAACTTCTACCACTGGATGACCAGCATGTACCCCGTGGGGGAGACCGACCACGACCCCACCCTGAGCTCCTTCTGACGCGGCCGGCGACGCCGGACCCAGCGGCCCGCGGGCGGCCCGGGGCCCGGTGGTCGGCCCGACCGCGCTCAGGTGCCGGACGCGGTCCGGCGCGTCGTGCGCACGGCGGTGGCCCGCGCACCCGCCGGGGACGGGTGCGCGGGCCGTGGCGGCCGCGTCGTCACCAGGTGACGTCGAGCTTCTTCAGGCCGTAGACGAAGTGGTAGCTGCGGAACTCGATCTCGTCGTCGGGGGTCGCCGAGCGCAGCTCGGGGAAGCGGCGCAGCAGGGCCGGGAACGCGATGCGCATCTCCATCCGGGCCAGCGGCGCCCCGAGGCAGTGGTGCACCCCGTGGCCGAAGCCGATGTGCCCGGCGGGCTTGCGGGTGACGTCGAGGACGTCCGGATCGGCCACCAGCTCCGGATCCCGGTTCGCCCCGGGCAGCGCGAACAGCACCATCGCACCCGCCGGGAGCACCTCGCCGCCGATCTCGACCTCCCGGGTGGTCACCCTGGGCGCCCCGGTGTGCACGATGCTCAGCCAGCGCAGCAGCTCCTCCACCGCGGGCCCGACCTGCTCCGGGTCGTCGCGCACCAGGGCCAGCTGCTCGGGATGCCGCAGCAGCGCCAGGGTGCCGAGCCCGAGCATGTTCGAGGTCGTCTCGTGCCCGGCGAGCAGCAGCAGGTTCGCGATGCCCACCAGTTCGGACGTCTCCAGCTCGTGCCCGTGCTCGCGGATCAACATGCCGAGCAGGTCGTCACCGGGCTCGGTCTGCGCGCGCACGACGAGTTCGCGCATGTACTCGCGCTGCGCGATGTCCGCCGCCACCCGCTCCCGCTCCGGCAGCGAGGTGTCCAGGAGAACGCCGGTGCGCTCCTGGAACTTCGCGCGGTCGACGTAGGGCACCCCGAGCAGCTCGCAGATCACCAGCGAGGGGATCGGGAGCGCGAAGTCCGCGACGAGGTCGCGCGGCGCTCCGGCGCGCTCCATCGCGTCCAGGTGCTCGTCGACGATCTCGACGATGCGCGGCTCCAGCCGCTTCATCCGCCGCACCGTGAACTCCGGGGTGAGCATCCGCCGCAGCCGGGTGTGCTCCGGCGCGTCGAGGGCGAGCAGGTTGCCCCGGCGCAGCTCCGCGGCTTCCTCGGCGGAGAGCTCGGAGTTCGGGCGCTCCCAGGCGTTGCTGAAGGTCTCCGCGTCACCGAGCAGCGCGCGGACGTCGGCGTACCGGGTGACCAGCCACGCCCGCGCGCCGAACGGGGTCACGACCGGGGTGGGGGCGGCCTCCTCGCGCCGGGCGGCGAGGTCGGGAACGGGGTCGAACCCGTTGCGGCGCATGTGCAACGGGAGCTCGGGGGCGGGGGCGGGATCGGTCGGTGCTGAGGACATCAGGCCCTCCTGATCGAGGTGGGGAACGCACTCGACACTACCCAAGTGAGAACGTCCTCTCACTTAATCCGGCTGAGAATTCCCTGAGCGTTCCTCGTCGTCCGGGGTGAACGGCAGCCGCTCGGTGGCCGCCTCCGCGCGGCAGCCGTCCAGCAGCACCGCGAAGTAGCGCCGCCAGCCCTCCGGTCCGCCGGTGGTCTCCTCGGCCACCCCGCTGCTGGCCGCCGACAGGGCCATCACCAGCACGGCGGTGAGGTCCCGCTCCACCAGCTCCGGCCGGACGACGCCGCTGCGCTGCGCGCGCCGCAGCAGCTCGCCCATCGGCGCCAGGAACCGGGGCACCACGTCGTTCAACGGCACCCCGGACTCCCCGGCGGCGCGCAGCAGCGCGGAGTTGCGCACCACCGTGGCCACGCTGTCGCCGAGCCCCCGGCGCAGTCCGCGCCACGGGTCCGGATCGGCCGCCGCCTCGTGCAGCAGCGGCTCCACCTCGGTCGTGAAGTACTCGTCGAACACCGCGCGCACGAGCTGCTGCCTGCCCGCGAAGCGGCGGTACAGGGTGGCCGGGCCGACCTCGGCGCGGCGGGCCACGTCCTCCAGCCGGATCGCCGGGCCGCGCTCGGTCAGCTCCGCCCGCGCGGCCGCGAGGATCCGGGAGAGGTTGCGCCGGGCATCGGACCGCAGCGCTCGCTTCGAGGAGTTCTCCGAACCGGACACACCGCACAGCATGCCGGACCGCCCGCCACCGGCGGGAACCCCGGTCGAAGGCGTGCACGTCCCGGTGAGCGACCAAGTAATCTCACGCCAGCGGAATCCCGGCCGGACCGGCCGGCGGAACCCCCACGGCGTCGACGGCGGCACGCGAGGTGCGCCAGGAAGGAAGTCCATGAGCACGCAGGTGGAAACGGCCGAGTTCCAGGCCGAGGCGCAGAAGCTGCTGCAGCTGATGGTGCACGCCATCTACTCGAACAAGGACACGTTCCTGCGGGAGATCATCTCGAACGCCTCGGACGCGATCGACAAGCTGCGGCTCGCCTCCTACCAGGACAAGGACCTGCAGGTCGACACCGAGGACCTGCACATCCTGCTGGAGCCCGACCAGGAGCAGCGGACGCTGACGATCCGGGACAACGGCATCGGCATGAGCAAGGACGAGGTGCGCGACCTGATCGGCACCATCGCGAAGTCGGGCACCGCGGAACTGCTCAAGGAGCTCAGGGACACCTCCGACGCGGCCGCCGCGCAGGAGCTGATCGGACAGTTCGGGCTCGGCTTCTACTCCAGCTTCATGGTCGCCGACAAGGTCGTCCTGGTGACCCGCAAGGCGGGCGAGGACAGCGCGACGCGCTGGGAGTCCTCCGGCGAGGGGACTTACACGATCGAGACGATCGAGGACGCCCCGCAGGGCACCTCGGTCATCCTCCACCTCAAGCCCGAGGACCAGGAGGACCGGCTGCTCGACTACACCGACACCCGGACCCTGAAGCAGATCGTCAAGAAGCACTCCGACTTCATCGCGTGGCCGATCCGGCTGGAGGTGGACAAGCCCGGCGAGGAGGGCGAGACCACCCGCGAGCTGGAGACGATCAACTCCATGAAGGCGCTCTGGGCGCGGCCCAAGGGCGAGGTCGAGCAGTCGGAGTACAACGAGTTCTACAAGCACGTCGCGCACGACTGGAACGACCCGCTGGAGACCATCCACCTGCGGGCCGAGGGCACCTTCGAGTACCAGGCGCTGCTGTTCCTGCCCGCGACCGCCCCGTTCGACCTGTTCTCCCGGGACCAGAAGCGCGGCGCGCAGCTCTACGTCAAGCGCGTGTTCATCATGGACGACTGCGAAGAGCTGATGCCGGAGTACCTCCGGTTCGTCAAGGGCGTGGTGGACGCCCAGGACCTCTCGCTCAACGTCTCCCGCGAGATCTTGCAGCAGGACCGCCGGATCCAGATGGTGCGCCGCCGGCTGGTGAAGAAGGTGCTCACCACCGTGCAGGAGCTGCAGGCGAACGACGCCGAGCGCTACGCGACCTTCTGGGAGAACTTCGGCCAGGCGGTCAAGGAGGGCATCGTCGGTGATCCGGAGAACAGCGAGCTGATCCTGGACATCTCCTCGTTCGAGTCGACCCGGGACGAGACCGAGAAGACCTCGCTGCGCCAGTACGTCGAGCGGATGCCCGAGGGCCAGGAGGTGATCTACTACATCACCGGTGGTTCCCGGGCGAAGGTGGAGAACTCCCCGCACATCGAGGCGTTCCGGGACAAGGGCCTGGAGGTGCTGCTGCTGACCGACCCGATCGACGAGATGTGGGTCGAGTCGGTGCCGGAGTTCGACGGGAAGCGCTTCCAGTCGATCACCAAGGGCGAGGTGGACCTCGACGAGGACTCCGAGCAGGACGCGCAGCAGAAGGAGGAGTTCTCCGGGGTCCTGTCCTGGCTGAGCACCGCGCTGTCCGAGGACGTCAAGGAGGTGCGGCTGTCCTCGCGGCTGAGCAGCTCGCCCGCCTGCATCGTCGGGGACAACCAGGACATGACGCCCACGCTGGAGAAGATGTACCGGGCGATGGGCCAGCAGGTGCCGCGCGTCAAGCGGATCCTGGAGATCAACCCGACGCACCCGCTGGTGAGCGGGCTGCGCGACTCCTACGGCCAGCACGGGGAACGCGCGGACCTCACCGAGACCGCGCAGCTGCTGTACGGGATGGCGCTGCTCGCCGAGGGCGGGGAGCTGCGCGATCCGGCGAAGTTCACCAGCCTGCTGGCGAACCGCCTCGCGTCCTCGCTGTGAGCCGGGCGGGCCGGGGCCGTCGAGCCCCGGCCCGTCACCGCCCCGCGGCGGCGGGGGTCTCGCGCAGTTCGCGGACCTCCGCCCGCAGGGCCCGGACCTCGCCCAGCAGGTCCTGCACGGCGGCCCGGTCGGCCGCCGGGCGCTCCTCCCGGCCGACCTGGCTCTCCATCGCGCTCACCGCGACCGCGATGAACAGGTTGAGCACGGTGAACGTGGTCACCGCGATGTAGCCGACGAAGAAGACCCAGGCCACCGGCTGTTCGGCCATCACCTCGCGCGCCACGTCCGACCAGGCCTCACCGGTCATCACCTGGAACAGGGTGAACAGCGAGTCGCCGAGGTCGCCGAAGTACTCGGGCGCGATCTCGCTGTAGAGCGTGGTGGCCAGCACCGCCGCGACGTAGAGGATCAGCGCGAGCAGCGCCGCGATCGAGGCCATGCCCGGCAGCGCGGACAGCAGCGCGGCGACCACCCGGCGCATGCTCGGCACCACCGAGATCAACCGCAGCGCCCGCAGGATGCGCAGGGCGCGCAGCACGCCGAACCCGCCCGAGGCGGGGACGAGCGCGATGCCGACGACCACGAGGTCGAAGCAGTTCCAGGGATCCGCGAAGAAGCGCCGCCCGTGCGCGTGCACCCGAGCGGCCAGTTCCACGAGGAAGAACGCGAGCGCGGCGCGGTCGATCGCGTGCAGCAGCACGCCGTACCGGGCCATCAGCCCCGGCGCGGTCTCGCAGCCGAGCGTGATCGCGTTCAGCACGATGACGCCGACGACGACGGCGTGGAACGCGGGCGCTTCGACGACGGTCCGGACGCGCTCCCGCGCACTCATGCCACTCCCCCGCTCGCCGACCTCCCCCGCTGGAGATCAACTTTATCGGGCGGCCCCGCGCGGGAGCGGCGCGGCGTCGTCCTCGTTCCGCTCGGCGGCGAACCCGCCGAGCGCCGACGGCACGACCCGCGCGGACGACTCCCGGCGGCTTCCTCGCGAGGACCGCCCGAGCACGGGCCGCTCCCGCGGCGAGGAAGCCGCCGAGGTTCCGCCGCTCACCCCGCCGAGCAGGGCGGGAGCGTCACAACGTAGCGGTGTCGATGACGAAGCGGTACCGGACGTCGCTGTTGCGCACCCGCTCGTAGGCCTCGTTGACCTGGTCCGCTCCGATGGTCTCGATCTCGGCCCCGATGCCGTGCTCGGCGCAGAAGTCCAGCATCTCCTGGGTCTCCCGGATGCCACCGATCATCGACCCGGCCAGCGACCTGTTGCCCGCGATGAGCGAGAAGGCGTTGTAGGACAACGGGACCGGCGGGGCTCCCACGTTCACCATCGCGCCACCGGTGGCCAGCAGCGAGAGGTAGGAGTCCACCGGCAGCTCCGCCGAGACGGTGTTGATGATGAGGTCGAAGCTCCCGCGCAGCGCGGTGAAGGTGTCCGGGTCCGAGGTCGCGCGGTAGGCCGCCGCCCCGAGCCGCAGCCCGTCCTCCTGCTTCTTGAGGCTCTGGCTGAGCACCGTGACCTCGGCACCCATCGCGGCGGCGATCTTCACCGCCATGTGGCCGAGCCCGCCGAGCCCGACCACCGCGACCCGCTTGCCGGGCCCGGCACCCCACTGGTTCAGCGGCGAGTAGGTGGTGATGCCCGCGCACAGCAGCGGCGCCGCCTCGTCCAGGCCGACCCCGTCGGGGATCCGGCACACGAAGGCGTCGCGGACGACGACCTGACCGCTGTAGCCGCCGTAGGTGTTCTCACCGTCGAAGCCGACGCCGTTGTAGGTCTGCACGTTGCCGCGGGCGCAGAACTGCTCGGTGCCCGCGCGGCAGGCCTCGCACTCCCCGCAGGAGTCGACCATGCAGCCGACACCCACCCGGTCGCCGACGCGGTGCGCGGTGACCTCGGAGCCGACCGAGGCCACGGTGCCCGCGATCTCGTGCCCGGGAACCATCGGGAAGATCGCCTCACCCCACTCCTCGCTCGCCTGGTGCAGGTCGCTGTGGCAGATGCCCGCGTAGGCGATGTCGATGAGCACGTCGTCCGGGCGCAGGTCGCGACGGTCGATGGTGGTGCGCTCCAGCGGAGCGCCCGGCCGCGGGGCGGCCAGGGCGGGTGTCGGGGCCATGCGTTCCTCCAGTCACTTCTCGTGCGCGCATTGCCATGCGTTCATGCGCCCCCTCAAAGTTAGAGAGCACTTACATTGGGCGCAATCGAAAGACCCTGTCCGAGAACTCACACCCCGCCTGGTGTGTGATCTCCGTCAGGGCGGGAATCAGATCGGGACCCGCCGACCCGCGAACAGGAGGCGATCGGACTTGAGCCCTGCCACACCGCGCGGCTACCACCACGGAGAGCTCCGGGAGGCGCTGGTGCGGACCGCGCGCGAGCTCATCGCCGAGCGCGGGCTCGCCGCGTTCTCCGTGGCCGAGGTCGCCCGCCGCTGCGAGGTGAGCACCGCGGCCCCCTACCGGCACTTCCCGGACCGGGCGGCGCTGCTCGCCGAGGTGGCGCGCACCGTCGCGCAGGAGCTGCGCGCCGAGGTCGTCGAGGCGGCCGCCGCGCACGAGGACCCCGCCGACCGGCTGGCGGCCGCGGCCGCCGCCTACACCGCGCACATGCTGCGCCACCGCGCCGGGCTGCACGTCGTGTTCGCCGAACCGCTGCGCGACGCGGGCTTCGCGGAGCTGCACGCCCAACGGCGGCTGCTCATCGACGAGTACCTGGCGCTCTCGTTCGCCGCGGCCCCCGACGCGGCGCGCGGGCTGCTGCTGATGGAGCAGCTGCTCACCCAGGCGCACGGCTACGCGACCTTCTACCAGGACGGGGTGCTGTCGATGAACGGCTACGACGTCGAGGAGGTGGTGCGCAAGTCCGCCGAGGCGGCGCGCACGATCATCACGGGCACCGCCGGCTGACTCCCGCATCCGGGGGACGTGGGTCCGCAACGGTGCCACTCCCCTTCCCGCTCCCCGGCCGGATCGGGTTCGCTAGCCGGAGAACGCGCCGTCGCGGGTGACGGCGCGCGCGGTGCGGGGAGGTCATCGTCATGTCCGAGACGCTGCACGAGACGACCGAGCGGGCCGGTGCGCGCGAACGCGCCGAGACCTGGCTGACCGGGTTCGGGGCCGCGCTCGCCGAGTGCGACGGGGAGCGCGCGGCGGGCTTGTTCGCCCCCACGTCGTTCTGGCGCGACCTGGTCGCGTTCACCTGGAACCTCAAGACCGTCGAGGACCGCGCGGGCGTGACCGATCTGGTGCGCGCCACCGCCGCGAACACCGGGGCGCGCGGCTTCCACCTCACCGAGGAGCCCACCGAGTCGGACGGGGTGGTCGAGGCCTGGTTCGCGTTCGAGACGGCCGTCGGGCGCGGCACCGGGCACCTGCGGCTGGTCGAGGAGGGCGCCTGGACGCTCCTGACCACGTTGGACGAACTCACCGGGCACGAGGAGCCGACCGGCCCCCGGCGGCCCCGCGGCGCCGAGCACGGGGTGCGCCCGGGGCGGCTGAGCTGGCGGGAGCGGCGAGACGCGGAGCTCGCCGCGATGGCCGAGGGCGGCGGCCCCGAGGTCCTGGTGGTCGGCGGCGGGCAGGGCGGCATCGCGCTGGGCGCGCGGCTGCGCCAGCTCGGCGTCCCGCACCTCGTGGTGGACAGCCACGCCCGGCCCGGCGACCAGTGGCGGAACCGCTACAAGTCGCTGTGCCTGCACGACCCGGTCTGGTACGACCACCTGCCCTACCTGGAGTTCCCTCCCACCTGGCCGGTGTTCGCGCCGAAGGACAAGATCGCGGACTGGCTGGAGATGTACACCGCGATCATGGAGATCAACTACTGGACGTCGACGACCTGCCTCGCGGCCGATCACGACGAGGAGACCGGCCGGTGGACGGTGCAGCTGGAGCGCGACGGCGATCCCGTCGTGCTGCGCCCGGCGCACCTCGTGCTGGCCACGGGCGTGTCGGGCAAGCCGAACGTGCCGGAGCTGCCCGGCCGGGACCGGTTCCGCGGCGAGCAGCACCACAGCTCGCGGCACCCCGGCCCCGACGCCTACCGGGGCCGGAAGGCCGTGGTGATCGGGTCGAACAACTCGGCGTTCGACATCTGCGCGGCGCTGTGGGAGGCCGGGGCCGAGGTGACCATGGTGCAGCGCTCCTCCACGCACATCTCCCGCTCGGAGTCGCTGCTGGAGCTCTCGCTGGCCCCGCTGTACTCCGAGGAGGCCGCGGCGGCGGGCACGACCACCCGCCGGGCCGACCTGATCTTCGCCTCGATGCCGTACCGGATCATGGATCGGTTCCAGCGGCCCGCGTGCGAGGCGATTCGGGAGCGCGACGCCGCGTTCTACGCGCGGATGGAGGCGGCCGGGTTCCGGCTCGACTTCGGCGACGACGACTCGGGGCTGTTCATGAAGTACCTGCGGCGGGGCTCGGGCTACTACATCGACGTGGGCGCGGCCGAGCTCGTCGCCGATGGCTCGATCCGGCTGGCGCACGGGCAGGTCGCCGAGCTGACCGAGGACGCGGTGCTGCTGGCCGACGGCACCGAGCTGCCCGCGGACCTGGTCGTCTACGCCACCGGGTACGGCTCGATGAACGGCTGGGCGGCCGACCTCATCGGCCAGGAGGTCGCCGACCGGGTCGGCAAGGTCTGGGGGCTCGGCTCGGACACCACGAAGGACCCGGGGCCGTGGGAGGGCGAGGAGCGCAACATGTGGAAGCCGACCCGGCAACCGGGCCTGTGGTTCCACGGCGGGAACCTGCACCAGTCCCGGCACTACTCGCTGCACCTGGCCCTGCAGCTCAAGGCCCGCGTCGAGGGCATCCCCACCCCCGTCTACGGCCTGCAGGAGGTGCACCACCTGGCCTGACCGCCACCCGCGGCCCCGCTCGGACCGCCAGCGGCACGAGTTCCGGGGAGCGGCCCCGCGCCGGCGGGCCGCTCCCCGGAACTCCGGATCCGCCCCTCAGGCCGTGGACAGGGTTTCCACGAGGTCGCCGACCTGGTGGTTCGGCAGCGCCTTGGCCACGTCCGACAGCGAGACCATGCCCACCAGCCGACCGCCGTCGATGACCGGGAGCCGCCGGACCTCGTGCGCCGTCATGGTCGCCAGCACCGTCTCGGCGGAATCGTCGGCACCCGCCGTCACCGCCTCGGCCTGGTTCAGGTCACCGGCGGGGAACGAGCCCACGTCCCGTCCCCTCCCGAGCACCTTGACGACGAGGTCCCGGTCGGTCACCACTCCCTTGATCTTGTCGTCCTTGCCGCAGATCGGCAGCGCGCCCACCCCGAGCTCCGTCATCAGCCGCGCCGCGTCGGCGGCGGTCTGGTCGGTGTTCACGCACCTCGTGCCGGGGGTCATCATCTCGCGTGCGGTCGTCATCGTTCTCACACCTCCTGGTGGATCGGACAGTCGGACAGAGCCCGCGATCAACCCGGGACTACCCGGGCCCCCGGGCGCGCAATCATCCGGCCGGCCCGGCCCGACCCGGCCCGACTGGGGTTTCGCCTACTCTTTCCCCGGTAGGAATGGGGGCCGACCCGGCGAGCCGCCCGCGGAGCACCGGGACCCTGCGCGGAGGAGGCCCCATGCCTGCCGGAAACCTGCTGCGCCAGCCGGACACCACGCTGCCGCACCGCTTGGCGCGCTCGGCGAGCACCGAGCGGGACGCCCTGCACTCCACCGAGGAGCTCCTGTCCTGGCTCGCCGAACGCGGCGCCGCCCAGCTGCACGACGTGCGCCGGATCCCCTTCGCGGAACTGCACAAGTGGCGATTCGACGACGCCACCGGCGACCTCGGCCACGACAGCGGGAAGTTCTTCCGCGTGCAGGGCCTGCGGGTGCAGACCGACCACGGCCCGGTGCGCTCCTGGACCCAGCCGATCATCAACCAGCCGGAGATCGGGATCCTCGGCGTCCTGGCCCGCGAGATCGACGGCGTGCTGCACTTCCTGATGCAGGCCAAGACGGAACCGGGCAACGTGAACGGCGTGCAGCTGTCCCCCACCGTGCAGGCGACCCGCAGCAACTACACCCGGGTGCACGAGGGCGGCGCCGTCCCGCACCTGGCGCACTTCCGCGACGCCTCCGAACGGCAGGTGCTCAGCGACGTGCTCCAGTCCGAGCAGGGCTCCTGGTTCTTCCGCAAGCGCAACCGGAACATGGTCGTGGAGGCGAGCGGCCCGGTCGAGGAGCACGAGGACTTCCGCTGGATGACGCTCGGCCAGCTGCACCGGCTGCTGGCGGTGGACAACCTGGTGAACATGGACTCCCGCACCGTGCTGTCCTGCGTCCCCGGCGGGTTCGAGGGCGCGGCCGAGGAGCCGGGCGAACTCGCCGCCGCCCTGGCCCGCTCCGGAGATCCGCGCTCCGGCACGCTGCACACCACCGCGGAGATCCGCAGCTGGATCACCGCGCGGCAGTCCGAGCACCTGGTCCGCACCGACCTCATCCCGCTGCACGGGGTGCGGCGGTGGCGGCGCACCGCGGACGAGATCCGCCACGAGCTCGGCGCCTTCTTCACCGTGCTGGCCGTCGACGTGCGCAGCAACAGCCGCGAGGTCGGCGGCTGGACCCAGCCGCTGCTGCGCCCGCACGGCACCGGCGTGGTGGCGCTGCTGGTCACCCGCGTGGACGGGGTCCTGCACGCGCTGGTGAACGCCCGCGTGGAACCCGGCTACCTCGACGTGGTGGAGCTGGCGCCGACCGTGCAGTGCACGCCGGAGAACTACGAGGGGCTGGGCGTGGACTACCGGCCCCCGTTCCTCGACGAGGTGCTGCGGCGCGATCCTGGGCAGGTGCTGTTCGACACCGAGCTCTCCGAGGAGGGCGGTCGCTTCTACCAGGCCCGCAACCGGTACCAGATCATCGAGGTGGCGCCGGAGGCCGCCGACGGGGCGCCGCCGGACTTCCGCTGGCTGACGCTGCACCAGCTCACCGAGCTGCTCAAGCACAGCCACTACGTCAACGTGCAGGCCCGCAGCCTCGTCGCCTGCCTGCGGGGCCTGCGGTGAGCGCCGCGGCGCCGCGTCCCGGGCCCCTGCGGCTCGGGGTCCTGGGCTGCTCCGCGATCGCGCGGCGGCGCACCCTGCCCGCGATCGCCGAGATCCCGGAGCTGACCACCACCGCCGTCGCCAGCCGCGACCCCGCGAAGGCGGCCGAGTTCGCCGCGCGCTTCGGCGGCACCCCCACCGGTTACGCCGAGCTCGTCGAGGACCCCGGCGTCGACGCGATCTACCTGTCGCTGCCCACCGCGCTGCACCACGAGTGGGCCGCCCGCGCGCTGCGCGCGGGCAAGCACGTGCTGTGCGAGAAGCCGCTCACCGACCGGGGCGAGCGCACCGGGGAGCTGACCGGGCTGGCCCGGGAGCGCGGGCTGGTGCTGCGGGAGAACTTCGCCTTCCTGCACCACCCGCAGCACGCGGTGGTGGCCGACCTGCTCGCGGGCGGGCGCCTGGGCGAGCCGCGCACCTTCACCGCCACCTTCGGCATCCCACCGCTGCCCGCCTCGGACATCCGCTACTCGCCGGAGCTCGGGGGCGGGGCGCTGCTCGACGTCGGGGTGTACCCGATCCGCGCGGCGCAGCTGCTGCTCGGCGCCGGGCTGGAGGTGGTGGGCGCGGCGCTGCGGATCGACCGGGAGCGCGGCGTGGACCTGGCCGGGCACGCGCTGCTGGTGTCCCCGGGCGGTGTGTTCGCGGACCTGGAGTTCGGCTTCCAGCACACCTACCGCTCCCGCTACGGGGTGTGGGGCTCGGCGGCGGCGCTGGCCCTGGACCGCGCGTTCACCCCGCCCGTCGAGCACCGCCCGCTGCTGCGCATCGACGAGCAGGACCACGCCGAGGAGCGGGTGCTGGCCCCGGCCCACCAGTTCCGCGAGTCGCTGGCCGCCTTCGCCCGCACCGCGCTGGACCGCGACCCGGGCGAGAGCGCCTGGCTGGACGCCGCCGAGGAGACCGCGCGGCTGGTGGACGCGGTGCGCGAGCGGGCCGTCCGGGCACCGGTCTGATGGAGGTCGTCGGCTCCGGGTTCCTCGCCCGGCACTTCGCGGCGCACTGCGGCGACCGGTACCCCGAGGTCACCGTGATCGCGGCCGGGGTGTCCACCACGGCCGCCGCCGACCCCGCCGCCTTCGCCCGGGAAGCCGCGCTCGTCGACGAGGTCCTGGACCGCTGCCGCCGGAGCGGGCGCACCGCGGTGTTCCTGTCCACCTCCTCGGCCGCGCTCTACGGCTCCGACGGGGTGCCCGGTACCGAGGACTCGCCGGTGACCGGGCGGAACGCCTACGGCAGGCACAAGCTCGCGCTGGAGCGCCGCTGCGCCGAGTCGGGGGCGCGCCACCTGGTGCTCCGGCTGACGCACCTGGTCGGGGCGGGTCAGCAGCCCGGGCAGCTGCTGCCGACCCTGGTGCGCGGCGTGCTCGCCGGCTCCGTGACCGTGCACCCCGCCGCGCACCGGGACCTGCTGGACGTGCGCCACGTGCCGCCGGTGCTCGCCGAGCTGTGCTCCCGGGAGGTGCGCGGGGAGGTCGTCAACGTGGCCTCCGGGGTGCCGATCGCGGTCCCGGATCTGGTGGAGGCGCTGCAACGCCACCTCGGCGTGCGCGCCGAGCTGCACCGGGTTGCGCGACCGCCGCAGCTGACCCGGGTGAGCCTGGCGAAGCTGCACCGCCTGGTGCCGTGGTTCGCCGAGCTCGACTTCGGTCCCGGTTACCTCGACGACCTGCTGACCCGCTACCTCCCCGCCCGCACCAGCTGATCCGCCCTCCGCTCGCTCCGGGACGGCGCGCGCCGCGCGGCCCGGCGGCGGGGAAGCCGCCGAGCCGCCCCGACGACGGCCGGGTCCCGGTCAGGCCGCGAGGCGGGCGAGGGCCGGGACGACCTCGGCGGGGGCGGGCAGCTCGGCGGAGGCGGTGGCGAGCTCGGCGGCGGACTTCGCGAAGGCCGGTTCGGAGACGAGCCGTTCCAGCGCGGCGGTGGTGGACTCCTCGTCGGCCGCCCAGTTCGGCAGGTCCAGGCCCGCGCCCGCCGCGGTGATCCGCTCGGCCATCGCGGTCTGGTCGAACCCGCAGGGCAGCGCCAGCTGCGGCACCCCGGCCACCACCGAGGTCATCGTCGCTCCCCCGCCGCCGTAGTGCACCACCGCGTCGCAGCCCGGCAGCACCAGGCTCAGCGGCAGATCGGTGCGCACGTGCACCGATTCCGGCAGGGGACCGCACTCCCGGGCGTCGGCGGGCGAGGCGAGCAGCAGCACCTCGCTGCCCAGCGCGGTCGCCGCCCGCACCACCTGCGGCATCTTGTTCACCACCGGCCCGAAGGTCCGGGTCGCCGAGCGGCCCCACACCACGCACACCCGGGGCCTGCCGGTGCGCGGCGGCAGGTCCAGCGGTGCCGCGCCGGGCCCGTTGTAGGGCAGGTAGCGGACGGGGACGCGGTGCTCGCGGCTGGTGGGGCGGATCGCGGCCGGACACGGGTCGAGGACGTGGTCGACGTGGTGGAATCCCATCTCCCCGACGCCGTGGCGGGCGAACGCGCCGCTGGTGTCCACGGGTACCGCGGGCTCCGCCTTCGCCGCCCCGCCCACCGGGCTGTAGTCGTCGCCGGTGCCGACCGGGCCCCACAGCTGCAGGACGTCCGGGACCCCGGTGACGCGCGCGACCAGCGGGCCTTCCAGGCTCATCATGTCGTGCACCACCAGGTGCGGGCGCCAGTCGCGGGCGAAGGCGGCGGCGGCGTCGGTGCTGCGGGTGGCGCGGTCCAGCAGCTCGGGCCGGATGCCCTCGTGCCAGGCGCCGAAGTCGAAGCCGGCCAGGTCCAGCGGTTCCCCGGTCTCCGGGTGCAGCGGCGGGGCCGGGTACGGCCAGTTCCCCCGGTAGGCGCCGATCAGGTTGATCATGCGGGCGCCGACCAGCAGGTCGAGGCCGTCCAGCACCGGCACCGGGGTCAGCCCCGCGCGGGTCACCGGGTCCACATCGGACTTCGCGCACAGCACCCGCACCTCGTGACCGGCCGCCCGCAGGGCCCAGCCGAGCGGCACCATCGGGAAGTAGTGGCCCGGCCACGCCGAAACCGCGAACAACACTCGCATCGGCCCTGCTCCCGCTCGGGTTCTCCGCCTCCGAGGAGGCGCTGAACGGCCACGCTAGGCTCTCGGGAGGTGGGCGAAACCCCAGTGTTGGCAACGGAATTCCCGCTTCCCGCCAGCGGAAGCTAGTCATCGCCCGAGTGTTTTGCCGCTAGGGGAGCTGGAACCCCACCGCCCGGTGCCCCATGCTCGGCCTGCGTCCCCGGGGGCCGCAGTCGTACCGGAACGTCCCCGGGGCCTCCGAGGACCACTGACCTCCGGCCCGCAGTTGTGGGGGAACCACCGATGACCGCGCTGACTTCCGCTCCCGGCGGCGAGCCCGCCCGAGACCGCCTGGACCCGGACGCGCCGATGATCGAGGCCGTCGGAGTCGGCAAGTCCTTCGGCTCGGTGGCGGCGCTGGAGTCCGTGACGCTCACCGTGCCGAGGGGCTCCGTGCTGGGGCTGCTCGGGCACAACGGCGCGGGCAAGACGACGCTGGTGAACGTCCTGACCGCGATGCTGCCCGCGAGCACCGGCACCGCCCGGGTGGCGGGCTTCGACGTCGCCGCCCACCCCAAGGAGGTCCGCAAGCGCATCGGGCTCACCGGCCAGTTCGCCTCGGTGGACGAGCAGATGAGCGGCCGGGACAACCTGGTGATGCTGGCGCGGCTGCTCGGCGCGGACGGGTCGCGGGCCCGCAGGCGCGCCCGCGAGCTGCTGGAGGCCTTCGACCTCACCGGTGCCGCCGGGCGGCGGGCCGCCACCTACTCCGGCGGGATGCGGCGGCGGCTGGACCTCGCCGCCAGCCTCGTCGGCAACCCCGAAGTGATCTTCCTGGACGAGCCGACCACCGGCCTCGACCCGTCCAGCCGGATGGCCATGTGGGACATCGTGGAGGCGCTGGTCGCCGACGGGACCACGGTGCTGCTCACCACCCAGTACCTCGAGGAGGCCGACCGGCTGGCGGACTCGATCGCCGTGCTCTCCGCCGGCCGGGTGGTCGCCGCCGGCCCGGCCGAGGAGCTCAAGGCCCAGGTCGGCCAGCGCACCGTGACCGTGGTGCTCGAACCCGGCTCCGACGCCCGGCTCGGCCAGGACGCCCTGCGGGGCGCGGGTTTCGACCCCTCCCTCGGCCAGGACGGGACGGCCCTGATCACGCCCATCGACGCCTCGCGGGACACGGCCGCGGTGATCCGGGTGCTCGACGAGCACGGCATCGAGGCCGCCGAGCTGGCCTTCGGCGAGCCCACGCTGGACGACGTGTACCTGGCCGTCGCCCGCCGCGCCCGCAGCGCGTGATCCCGCCCCCGACCGCAGTGGAGCGACCATGACCGCGATGTCCCACTCGAACCAGGCGACCGCGGATCTGGCGGCGCGGTGGAACGGCAGTTCCGCGATGACCCAGGTCGTCGTCCTCACCGGCCGCTCGATGCGGGCGTTCCTCACCGATCCCGGCCTGGTGCTGGTGGGGCTGATCCAGCCGATGATGGCGCTGTTCGTGTTCACCCAGATCTTCGGGAACATCCCGCTCGCGAGCGGACTGCCGCCGGGCACCGAGTACCTCGACTTCCTGATGCCCGCGATCCTGGTCAACCACGTCGTGCAGACCTCCTCGCAGACCGGGGTGGGCCTGGTCGAGGACCTGCGCAACGGCATCGTGGCGCGGCTGCGCTCGATGCCGATCATGCCGAGCTCGCTGCTGCTGGCCCGCAGCACCTCCGACCTGGTGCGCAGCGCCGTGCAGCTGGTGATGATCCTCGTGCTGGCGGTGGTCCTGCTCGACTACGCGCCGCCCGGCGGACTGCCCGGCATGGTGCTGTCCGCACTGCTCACCCTCGGCGTCGGCAGCGCGCTGAGCTGGGTCTTCCTCGCGATGGGCGCGTGCATGCGCAGCACCGAGCCGATGCAGAACATCAGCGTCCTGCTGATGATCCCGCTCATGTTCATCTCCAGCGCCTTCGTCCCGATCGAGCAGCTGCCGGACTGGCTGGAAGTCATCGCGCGCCTCAACCCGCTCACCTACGCGGTCGACGCCTCCCGCGCGGTCGCCCTCGGCCTCGACGGCAACGACCTGGTGGGCCCGTCGCTGCTGGTGAGCGGCCTCGTCGCGATCGTCGCCGCCGGCATCGCCGTCCGCGGCTTCCGCCGCCCCCTGTGAACGGCGGGCGCTCGCGTCCGTTCGGGGGCTGGCGCCGGTGGAGCGTGGCCGCGGTCGCGGTTCGGCCTCAGGCGCGCAGTCCCGCCCCACCGCCGACGACGATGTCATCGCCGGTGACGCAGTCGGCGTCGTCGGAGAACAGGAACGCCACCGTCGCGACGGCTTCACGCGCCTCGCCGAGGCGACCCAGCGGAATCGCCGCCGCGATCGCCTCGGTGACGGTCGCCAGCTGGTCCGGCGACTGACCGGACTTCGCCCAGATCGGCGTCGAGATCGCGCGCTGCGCGCGGGGTGCCCGGCTTCCTCCCGGTGACGATCACACGCGCGCCGCGCTCGCGGAGCCTCCCTGGAAGCAGTGTCCGAGACGGCTCGCTGCGCGGCGGCATCGCGGCCGAGGACATCGCCGGGCCGCTCGCGGCAACGCTCGTCACCCACTCCGCGGAACCCCAGCAAGCACAGCCGCACAGGCTCCTGCGGCTCGTGGCCGACAGCCTCCGACCTCTTCGGCAGCGGCTCCCGGGAGCCCCGCGTCAGGAGAGACCGAGTTCGTTGTCGAGCAGGTCGAACATGTCCGCGTCGGTGGCGTCGGCGAAGTCGTAGTCCTCGCCGTCCTCCCCCGACCCGCCGCGCACCGCCTGCCACTTGCTGCGCAGCACCTCGATGCGACCCGCGATCCGCTCGTGCAGCTCCTCGTCGACCTCCAGGCCGTCGAACGAGCGCTGCACCCGGTCCAGCTCGGCGAGCAGCGATTCCGGCCCGCCGTCCCCGGGCGCGAGTTCGCCGAGCAGGTGGTCCACCAGCTGCCCGGGTGTCGGGTGGTCGAACAGCAGCGTGGCGGGCAGGCGCAGGCCGGTGGCGGTGCCGAGCCGGTTGCGGAACTCCACCGCGGTGAGCGAGTCGAAGCCGAGGGACTGGAACTCGCCGTCCTCCCCGATGCCCGCCGCGTCGGCGTGACCGAGGACCTGAGCGGCGTGCGTGCGCACCAGCTCCAGCAGCAGTTCCCGCCGCTGCGGTGCGGAGCGCTCGGCGAGCCGGGTGGCGAGGTCCTGGCCGTCGGCGGCGGCCGGGCGGGCGGGCGCCGAGCGGATCAGGCCGCGCAGCAGCGGGGGCAGCTCCTCCTGGGCGCGCAGCGCGGGCAGGTCGAGCCGGACGGGGGCCAGCACCGGTTCGGCCGACCCCAGGGCCGCGTCGAACAGCGCCACCCCGAGCTCCTCGCTCAGCGGCGGCATCCCGGAGCGCCGGATCCGATCGGCCTCCCGCTCGCCGAGCTCCCCGGCCATGCCGTCCTCCCAGAGGCCCCAGGCCAGCGAGAGCGCGGGCAACGAGCGGGCGCGGCGGTGGCGGGCCAGCGCGTCCAGGTAGGAGTTCGCGGCGGCGTAGCCGCCCTGGCCGGCCGCGCCGAACATCCCGGCGACCGAGGAGAACAGCACGAACGCCCCGAGGTCCCGGTCCCGGGTGGCCTCGTGCAGGTTCCAGGCGGCGTCGGCCTTCGGCCGCAGCACGGCGTCCAGCCGCTCCGGGGTGAGCGAGTCCAGCACGCCGTCGTCGAGCACCCCGGCCGCGTGCAGCACGGCGGTCAGCGGGTGCTGAGCGGGAATTCCGACCAGCAGCTCGTCGAGCGCGGCGCGGTCGGCCACGTCGCAGGCGACCAGCCGCGCCTCGGCGCCCAGCTCGCCGAGCTCGGCGAGCAGTTCCGCCGCTCCCTCGGCCTCGGGCCCCCTGCGACCCGCCAGCAGCAGGTGGCGCACGCCCCGGCTCGCGAGGTGGCGGGCGAGGATCCGGCCGAGGCCGCCGGTGCCGCCGGTGATGAGCACCGTTCCCCCAGCGTCCCACTCGACCGGGTCGGCGGCGGCCGCGCGGACCAGCCTCGGCACCACCGGCGCACCGCCCACCAGGGACACCTCCGGTTCGCCGACCGCCAGAGCCCGCAGCAGGTCACCCGCGGTGGGGTGGTCGTCGCCGAGGTCCAGCAGCGCGAAGCGGCCGGGGTGCTCGGTCGCGGCGGTGCGCACCAGTCCGGCGGCGGCCGCGGCGGCCAGCCCGGCGGTCTCGCGGATCGCGAACACCAGCCTCCCGCCTCGTTCGGCGGACGCCCACTCCCGCGCCAGCCGCAGCACCCGTCCAGTGAGCGCGTGCGCGTCGGCGGCCTCGTGCCCCGCGTCCAGCGAGCACAGCGCGTCGGCGGCCGAGCGCGGCACCTCGGCGAGGCCGGGGGCGATCTCGGCGTCCCGGCCGTCCTGCGCGAACACGTCCGCCAGGCCGAACGGATCCGGGCCGACGAGCACCGGTACCTCGGCGAGGTCCTCGCCCTCGGCGGGCCGCCGCTCGGCGCGGAACAGGGCGTCGCGGCCGATGCCGGTGCGCGGGACCCGGGTGCGCAGCGCGTCGGCGGTGAGCACGGGCGCTCCGGTGGGATCGGTGGCCGTGAGCCGCAACGAGTCCTCCCCGGTGCGACGCAACCGCACCCGCAGCGCCGCGGCGCCGGTGGCGTGCAGCGACACCCCGGTCCACTCGAACGGGACACCACCGTCGGAGCCGGTGAGCAGCGCGGCGTGCAGGCCCGCGTCCAGCAGCGCCGGGTGCAGCCCGTAGTCGGCGGCGGCGACCTCGGCGGGCAGCGCGACCTCGGCGAACACCTCGTCCCCGTGGCGCCACGCCGCGCGCAGGCCCCGGAACACCGGCCCGTACTCGAAGCCGAGGTCGGCGAACCGCTCGTAGCAACCGTCCAGGTCGAGCGGTTCGGCCTCCGGCGGCCGGTCCCCGATGGGCTCGGGGGCGCCACCGGTGCCGAGGACGCCGGTGGCGTGCAGGGTCCAGTCCTCGTCGCCGTCCGGCCGGGCGTGCGCGGTGAGCGTGCGGCGGCCGGTCTCGTCGGCAGCGGCCGCGACCACCTGCACCTGCACCCCGCCGCGCGCGGGCAGTTCCAGCGGGGCGGCCAGCGTCAGCTCCTCGACGCGCGCGGAGCCCGACTCCCACCCCGCCCGCAGCGCCAGCTCCAGCAACGCCGTGCCGGGGACCAGCGCGACCCCGCCGACGACGTGCTCGGCGAGCCACGGATGGGTGCGCCGGGACAGCCTGCTGGTGAACACGGTGGTGTCGGCGTCGGCGAGCTCCACGGCGGCGCCGAGCAGCGGGTGCCCGGCGGCGCGCAGCCCGGACGCGGTGACGTCGCCGGTCCGCACCGGTGCGTCCGGCCAGAACTCGCGGCGCTGGAACGGGTAGGTCGGCAGCTCGACGCGCCGGGCACCGGGCAGCAGCGCCCGCCAGTCCGGGGACCGACCGAGCACGTGCAGCCGCGCGAGCGCGGCCAGCAGCGCGGGCTCCTCGGGCGCGTCCCCCCGCAGCGCGGGCACGAGCGCGGCCTCGGGCGCGGACTCGCGGGCGAGGGCGGTGAGCACGCCGTCCGGGCCGAGTTCGAGGAACGCGGACACCCCCTGCTCGTGCAGCGCCCGCACCGCGTCGGCGAAGCGGACGGTCCCGCGCGCGTGCTCGGTCCAGTGCTCGGCGCCGGGCGCGGTGAGCTCCTGCCCGGTGCTGGTGGAGCGGATCGGGATCCGGGGCGGCGCGTGCTCCAGTCCGGCGGCGACGGCGCGGAACTCCTCCAGCACCGGCTCCACCAGCGGGGAGTGGAAGGCGTGCGAGACGTGCAGTCCGGTGGTGCGGCGGCCGAGCTCGCGGAAGTGCGCGGCGACCTCCTCGACCGCCTCGGCGACACCGGAGACGACGACCGAGGCGGGTCCGTTGACGGCGGCCAGCCCGAGTTCGCGCTCGCGGCCGGCCAGCAGCGGGACCAGCTCCTCCTCGGTGGCCTCCAGCGCGGTCATCGCCCCGCCCGGGGGCAGCGAGCGCATCAGCCGTCCCCGCGCGGCGACCAGGGCGGCCGCGTCCGCGAGGTCGAGCGATCCGGCGACGTGGGCGGCGGTGAGCTCGCCGATGGAGTGCCCGGCGAGGTGGTCCGGGCGCACGCCCCAGGACTCCACCAGCCGGAACAGCGCCACCTCCACCGCGAACAGCGCGGGCTGGGCGTAACCGGTGTCGGCCAGCAGCTCCGGGTCCTCGCCCCACATCACCTCGCGCAGCGGGCGGTCCAGGTGCGGGTCGAGCGCCGCGCACGCGGCGTCCAGGGCGGCGGCGAAGTCCGGGAAGCGGGCGTGCAGCTCGCGGCCCATGCCGAGCCGCTGGGAGCCCTGGCCGGTGAACAGCACGGCGAGCCCGCCGCCGGCGACCTGGCCGTCCAGCACCTCGGGGTCGGGACGCCCCGCCGCCAGGGCGCGCAGCGAGCGGGCCGCCGCCTGCTGCTCGGCGGCGAGCACGACCGCCCGGTGGTCGAAGGCGGCCCGGCCGGTGCCGAGCGAGAAGGCGAGGTCGTCGAGGGCAGCGCCCGCGTCGACCCGGGCGGCCAGCAGGTCTGCCTGGGCGCGCAGCGCCTCCGGGGTCTTCGCGGACAGCGCCAGCGGAACGAGGCCCCCGGTGCGCGGGCGTTCCGGTTCCGGCCGGTGGGGCGGCTGTTCGAGGACGGTGTGCGCGTTGGTGCCGCTGATGCCGAAGGAGGACACGGCGGCGCGGCGGGGCCGCCCGGCGTCCGGCCAGGCCGCCGGTTCGGCGAGCAGGTCCACCGCCCCGGCGCTCCAGTCCACTTCGGACGAGGGGTTGCCCGCGTGCAGCGAGCGGGGCAGCTCGCCGTGCCGCATCGCCTGCACCATCTTGATCACCCCGGCGACCCCGGCGGCCGCCTGGGTGTGCCCGATGTTCGACTTGACCGAGCCCAGCAGCAGGGGTCGTTCCCGGTCCTGCCCGTAGGTCGCCAGCAGCGCCTGCGCCTCGATCGGATCACCCAGCCTGGTACCCGTGCCGTGCGCCTCCACGGCATCCACGTCCGACGTGGACAGACCAGCCGACGCCAGCGCCTGCCGGATCACCCGCTGCTGCGACGGACCGTTCGGCGCCGTCAACCCGTTCGACGCACCGTCCTGGTTCACCGCGCTCCCGCGCAGCACCGCCAGCACCTCGTGCCCGAGCCGCTCCGCGTCCGAACGGCGCTCCAGCACCAACATCCCCACGCCCTCCGACCAGCCGACCCCGTCGGCGGCATCGGAGAACGCCTTGCACCGCCCGTCCGGGGACAGGCCCCGCTGCCGGGAGAACTCGACGAACGCCGCCGGGGTCGCCATGACCGAGACCCCGCCCGCCAGCGCCAGCGAGCACTCCCCCGACCGCAGCGCCTGCGCGGCCCAGTGCATCGCCACCAGCGAGGACGAGCACGCCGTGTCAACGGTGACGGCTGGACCCTCGAAACCGAACGTGTAGGACACCCGGCCGGAGGCCACGCTGCCCGCGCTGCCGTGGCCCTGGTAGCCCTCGTGCTCGGCGCCGCTGAGCACCTCGCTGTAGTCGTTGTACATCACCCCGGCGAACACCCCGGTCCGGCTGCCGCGCAGCGAGACCGGGTCGATGCCCGCGCGTTCCACCGCCTCCCACGTCGTCTCCAGCAGCAGCCGCTGCTGCGGGTCGGTGGTCACGGCCTCGCGCGGGCTCATCCCGAAGAACGCGGGATCGAACTCGGCCGCGTCGTGCAGGAAACCGCCCTCCCGGGTGCAGGAGGTGCCGTGGTGGTCGGGATCCGGGTCGTACAGGGCCTCCACGTCCCAGCCCCGGTTCTCCGGGAAGCCGCTGATGGCGTCCACGCCCTCGGACACCAGCCGCCACAGGTCCTCCGGCGAGGCCACCCCGCCCGGGTAGCGGCAGGCCATGCCCACGATCACCACCGGATCGTCCGCACCGGACACCTCCGGTGCCGCGACCGCCTCCGGCCGCTCGCCGAGCAGCTCGGCGAGCAGGTGCCCGGTCAGCGCCTCGGCCGTCGGGTGGTCGAAGACGAGCGTCGCGGGCAGCCGCAGACCGGTCTCGGCGGCGAGCCGGTTGCGCAGCTCCACCGCCGTGAGCGAGTCGAAGCCGAGATCCTGGAAGGCCAGCCGCGGATCCACCTCCGCCGCCCCGGCGTGGCCCAGGACCGCCGCGGCTTGCGCGCGCACCAGCTCCAGCACCCGGGCGCGCCGCGCCTCGGCGTCCAGCGCGCCGAGGCGCCGCTCCAGGGTGCCCGCCGCGCCCGCGCGGGAGGCGACCGCGCGCCGGGCCGGGGCGCGGACCAGCCCGCGCAGCAGCTCCGGAACCTCGGTCCGGCCGCGGAGCGCGGCGAAGTCGAAGCGGGCGGGCACCACCACCGCGGACTCCCCGGTGAGCGCCCCGTCGAACAGCGCGAGGCCCCGCTCGTGGCTCAGCGGCGGGATGCCGGAGCGAGCGAGCCGCCGCCGGTCGGCCTCCGCCAGGGTGCCGGTCATGCCGCCGGAGTCGACCCACGGCCCCCAGGCCAGCGACACCGCGGGCAGACCCGCCGCGCTGCGGTGGGCGGCCAGCGCGTCCAGGAAGGCGTTCGCGGCGGCGTAGTTTGCCTGTCCCGCCGCGCCGAAGGTTCCCGCCAAGGAGGAGAACAGCACGAACGCCGACACGTCTCCAGCGAGTTCGTGCAGGTGCCAGGCCGCGTCCACCTTCGGCCGCAACACCGCCGCCAACCGCTCCGGCGACAACGACTCCACCACACCGTCATCGAGCACCCCGGCCGCGTGCACCACCGCACCCACCTCGTACCGGGACAACAGCTCCGCGACCTCCGACCGCTCGGCCACGTCACAAGCGGCGACGAGCACGTCAACCCCCAGGCCGGCCAGCTCCCCGGCGAGTTCCGGTGCCCGCCCGGTGCGGCTGACCAGCAGGAGCTCCCGCACCCCGTGCTCGACGGCCAGGTGCCGGGCGACGGCGCCGCCGAGCCCGCCGGTGCCACCGGTGATGAGCACCCTGCCGGACTCGGCCCAGGGCACCGGCTCCCGGCCGGCCGGGGTCTGCTCCAGCCTGCCGACGTGCGCGACGCCGTCCCGGAGCACCCGGGGTTCGGCGGTGGGTTCCGCCAGCGGCGGCAGGGAAGCCGCCGCGTCGTCGAGGTCGGCCAGGCCGAAGGTGCCCGGGTTCTCGGCCTCGGCGGCGCGCACCAGGCCCCAGGCCGCGGCGGCGGCCAGGTCGAGCACGTCCTCGGTGCCGTCGCGGGCCACCGCGCGCCGGGTCACCAGCACCAGGCGGGCCGGGCGCGGTGCGCGCTGCCACCGGCGCAGCAGCTCCAGCACGTCCGCCAGCAGCGCGTGCGCGCTGGTGACCGGATCGCCGCCCGCGGCGCCGACGGGAGCCAGCACCACCGGCGGGCACCCGGCCAGCGCTCCCGGGTCGTCGAGCGCGTCCGGCTCGGCGGTCTCCGCGACCTCCACCCCGGCCGCGCGCAGCTCGGCGGCGAAACCGGGGTCGCCCAGCACCGCGACCGGCCCGGGTTCCCCGGTGCCCCCGGCCTCGGTCCAGGTCACCCGGTACAGCGGGTCCCGCTCGGCGGCGCTCTCGGCGGACGCCGCGCGCAGCCGGAGCGCGTCCACCGAGACCACCGGCTCGCCCGCCGGATCGGTGGCGGCCAGCGCCACCTCGTCCGGGCCGAGCCGGGTGAGCCGCACCCGCAGCGCCGAGGCACCGGTGGCGTGCAGCGACAGGCCGCGCCAGCTGAACGGCAGCGCCCCCTCCGGGAGCTCACCGAGCAGCGCCGCCGCCTGCACCCCGGCGTCGAGCAGCGCCGGGTGCAGCCCGAAGCCGTCGACCTCGGTTCCCTCCGGCAGCTCGACCTCGGCGCAGACCTCGTCCCCACCGCGCCAGGCCGCGCGCAGTCCCCGGAACGCGGGCCCGTAATCGAACCCCGCCTCGGCCAGCCGCTCGTAGGTGCCGTCCAGGTCCACCGGCTGGCCCTGGGGCGGCCACGGCACCTGGCACCCGGCGGAACCGGTGGTGACGGCCCCGGAGGCGTGCCGGGTCCAGTCCCGCCCCTCGGCGCCGTCGGGACGCGAGAACACCTCCACGCCGCGCCGGCCGCCGTCCTCGGCGCCGACCCACACCTGCACGCGCACGGCCTCCTGCTCGGGCAGCACCAGCGGGGCGGCCAGCGTCAGCTCCTCGATCCGGTCGCAGCCCGCCTCGTCCCCGGCGCGCAGCACCAGCTCGGCGAAGGCGGTGCCGGGCACGAGCACCAGGCCGCCCACCACGTGCTCGGCCAGCCAGGGCGTCGTGCGCGCGGAAAGCCTGCTGGTGAACAGGAATCCGTCCTCGTCAGCGCGCTCCACGGTGGCGCCGAGCAGCGGGTGCCCGGCCGAGGTCAGCCCGGCGGCCCGCACGTCCCCGGCACCCGCTGCGGGCACGGGCCAGAACCGGCGGTGCTGGAAGGCGTAGGTGGGCAGCTCGACCCGCCGCGCCCCCGGCAGCAGCGCGGACCAGTCGAGCTCGACCCCGCGCACGTGCAGCCCGGCGAGCCCGGCCAGCGCCGCGTCCGGTTCGGTGCGGTCCTTGCGGACCAGCGGGATCGCGACTGCCGTCGCGTCCAGGGACCCCTGGGCGAGCGCGGCCAGCGAACCGTCCGGGCCGATGTCCAGGAAGGTCGTCGCGCCCAGCGCGACGAGCTCGCGCACGGCGTCGGCGAACCGCACCGCGCGGCGGACGTGGCGCACCCAGTGCTCGGGGTCGCGGACCGCCTCGCGCTCCGACCGCCCGGTCGCCGAGGACACGATCGGGATCGCGGCCTCGTGATAGGTGAGCGACTCGGCGACGGTCCGGAACTCGTCGAGCACCGGGTCCACCAGCGGCGAGTGGAAGGCGTGCGAGACCCGCAGCCGCCGGGCGCCGGGGAAGTGGGCCTCCACTTCGGACACCGCGGACTCGGTACCGGAGACGACGACGGATCCGGGCCCGTTGACCGCGGCGACGCCGATGTCCGCTCGTCCTTCGACCAGGGCGGAGACCTCGTCCTCCGCGGCCCGCAGCGCGCTCATCGCTCCGCCCCGCGGCAACGCCTGCATGAGCCTGCCGCGCGCGACGACGAGCGTCGCGGCATCGGCCAGCGAGAGCACGCCGGAGGCGTGCGCGGCGGTGATCTCGCCGATGCTGTGGCCCGCCAGGTGGTCCGGTCGCACGCCCCAGGAGCTCACCAACCGGAACAGCGCGATCTCCACGGCGAACAGGGCGGGCTGGGCGAACTCCGTGCGGTGCAGCGCCTCCGCGTCCTCGCCCCACATCACCGCGCGCAGCGGCCGATCCAGGTGCTCGTCCACCGCGGCCAGCGCCTCGTCCAGCGCCTCGGCGAACACCGGGAACCGCGCGGCGAGTTGACGGCCCATGCCGAGCCGCTGCGAGCCCTGCCCGGCGAACAGGAACGCGAGCCCACCGCCGCTGACCCGGCCGTGCGGGACCGTCGCGGCGGTGCCCTCGGCGACCGCGCGCAGCGCCTCCAGCGTCGCGCCGGGCTCGTCGGCGAGCACGACGGCGCGGTGCTCGAACCCGGAGCGGCAGGTGGCCAGGGAGAGGCCGACGTCGGCCGGGTCCGGTGCCGGAATCGCCTCCAGGTGTGCGGCGAGCCGGGCGGCCTGGTCCCGCAGGGCCTGCTCGGTGCGGCCGGAGAGCACCCACGGCACGGTGCCGTGCTCGCGGCGCGGCTCGGCCGGTGCGGGCGCGGGCTCGGCCTGTTCGAGGATGACGTGCGCGTTGGTGCCGCTGATGCCGAACGACGACACCCCGGCGCGGCGCGGGCCCGCCACTTCGGGCCAGGGGCGCTCCTCGGTGAGCAGCTCGACGGCGCCCTGCTCCCAGTCCACCCGCGAGGACGGCGGGTCGGCGTGCAGCGTCGGCGGCAGCGCGCCGCGCCGGACGGCCTGCACCATCTTGATCACCCCGGCGACACCGGCGGCCGCCTGGGCGTGCCCGATGTTCGACTTCACCGACCCCAGCCACAGCGGCTCGTCCCGGTCCTGACCGTAGGTCGCCAGCAACGCCTGCGCCTCGATCGGATCGCCCAGGGCCGTGCCGGTGCCGTGCGCCTCCACCACGGCCACGTCCGATGTGGACAAACCCGCGGAGGCGAGCGCCTGCCGGATCACCCGCTGCTGCGACGGGCCGTTCGGCGCCGTCAACCCGTTCGACGCACCGTCCTGGTTGACGGCCGAACCCCGCAGCACCGCCAGCACCTCGTGCCCGCGCCGACGAGCCTCGGACAACCGCTCCAGCACCACCACGCCCACGCCCTCGGACCAGCCGACCCCGTCGGCGGCGTCGCCGAAGGAGCGGCAGCGACCGTCGGCGGAGAGCCCGCGCTGGCGGGAGAACTCCACGAACGTGCTGGGCGTGGACATCACCGTCACGCCGCCCGCCAGCGCCAGCGAGCACTCCCCCGACCGCAGCGCCTGCGCGGCGAGGTGCATCCCGACCAGCGAGGAGGAGCAGGCCGTGTCCACGGTGACGGCCGGACCCTCGAAACCGAACGCGTAGGACACCCGGCCGGAAGCGACGCTGCCCGCGCTGCCGTGGCCCTGGTAGCCCTCGAACTCGGTACCGGACAGCAGCGAGCCGTAGTCGTTGTACATCACCCCGGCGAACACCCCGGTCCGGCTGCCGCGCAGCGAGACCGGGTCGATCCCCGCGCGCTCCACCGCCTCCCAGGAGACCTCCAGCAGCAGCCGCTGCTGCGAATCCGTCGCCAACGCCTCGCGCGGGCTCATCCCGAAGAACGCGGGATCGAATTCCGCTGCCTCGTGCAGGAAACCGCCCTCCCGGGTGCAGGAGGTGCCGTGGTGGTCGGGGTCCGGGTGGTAGAGCTCATCGAGGTCCCAGCCGCGATCGACGGGGAAGCCGGTGATCGCGTCGCCGCCCTCGGCGACCAGCCGCCACAGGTCCTCCGGTGAGGCCACCCCGCCCGGGTAGCGGCAGGCCATGCCCACGATCACGACCGGATCGTCCACGACCGGTGGCAGGATCTCCTCGGGAGTGGTCTCGGGGGAGGCGCCGAACAGCTCCCCGGCGACGAACCGGGCCAGCGCCTCGGCGTTGGGGTGGTCGAACACGGCGGTCGCCGGCAGTCGCAAGCCCGTCGCGGAGTTGATCTCGTTGCGGAGTTCGACGGCGGTCAGCGAGTCGAAGCCGAGCTCCTGGAAGGCCCGCTGCGGCTCGACCTCCGCCGCGCCCGCGTGCCCGAGCACTGCCGCGACCCGCGCGCGCACCAGGTCCAGCAGCGCGGTCGCCCGCTCTGCCTCCGGCAGCGCCGCGAGCCGGTCGCCCAGCGCGCGGGAGACTCCCGTTCCGGCGCGGCGGACGCGGCCGCGGATCAGGCCGCGCAGCACGGCGGGCACCTCCCCGCGCTCGCGCCACGCGGGCAGGTCCAGCCGGGCCGGCACCACCACGGCCTCCTCCGCCCCGGTCGCCAGGTCGAACAGCGCCAAGCCCTGCTCCACCGGCAGCGGGGGCAGTCCGGACCGGACCATCCGCTCCCGGTCGGCGGCGGTCAGCGCCCCGGTCATGCCGCTGTCCGCCCACGGCCCCCACGCCAGCGAGACCGCGGGAAGACCGGCCGCGCGGCGGTGCTGGGCCAACGCGTCCAGGAAGGCGTTCGCCGCCGCGTAGGCGCCCTGCGCGGGCGAACCCAGCGTGCCCGCCAGCGAGGAGAACAGCACGAACGCCGACACGTCCCCCACGAGCTCGTGCAAGTGCCAGGCCGCGTCCACCTTCGGCCGCAACACCGCCGCCAACCGCTCCGGCGACAACGACTCCACCACACCGTCATCGAGCACCCCGGCCGCGTGCACCACCGCACCCACCTCGTACCGGGACAACAGCTCCGCGACCTCCGACCGCTCGGCCACGTCGCAAGCGGCGACGAGCACCTCCGCGCCCATCGCGGTGAGCTCCGCGACCAGCGGGACCACGCCGTCGGACTCACCGCCGCGGCGGCTGACCAGCAACAACCGCCGCACCCCGCGCTCGCGCACCAGGTGCCGGGCGACAACACCGCCGAGCCCGCCGGTCCCACCGGTGATGAGCACCAGCTCGTCCGGATTCCAGTCGTCGGCGGCGGGTTCGGGCAGCCGGGCGAGCCGGGTGGCCGCGAGCACCCCGTCGCGCATCCGCAGCTGGGGCTCACCGCTGGCCACGGCCTGCGCCAGCAGCTCCGCGTCGGGGTGGGGCGCGTCGAGGTCCAGCAGCCCGAAGCGGCCCGGGTGCTCGCGCTCGGCGCTGCGCACCAGACCCCAGGCGACGGCCGCCGCCGGATCGCCACCGGTGGTGGCCTCGCGGGTGACGAACACGAGCCGCGAGCCGTCCTCGCCCGCCAGGTGCTCCCGCACCGCGCCGAGGACCTCGGCGGCCACCGCGTGCGCCGCGTCCGGGCCCCCGCCGCCGGTCGTCAGGGCGCGCAGCAGCACTCCCGGTCCGGCCGGGACGGCGGCCTGGCGCAGCGCGGCGCCGAGGCCGAAACCGTCCACCGCGACCGAGGCCGCGCCTCCGGTGCCCGGGCGGACCGGGGTCCACTCCAACCGGAACAGCGCGTCCCGGTGCGCGGGCGCGGCGGCGCTCTCCGCCGGTTCGCGCAGGGTCAACGCGGACACCGATGCCACCGGCGCTCCGGTCTCGTCGGCGATCGCCAGCGCCACCGCGTCCCCGTCCCCGGGCGTGATCCGCACCCGCAGCGAGCTGGCACCCGCCGCGTGCAGCGAGACGCCGTCCCAGGTGAACGGCAGTCCGCGCCGCGCGCCGCCGAGCTGGGCGAGGACGTGCAGCGCGGCGTCGGCCAGCGCGGGGTGCATCCCGTACGAACCGGCGTCAGCGCGCGCCGGTTCCGGCAGCTCCACCTCGGCGAACAGCTCCTCCTCCCGCCGCCACGCGGCGGTGAGGCCGCGGAACGCGGGACCGTAGTCGAAGCCCGCGTCGCTGAGCGCGTCGTAGCAGCCGGCCAGGTCCACCGGTCGCGCACCGGCGGGCGGCCACTCCGCCAGCGCCTCAGGTGCCACGGCGTCCCCGGCGGTGAGGGTGCCCACCGCGTGCCGGGTCCAGGACAGCACGGGGTCCCCCTCGGGGCGGGCGTAGACCTCGACGGGCCGCCGCCCGCCTTCCTCCGCGCCGAGCCGCACCTGCAGCTGCACCGCACCGGACTCGGGCAGCGCCAGCGGGACGCCGATGGTGAGGTGGTCGACCCGGTCGCAACCGACCTCGTCCCCGGCGCGGGTGACCAGTTCCACGAAGGCGGTACCGGGCAGCAGCGCGGCGCCGCGCACGGCGTGCTCGGCGAGCCAGGGCGGCGAGGTTCGGGCGAGCCTGCCGGTGAGCAGCACGTCACCGGAGTCGGCGACCTCCACCGCGCCGCCGAGCAGCGGGTGCTCGGCCGCCCGCACCCCGAGCGAGCGCGGGTCGGCCGTGCCGGTGGCCGGGCTCGGCCACAGGGTCTCGTGCTGGAAGGCGTAGGTGGGCAGCTCGACGCGGCGAGCACCGGGCAGCAGCGCGGTCCAGTCGCAGGGCACGCCCCGGGTGTGCAGCCGGGCGACGGCGGCGAGCAGGGCGCGTTCCTCGGACTCCGCGCGGCGCAGCGCGGGCACCGCGACCGCGTCCTCGGCGGCCGAGTCGGCGACCAGCCCGGTGAGCGCCGCGTCCGGGCCGAGCTCCAGGAAGGTGCGATCGCCGAGCCCGCTCATCGCGCGCACCCCGTCGGCGAAGCGCACGCAGGCCCGGACGTGGCACACCCAGTGCTCGGGGGTGGCGATCTCGGGGCCGGCGAGCTCACCGGTGGCGTTCGAGACGATCGGGATCCGCGGCGGCTGGAAGTCGAGCCCGGCCACCGCCTCGGCGAACTCGGCGAGCACCGGTTCGACCAGCGGGGAGTGGAAGGCGTGCGAGACCCGCAACCGGGTGGTCCGGCGGCCGTCGGCGGCGAAGCGCGCGGCCAGCTCCTCGACCGCCTCCCGCTCACCGGAGAGCACCACCGAGCCGGGCGCGTTGATCGCACCGAGCGCCACCCCCGGGCCGAGCAGCGGCAGCACCTCCTCCTCGGTGGCCCGCACCGCGATCATGGCGCCCCCGGCGGGCAGCTCCCGCATCAGGCGGGCGCGGGCGCCGACGAGCCGGGCGGCGTCGGCGAGGTCGAGCACCCCCGCGACGTGCGCGGCGACGACCTCGCCGAGCGAGTGGCCGGCGAGGTGGTCCGGGCGCACGCCCCAGGATTCGAGCAGCCGGTACAGCGCGACCTCGAAGGCGAACAGCGCGGGCTGGGCGAACCCGGTGCCGGACAGGACGTCCTCGTCCTCGCCCCACACCACGTCCCGCAGCGGGCGGTCCAGGTACCGGTCCAGCTCCCGGACGGCCGCGTCGAAGGCCGTCGCGAACACCGGGAACCGCGCGTGCAGCTCGCGCCCCATCCCGAGCCGCTGCGCCCCCTGACCGGAGAACAGGATCGCGAGCCCGCCCTCAACGGCGGCGCCGTCCACGATCCGCGGATCGGGTTCACCGGTGGTGAGCGCGGCCAGCGCGCGCAGCGACTCCTCCCGGTCGGCGCCGAGCAGCACGGCCCGGTGCTCGAACGCGGAACGTGTGGTGGCCAGCGAGAACGCCAGATCGGTGCGGGCGGTGGTGCCGACCTGCGCGTGGCCGAGCAACCGGGCCGCCTGGGCGCGCAGCGCCTGCGGGGTGCGGCCGGAGAGCACCCACGGCAACACGGCTCCGGTTTCCTCGGCGAGACCACCGCTCTCGGCGGCGGGCGGCGGGCCCTGTTCGAGGATGACGTGGGCGTTGGTGCCGCTGATGCCGAAGGAGGACACCCCGGCGCGGCGCGGGTGATCACCCTCCGGCCAGGGGCGTTCGTCCGCGAGCAGCCGCACGGCACCGGCTTCCCAGTCCACTTCGGGCGAGGGCGTGCCCGCGTGCGGGCTGGCGGCCAACGAGCCGTGCCGCATCGCCTGCACCATCTTGATCACCCCGGCGACCCCGGCGGCCGCCTGGGTGTGCCCGATGTTCGACTTGACCGTGCCCAGCCAGAGCGGTTCCGCGCGATCCTGCCCGTAGGTGGCCAGCAGCGCCTGCGCCTCGATCGGATCACCCAGCCTGGTACCGGTGCCGTGCGCCTCCACGGCATCCACGTCCGACGTGGACAGACCGGCGGCCGCGAGCGCCTGCCGGATCACCCGCTGCTGCGACGGACCGTTCGGCGCCGTCAACCCGTTCGACGCACCGTCCTGGTTCACCGCGCTGCCCCGCAGCACCGCCAAGATCTCGTGCCCGAGCCGCTCCGCGTCGGAGCGGCGCTCCAGCACCAACATCCCCACGCCCTCCGACCAGCCGACCCCGTCGGCGGCATCGGAGAACGCCTTGCACCGCCCGTCCGGGGACAGGCCCCGCTGCCGGGAGAACTCCACGAACGTGCTGGGCGTGGACATCACCGTCACGCCGCCCGCCAGGGCGAGCGCGCACTCCCCGGAGCGCAGCGCCTGCGCCGCCTGGTGCAGCGCCACCAGCGAGGACGAGCACGCCGTGTCGACGGTGACGGCCGGACCCTCGAAACCGAACGCGTAGGACACCCGACCGGACGCCACGCTCGGCGCGCTGCCGTTGCCCCGGTAGGGCTCGAACTCGGCCCCGGGCAGCAGGGTCCCGTAGTCGTTGTACATCACCCCGGCGAACACCCCGGTCGGGCTGCCGCGCAGGCCGTGCGGGTCCAGCCCGGCGCGCTCCAGCGCCTCCCAGGACACTTCCAGCAGCAACCGCTGCTGCGAATCCGTCGCCAGCGCCTCGCGCGGGCTCATCTCGAAGAAGCCCGGATCGAACTCCGGTGCCTCGTGCAGGAAACCGCCGCGGCGCACGTGGGTGCGGCCGGGCACGTCCGGGTCCGGGTCGAACAGCGCGTCGAGGTCCCAGCCGCGGTTGGTGGGGAACTCGCCGATGCCCTCGCCGCCCTCGGACACCAGCCGCCACAGGTCCTCCGGTGAGGCGACCCCGCCCGGGTAGCGGCAGGCCATGCCCACGATCACCACCGGGTCGTCCGCGTCGGAGCGCGCCGGCGCGCTGACCTGGACCTCGGCGGCGCCGCCGAACAACTCGGCGTGCAGGTGCCCGGCGAGCGCGGCCGGGGTGGGGTGGTCGAAGACCAGCGTCGCGGGCAGCCGCAGACCGGTATCGGCGCCCAGCCCGTTGCGCAGCTCCACCGCCGTGAGCGAGTCGAGGCCGAGGTCCTGGAACTGCCGCGCGGCCCGCACGGCGGAGGCACCGGTGTGCCCCAGCACCGCCGCGACCCGGGCGCGCACCAGCTCCAGCAGCGCGTCCCGCTGGTCCTGCGCGGACATCCCGGAAAGCCGGGCGATCGGCCCCCCGGCTCCCGCTGCTCCCTCGGCGGCAGCCGCCCGGGTCGCGGGCGCGCGGAGCAGGCCGCGCAGCAGCGGCGGCACCTCCCCCCGGGAACGCAGCACGGCGAGGTCCAGCCGAACCGGCAGCGGCGCCGGATCGTCCCCGGCGACGGCGGCGTCGAACAGCGCGAGTCCGCGCGCCAGCTCCAGCGGCGGCATCCCGGCGCGCCGCAGGCGCCGCACGTCGGCCTCGGCGAGCGCACCGGTCATCCCGGCCGCACCGCTCCACGGGCCCCAGGCCAGCGCGGTCGCGGGCAGCCCGGCGGCCCGCCGGTGTCGCGCGAGGGCGTCGAGGAAGGCGTTGCCCGCCGCGTAGTTCCCCTGGCCGGCACTGCCGAAGGTGGCCGCCACCGAGGAGAACAGCACGAACGCCGACACGTCCCCCACGAGCTCGTGCAAGTGCCAGGCCGCGTCCACCTTCGGCCGCAACACCGCGGCCAACCGCTCCGGCGACAACGACTCCACCACACCGTCATCGACGACCCCCGCCGCGTGCACCACCGCCGTCAGCGGGTGCTCACCGGGAACGGCCGCCAGCACCTCGGCCAGCGCCTCCCGGTCAGCGGCGTCGCAGGCCACCACGGCGACCGCGGCTCCGAGCTCGCGCAGCCGCGCGGCGAGTTCCGGGGCCCCCTCGGCGCCGGGACCGCGGCGGCTCAGCAGCAGCAGGTGCCGCACTCCGCGCTCGCGCACCAGGTGCTCGGCGAGAGCGGCGCCGAGCCCGCCGGTGCCCCCGGTGATCAGCACGGTGCCGTCCGGGTCCCAGGTGCTCGGCTCGGCCGCGGGGGTGGCGCGGGCGAGCCGCGCGGCCAGCACCTCCTCGCCGCGCACCAGCAGGTCCGACTCCGCCGACCCCAGCGCGGTGGCCACCGCGCGCGGACTCGCTCCGGCGGCGCGCCGCAGCACCCCGAACCGGCCCGGGTGCTCGGTCTCGGCGACCCGCACCAGCCCGTGCGCGGCAGCGGCGGCGGGATCCTCGGCGGCGTCGGCGGTGAGGAACACCAGCCGCGAGGCCGCGAACTCCTCCCGGGAGAGCCACTCCCGGATCTGCGCGAGCACTCCGGCGGTCACCTCGTGCGCCGAGCGCACCACGTCGTCCCCGCCGCGCACCGGCACCACCACCCGGTCCGGGACGGTGCCGTCCGCGCGGACCGCGCCCAGCCCGGGCAGCTCCCGCACCGACACCCCCGCCGCGGCCAGCGCGTCGGCCGAACCGAGCACGGTGACCGACGCCGGGACCTCGCCCGGCCGCACCGGGACGTGGTCGAGGCGGAACAGCGCGTCGCGGGCGGCGGCCGCCGCGGCCTGCCCCGCGGGAACCTCGCGCGCCAGCAGCGAATCGACGGTGGCGACCGGGGCGCCCTCGGCGTCGGCCAGCACCAGCGACACCGCGCCCGCACCGGTCTTCGCCAGCCGGGCCCGCACGGTCGAGGCACCGGAGGCGTGCAGCGCGCCGCCCTCCCAGGCGAACGGCAGCCCGCCCCGGCTGATCGGTCCCAGGTCGGCGAACGCGGCCGCCTGCTGCACCGCGTCCAGCAGCGCCGGGTGCAGGCCGAACTCGCCGGGTTCGGTGCCCTCCGGCAGCGCCACCTCCGCGAACACCACGTCCTCCGCGCACCACACCCGGCGCAGGCCGCGGAAGGCGGGCCCGTAGTCGAAGCCGAGCTCCGCGAGCCGGTCGTAGGTCCCGGTGACGTCGGCTTCCGCCGCCGCGGGCGGCCACTCCGCGAGCGCGACGCCCTCGGCGGCGTCCGGGCCGAGCACCCCGGTGGCGTGCAGCGTCCAGGGCGCGAGCTCCTCGGCGCGGGAGTGCACCTCGATCGAGCGGCGACCGTCCGCGTCGGCGGCGGTGACGCGCACCTGCAGGCGCGTCGCGGCCTCCGGTTCCAGCACCAGCGGCGCGGCCAGCGCCAGCTCCTCGACCCGCGCGCAGCCGGTCTCGTCGGCGGCGCGGATCGCGAGTTCCACGAACGCGGTGCCGGGCAGCAGGACCCGGCCGCCCACCACGTGCCCGGCCAGCCACGGCTGGGTGCCGGTCGAGAGCACCGAGCCGAACACCACCTCCTCGCCCCCGGCGAGGTCGATCCGCGCCCCCAGGAGGGGGTGGGTGCCCGGACCCGCGGCGGGGGCATCACCGCCGCGGGTCCGGGAGCGCGAGGGCCAGAATCGGCTGCGCTGGAAGGGGTAGGTCGGCAGCTCGACGCGCCGCGCGCCGGTGCCCGCCAGCGGCGCGGTCCAGTCCACCGGCACCCCGGCGACGTGCAACCCGGCCAGCGCGGTGATCGCGGTCAGCTCCTCGTCCCGCCCCGCGCGCAGCACGGGGACCGCGACCGCCTCGGGCACGTTCTCCCGGTGCAGCGCCGAGAGCACCCCGTCGGGGCCGAGTTCGAGGAACGCCCGCACCCCGCTCGCGCGCAGCGCGTCCAGCGCGGCGGCGTAGCGGACGGGTTCCCGCACGTGGCGGACCCAGTGCTCGACGGTGGCCGGGTCGGCACCGGTGAGCGCGGAGACGATCGGGATCTCCGGCGCGCGCAGGTCCAATCCCGCGACGACGGCGCGGAAGTCGTCGAGAACCGGGTCCATCAGCGGCGAGTGGAAGGCGTGGCTGACGGCGAGCCGCTTCGCCCGCCTGCCCCGCTCCCGCCAGCTCCGCTCGACGTCGTCGAGCAGCTCGACGGATCCGGACAGCACCAGCGAGGACGGACCGTTGATCGCGGCGAGGCCGAGCCGGTCCCCCACCAGCCCGGCGACCTCGTCCTCGGTCGCCTCCAGCGCGAGCATCCCGCCCCCGGCGGGCAGCGCCCGCATCAACCGGCCGCGCGCGGCGACGAGCGCCGCCGCGTCCGGCAGCGACAGCACCCCGGCCACGTGGGCCGCGGCGATCTCGCCGATCGAGTGACCGACCAGATAATCGGGGCGCACGCCCCAGGACTCCGCGAGCCGGAACAGCGCCACCTCCACCGCGAACAGCGCGGGCTGGGCGAACCCGGTATCGGACAGGGTGCCCTGGTCCTCGCCCCACACCACCTCCCGCAACGCTCGATCGAGGTGCCGGTCCAGCTCGGCGAGCACCGCGTCGAAGGCCGCCGCGAACACCGGGAACCGCGCGTGCAGCTCGCGCCCCATCCCGAGCCGCTGCGAGCCCTGCCCGGAGAACGCGAACGCCAGCGGCGGCCGGTCCTCGGCGACGCCGGAGGCGAGCTCGGTGAGCCCGTCCGCCCCGGCCAGCAGGACGGCGCGGTGCTCGAAGTCCGATCGGGACTCCGCCAGCGCCAGCGCCACGTCGACCGGTGCCGCACCGGGGTGCTCGGCCAGGTGCGCGGTGAGCCGCTCCACCTGCGCGGCCAGCGCCCGCGGTCCGCGAGCCGACACCGGGAGCGCGACCACCCCGGGCTCCACCTCCGCCGCGCGCTCCGCGTCCGGGGCGGCGGGCGCCTGCTCCACGATCACGTGCGCGTTGGTGCCGCTGATGCCGAACGACGACACCCCGGCGCGGCGCGGCCGACCGGTTCCCGGCCAGTCCCGGCGCTCGGTGAGCAGCGCCACGGCTCCCGCGCTCCAGTCCACATCGGACGACGGGGCCGCGGCGTGCAGGGTGCGGGGCAGCTCGCCGTGCCGCATCGCCAGCACCATCTTGATCACACCCGCGACACCCGCCGCCGCCTGCGTGTGACCCAAGTTCGACTTCACCGAACCCAACCACAACGGCACGTCCCGACCCTGACCGTAGGTCGCCAGCAACGCCTGCGCCTCGATCGGATCACCCAACGAAGTACCAGTCCCGTGCGCCTCCACCACGTCCACATCGGACGTGTCCAGCCTGGCGTTCTCCAACGCCGCCCGGATCACCCGCTGCTGCGCGGGACCGTTCGGCGCCGTCAACCCGTTCGAGGCGCCGTCCTGGTTGATCGCCGAGCCCCGCACGACCGCCAGCACCGGGTGCCCGTTGCGGCGCGCGTCCGACAACCGCTCCAGCACCAGAACCCCGGCGCCCTCGCCCCAGCCGGTGCCGTCGGCGGCGTCCGAGAACGGCTTGCACCGGCCGTCGGCCGCCAGGCCGTGCTGCGCGGTGAACGAGACGAACGCGTGCGGCGTCGCCATCACCGAGGCGCCGCCGCTGAGCGCGAGCGAGCACTCCCCGCCGCGCAGCGCCTGCACCGCCTGGTGCAGCGCCACCAGCGAGGAGGAGCAACCGGTGTCCACCGTGATCGCCGGCCCCTCCAGACCGAACAGGTAGGACAGCCTGCCGGAGAGCACGCAGGCCGCGTGCCCCGTCGTGGAGTACACCTCCACGTCCTCGTCCGAGGCGTCGAGCACCTGGCCGTAGTCCTGCCCGGTGGTGCCCGTGAACACGCCGGTCGCCGAGCCGCGCAGCGCGACCGGGTCGATGCCCGCGCGCTCCAGCGCCTCCCACGCCGTCTCCAGCAGCAGCCGCTGCTGCGGGTCCATCGCCACCGCCTCGCGCGGGGAGATCCCGAAGAACTCCGCGTCGAACTCCGCCATCCCGTCGAGGAAACCGCCCTCGCGGGCGAGGCTCGCGCCCGCGCCGTCCCCGCCCAGCCGCTCCAGGTCCCAGCCCCGGTCGGCCGGGAAACCGCCGATGGCGTCGCGCTCCCCGGCCACCAGGTCCCACAGCTGCTCGGGCGTGGCGACCCCGCCGGGGAACCGGCAGCCGATGCCGATGACGGCGATCGGCTCGGCCGCCGCCGACACCAGGCGCTGGTTCTGCTCGCGCAGCCGCTCGACCTCCTTGAGCGACCTGCGCAGCGCTTCGACGTACTCGTTCTCGGAGTCGGCCATCACCGGTTCTCCCGCCTCAGTCGCTCGTGCCGGAGGCCAGCCGCAGCAGGCTCTCGGCATCCATGTCGTCGATCGAGCCCGTCGGCGCCTCCTCGGCGGTCTCGTCGGACCCGTCCTCGTCCTCGGCCAGGCGCAGCACCGCGTCCAGCAGCCCGGCCCGGCGCAGCCTGCCGAGCGGGACGGTGGCCAGCACCTCGCGGATCCGGGCATCGGGATCCGCCGGGCGTTCCCCCGCGGTGTCGCCGAACAGCTCCGCCGCCAGGTGGGAGCTCAGCGCGGCGGGGTTCGGGTGGTCGAAGACCAGCGCCGCTGGCAGCGCCAGCCCCGTCGCGGTGCGCAGCCGGTTGCGCAGCTGCACCGCGGTCACGGAGTCGAAGCCCACGTCCTTGAACGCGCGCTGGGCCGGGACTCCGTCCGCGCCGTCGTAGCCGAGGGTGGCGGCGGCCTCGCCGCGGACCACCTCCAGCAGCGCGCGGGACCGCTCGGCCGGGGACAGCGCGGCGAGCCGCTGCCGCAGCGCCGTGCCGCCCTCGGGCGCCGCGGCCGGCTCGGCCGCCGCCAGCACCGCCGCCGCCTCGGGCAGCTCGGTCAGCAGCGGGCTGGGCCGGGCGGCGGTGAACCCGGGCGCGAACCGCTCCCAGTCCACGCGCGCCACCACGGCCGTGGCTTCCCCGCACGCGACGGCCCGGTCGAGCCCGTCCAGCGCCTGCTCGGGCCGCATCGCCGGGACGCCCTGGCGGCGCAGCCGCTCGCCGACCGCCTCGTCCGCCGCCATCCCGGCCTCGCCCCAGGTCCCCCAGGCCACCGAGGTGGCGGGCAGCCCGTGCGCGCGACGATGCTCGGCGAGCCCGTCCAGGAAGGCGTTCGCCGCCGCGTAGCCGGGCTGACCGCCGCTGCCCCAGGCCGCCGCTCCCGAGGAGAACAGCGCGAAGACGTCCAGCTCGTGCGCGCGGGTGAGCTCGTGCAGGTGCAGGGCGGCGTCCCGCTTGGCCCGCAGCAGTCCCGCGAGCCGCTGCTCGGTGAGCTCCCGCACCGGGGCGTCGCCGTCGGCGACCCCGGCGGCGTGGAACACGGCGCGCAGGTCGGGGATGTCGGCCAGCACCCGGGCGAGCCCGTCCCGGTCGCCCGCGTCGCAGGCCGCGACGGTCACCTTCGCCCCGAGCTCCTCCAGCTCGGCGGCGAGCCGGTCCGCGCCGGGCGCCTCCGGGCCCCGGCGGCTGGTGAGCACGACGTGCTCGGCGCCGCGCGCCACCGCCCACCTCGCGACGAAGGCGCCGACCCCACCGGTGCCGCCGGTGATGAGGGCTCCGCCCCGGAGCCGCGGCGAGCCGCCCCGCCAGGGCGCGGGACGCAGCAGCCTCCGGCCGAACCGCCCGGTGCCGCGCACGGCGACCTGGTCCTCCGCGCCGGACAGCGCCGCGCGCAGCTGCCCGGCGGCGGCCTCGTCGAGTTCGTCCGGCAGGTCCACCAGCCCGCCCCAGCTGCCGGGGAGCTCCAGCGCGGCCACCCGGCCCAGGCCCCAGACGGCCGCCTGCCCCGGGCGCACGTCCTCGCCCTCCACCGAGACCGCGCCGCGGGTGATCCACCACAGCGGGGCGGTGATCCCGGCGTCGCCGAGCGCCTGCACGGCGAGCACCGAGCCGGTCAGCTCCCCGGGAACCGCGCCCGGCCGCTCGACCGCGCTCAGCAGCGAGATCACCGAGCCGGGCTCCGAGCCCGCCACCCCGCGCAGGGCGGCGGCCAGCTCCGCCCGGTCCCGGGTCCGCACCGGCAGCACCTCCGCGTCCGGGCCGAGCGCGTCGAGCACGGCGGCGAGCCACTCGTCTCGATGCCCGGGTGCTTCGGGGACGAGGACCAGCCGCGTCCCGGGCGCCGCCTCGGTCCGCCCGGTGAGCCGGGTCCAGCCGATCCGGTAGCGCAGCGACTCCACCGCGGAGCGGTGCGCGGAGCGCTCCCGCCAGCGGGCCAGCGCGGGCAGCACCTCGGAGACCGCTTCCCCGCCGTCCACCCCGAGCTCGGCCGACAGCGCCGCCGGATCACCGCGCTCCACCAGCTCCCAGAAGGCGGCGTCCGGCGCGCCGTCCCGGCGGGGGCGCCGGGACAGCCAGTACCGCTGGTGCTGGAACGGGTAGGTCGGCAGGTCGAGCCGCGCCCCGGGTCCGCCGGTGAACGCGCCCGACCAGTCGACCCGCGCGCCGTGCGCGTGCGCTTCGGCCAGCGAGAGCAGGAAGCGGCGCGGGCCGCCCTCCTCGCGGCGCAGCGTGCCCAGCACCACCGCCGGGTCCGGGCACGCCGCGTCGACGGTCTCCTCCAGCGCGGCGCCCAGCACCGGGTGCGGACTGACCTCGACGAACATCCGGCGTCCGTCGGCGAGCAGGGCGCGGGTGGCGTCCTGCATCCGCACCGGGTGGCGCAGGTTCTCGTACCAGTACCCGGCGTCGAGGCGGGCGGTGTCGAGGCGGCCGCCGGTGACGGTCGAGTAGAACGGGACGGCGGCCGGGCGCGGCGCGATGGGCGCCAGCGCCTCGGCCAGCTCCTCGCGCACCTGCTCGACGTGCGGCCCGTGCGAGGCGTAGTCCACGTTGACCTCGCGGGCGCGGATCTCCCGGCGCTCGCACTCCGCCCGCAGCTCGGCCAGCGCCGCGGGCTCGCCGGAGACGACGACCGAGGACGGTCCGTTGTCCACGGCCAGCCCGATCCGCCCGGACCACGGCTCCAGCAGCTCGGTCGCCCGCTCGGCGGAGGTGGCCAGCGAGACCATGCCGCCCCGGCCGGCCAGCGCCAGCAGCGCCCTGCTGCGCAGCGCGACGACCCGCGCGGCGTCCTCCAGCGACAGCGCGCCCGCCGCGCAGGCGGCGGCGATCTCGCCCTGCGAGTGCCCGATCACGGCGGACGGGACGCAGCCCCAGGAGCGCCACAGCTCGGTGAGCGCGATCATCGTGGCGAACAGCGCCGGCTGCACCACGTCCACCCGCTCGGCCTCGTCCTCCCCGGTGAGCACCGCGCGCAGCGACCAGTCCACGTGCGGCGCGAGCGCCCGCTCGCAGGAGTCGATCGCGGCGGCGAACACCTCGGAGGACTCCAGCAACGCGCGACCCATGCCCCGCCACTGCGAGCCCTGACCCGGGTAGACGAAGACCGGTCCCGGCCCGCCCACGTCGGCGCCGAGCACTGCCGAGGCGGCGCCGCCCGCACCGGCCACGGCCGCGAGCCCGGTGGTGAGCTCGGCGCGGTCCGCGCCGAGCACCACGGCGCGGTGCTCGAAGGTGCCGCGCGAGTCCAGCAGCGCCCGGCCCAGCTCGGCCGGGTCCGCCTCGGCGGCGGTCGCGGCCAGCCGAGCGGCCTGCGCGCGCAGCGCGGCCTCGGACTTCGCCGAGAGGGTCCAGGGCACGATTCCGTGCCGCACCCCCACCGGTTCCCGCCGCGCCGCACCGGTCTCAGGGGCCTGCTCCAGGACGGCGTGGGCGTTGGTGCCGCTGATGCCGAACGCCGAGACCGCCGCGCGGCGCGGGCGGTCCCCGCCCGGCCAGGCGATCTCCTCGGCGAGCAACCGCACCTGCCCGCCGGACCAGTCCACGTGCTCGGTGGGGTGCTCGGCGTGCAGCGTCCGGGGCAGCAGCCCGTGCCGCAGCGCCAGCACCACCTTGATCAGTCCGGCGATGCCCGCGGTGGCCTGGGTGTGGCCGATGTTCGACTTCAGCGAGCCCAGCCACAACGGCTCGTCCCGACCCTGACCGTAGGTCGCCAGCAACGCCTGCGCCTCGATCGGATCACCCAGCGAAGTACCGGTCCCGTGCGCCTCCACGGCATCCACTTCGGACGGATCGAGCCCGGCCGCGGCCAGCGCGGAGCGGATCACCCGCTGCTGCGACGGACCGTTCGGCGCCGTCAACCCGTTCGACGCACCGTCCTGGTTCACCGCGCTGCCCCGCACCACCGCCAGCACCTCGTGCCCGCGCCGACGAGCCTCGGACAACCGCTCCAGCACCACCACCCCCACGCCCTCGGCGAGGCTCATCCCGTCGGCGCCCTCGGCGAAGGCCTTGCACCGCCCGTCGACCGACAGCGCACCCAGCCGGCTGAACCCGAGGAAGTCCTGCGGGCCGGCCAGCACCGTCGATCCCGCCGCCAGCGCCAGCGAGCTCTCCCCGGTGCGCAGCGACTGGCAGGCCTGGTGCAGCGCCACCAGCGAGGACGAGCAGGCCGTGTCCACCGTGACCGCCGGGCCCTCCAGCCCCAGCAGGTAGGCCAGCCGACCGGAGAGCACGCTGGCGGCGGCGCCGGTGATGAACTGCCCCTCGGTGCCGTCGTCGATGCCGAAGGCGCTGGCGCTGTGACCCTGGTGGGTCGCGCCGACGAAGACGCCGGTGGAGCTGCCGCGCAACGACTCCGGGTCGATCCCGGCGCGCTCCAGGGCCTCCCAGCCGGTCTCCAGCAGCAGCCGCTGCTGCGGATCCATCGCCAGCGCCTCGCGCGGCGAGATCCCGAAGAAACCGGCGTCGAACCCGGCCGGGTCGTCCAGGAAACCGCCGAGCACCGCGTAGGTCCGGCCCGCCCGTTCCGGGTCGGGGTCGTAGAGCTCCGCGACGTCCCAGCCCCGGTCGGCGGGGATCTCCGAGATCGCGTCACCGCCCTCGCGCAGCAGCCGCCACAGGTCCTCCGGGGAGGTCACGCCTCCCGGCAGCCGACATCCCATGCCGACCACGGCGATCGGCTCGTCCGCCGGTGCGGACGCGGTGGCCGCGCGGTGCTCGGACGCCCCGGTCAGCAGCTCGCCCAGGAACTCCGCCAGCGCCACCGGGGACGGGTGGTCGAACACGACCGCGGTGGGCAGCGCGGCGCCGGTGACGCGCACCAGCCGGTTGCGCAACTCCACGGCGGTCACCGAGTCGAAACCGAGCTCGCGGAAGGCGCGCCGCGCGGGGAGCCCCCCGCCACCGGGGTGCCCGAGCACCGCCGCCGCCTGCTCGCGCACCAGCTCCAGCAGCAGCGCGTCCCGTTCGGGCCCGGCCGCGGCCCGGACGCGCTCGGCGAACTCCCCGGTCCCGCTCGTGGTGGCCGCCTCCGCCGCGCCGATCTCCGGGATCTCGTCGAACAGCGCCGTCGCCCGCGCCGAGGTGAAGACCTGGTGGTAGGTGGCCCAGTCCACGTCGGTCAGCGCGAGCACCGAGGCGTCCTCGTCCAGCGCCCGCCGCAGCCCGAGCAGCGCCGTCTCCGGGTCGAGGACGCGCAATCCGGACCGGCGCGCGCCGTGCCGGTCGGCCGCGGCCAGCTCCGGGGAGTCCGGCCACTTCCCCCAGTGCAGGGACGTCGCGGGCAGTCCCCGGGCCCGCCGGTTCTCCGCGAGCGCGCCCAGGAAAGCGTTGCCCGCCGCGTACGCGGCGTGCTCGCGGCTGCCCCACATCCCGGCGACCGAGGAGTACAGCACGAAGGCGTCCAGCTCGGCGCCCAGCAGCTCGTCGAGGTGCCGGGCGCCGGCGACCTTGGCCCGGACCACCCGCGCGACCGCCTCCGGCGAGGTCTCCGCGAGGGTCTCCAGCTCGATGGTCACGGCGGCGTGCACGACGGTGCGCAGCTCGTGGCCCTCGGCGGTGAGGCGGTCCAGCAGCGCCGCCACCGCGTCCCGGTCGGCCACGTCGCAGGACTCCACCCGCAGCTCGGTCCCGCGCTCGGCGAGCTCGGCGACGAGCTCCGGCATCCCCTCGGCAGCCGCGCCGCGCCGCGAGGTGAGCACGATCCGCTCCGCGCCCCGCGCCGCCAGCCACCTGGCCAGGCCGGGGCCGATGGTCCCGGTGCCGCCGGTGATCAGCGCGGTGCCGCGCGGCGCCCACTCCCGCACCGGACGCGGCGCCTCGGCGCGCACCACCCGCCGGGCCAGCACCCCCCGCGGGCGGATCGCCAGCTGGTCCTCGCCCCGGGCTCCGGTGAGGATCGCGGCCAGCGCCTCCCCGGTGCGCGGGTCGGGCCCGGCGGGCAGGTCGACGGTGCCGCCCCAGCGCCTCGGGTGCTCCAGGGCGGCCGTCCAGGACACGCCCTGCACCTGAGCCTGCACCGGGTTGCGCAGCGCGTCCTCCGGTCCGGTGCGCGCGGCGTCCCGGGTGATCGTCCACATCGGTGCGTCGATCCCGGCGTCCCCGAGCGCCTGCACCAGCAGCACGGTCGACGCCAGGCCCAGCGGCAGATCCGGTTGCGCCGCGGCGGGTTCCTCGTCGAGGGCGAGCAGCGAGACGACGCCCTCGACCGCCCCGGCCCCGGCCAGCCGCCCGGCCAGCGCGGCGCGGTCCGCGTCCGCCTCGCCGAGCTCCAGCTCCCGCACCTCGGCGCCGCCCGCCGCCAGCGCGGCGGCGACCTCCGCGTCGGCGGCGCGCGCCGAGGACACCACCAGCCAGGTCCCCGCGAGGGCGGGGCGCGGCAGCCCGGTGACCTCGCGCCACGCGACCCGGTAGCGCCAGTCGTCGGCCTCGGCCAGCGCCCGGCGCTGTCTGCGCCAGCTCGACAGCGCGGGCAGCACGGCAGCCAGCGCCCGCTCGTCGACGTGCAGGTGCGCGGTGAGCGCGTCGGCGTCCTGGCGCTCGACCGCGGTCCAGAACTCCGCGTCGGCCGGATCGCCGCCGGATCGCGCGGGCTCGGTCCAGAACCGCTCGTGCTGGAAGGCGTAGGTGGGCAGCGGCACGATCCGCCCCTCCGGCAGGCCCGCCGCGAGGTCGACCTGGACGCCCCGCGCGAACAGGGCGGCGGCCGAGGCGAGGACCCGGTCCAGCCCGCCGTCGTCGCGGCGCAGCGTGCCGGTCACGACCACCCGCGCCGCTCGCGGCTCCGCGAGCTCCTGCACCGCCGGGCCGAGCACCGGGTGCGCGCCCACCTCGACGAACGCGCGGTGTCCCGACTCCAGCAGCGCCTCCACCGCCGGGCCGAAGCGCACCGGTTCGCGCATGTTCCGGAACCAGTACTCCGCGTCGGTGCACGCGGTGTCCAGCCACTCTCCGGTGACGGTGGACAGGAAGGGGATCCGCGGGGTGGCCGGTTCCAGGTCGGCGAGCTCGGCCAGCAGCTCCTCCCGCAGCGGCTCCACGAGCGGGCAGTGCGAGGGGTAGTCCATGTCGACCCGCCGCGACCGGTGCCCGGCGGCGGTGAGCTCCTCGCGCAGCGCCTCCACCGCCGCGACCGGCCCGGAGACGGCCACCGAGCCCGGACCGTTCAGGGCGGCCAGCGCCAGGTCGCGCCCCTCGATCAGCCGCTCGACCTCGGCGGCGGGGAGCGCGACGGACAGCATCCCGCCCGTCCCGGCCAGCCGGCGGCCGATGAGCCGGCCGCGCCGCGCGATCAGCCGAGCGCCCTCCCGCAGCGACAGCGCCCCGGAGACGACGGCGGCGGCGACCTCGCCCTGCGAGTGGCCGACGACCGCGTCCGGGGTGACGCCGTGCGCTCGCCACAGCTCCGCGAGCGCCACCATCACCGCGAAGGTCGCCGGTTGCTGCACCTCGTCGTGCTCCAGCCCGGGCGCCCCGGGTTCTCCGCGCAGCACGGCAGTCAGCGACCAGTCCACGAATTCGGCGAGCGCCCGCTCGCAGTCGGCGAGACGGGCGGCGAACACCGGGGACTCGTCGAGCAGCCGGGCCCCCATGCCCGCCCAGGCCGCGCCCTGGCCGGGGAAGACGAACACGACGCCGCCGTCGACCTCGGCCGCGCCGTCCACCACCGCGGGGTCGGTCTCCCCGGCGGCCAGCGCCCGCAGCGCGTCCCGGCGCTGCCCGAGTTCGGAGCCGAGCAGCACGGCTCGGTGCTCGAACAGGGACCGGGAGCGCAGCAGCGAGCGCGCGACGTCCACCGGATCGGGCGAGCCGGATTCCAGGGCGCGGGCGAGGCGATCGGCTTGGCCGCGCAGCGCCCGCTCGGTCCGGGCGGAGAGCACCCACGGCACCACGCCCGCGCCCCCGGTGCCCACCGGTTCGGCGTCCACCGGTTCGGCGGGCTCGACCGGCGGGGCCTGCTCCAGCACCGCGTGCGCGTTGGTGCCGCTGATGCCGAAGGAGGACACCGCGGCCCGGCGCGGCCGCTGCCCGTCCGGCCAGTCCACCTGGTCGGTCAGCAGCCGCACCGCGCCCGAGCTCCAGTCCACGTGCGGGGAAGGCGTCCCGGCGTGCAGCGTCGGTGGCAGCAGCCCGTACCGCATCGCCTGGACCACCTTGATCACCCCGGCGACCCCGGCCGCCGCCTGGGTGTGGCCGATGTTCGACTTCAGCGAGCCCAGCCACAACGGCTCGTCCCGCTCCTGACCGTAGGTCGCCAGCAACGCCTGCGCCTCGATCGGATCACCCAGCGAAGTACCGGTCCCGTGCGCCTCCACCACGTCCACATCGGACGGTCGCAGTGCCGCGCTCTCCAGCGCCTGCTCGATGACCCGCTGCTGCGCGGGACCGTTCGGCGCCGTCAGCCCGTTCGACGCGCCGTCCTGGTTCACCGCGCTGCCCCGCACCACGGCCAGCACCTCGTGCCCGCGCAGACGAGCGTCGGACAACCGCTCCAGCACCAGCACACCCACGCCCTCGGACCAGCCGGTGCCGTCGGCCTCCGCCGCGAACGCCTTGCAGCGACCGTCCGCCGCCAGCCCGCCCTGCCTGCTGAACTCCACGAACAGCGAGGGGTCCGACAGCACCGCGACCCCGCCGACCAGCGCCAGCGAGGACTCCCCCGCGCGCAGCGACCGGGACGCCAGGTGCAGCGCGACCAGCGAGGACGAGCAGGCCGTGTCCACCGTGAGCGCGGGCCCGCGCAGACCCAGCGCGTACGCCAACCGCCCGGACAGCACGCTGGAGGCGGTCCCGGTCATCGCATGGCCCCGCGAGTCCTCGGCGACGGCCTGCGCACGGCCCCAGTGGTAGGCGCCGACGAACACCCCGGCCTCGGTGTCGCGCAGCGCGTCCGGGCGGATGCCGGCGCGCTCCACCGCCTCCCAGGAGACCTCCAGCAGCAGCCGCTGCTGCGGGTCCATCGCCTGCGCCTCGCGCGGGGAGATCCCGAAGAAACCGGCGTCGAACCCCGCCGCGTCGGCCAGGAAGCCGCCCGCGTCGGTGGCGCTGTCCCGCCGCAGCCGGCCCAGGTCCCAGCCGCGATCCTCCGGGAACCCGCCCACCGCATCGCCGCCGGAGCGCACCAGCTCCCACAGGTCATCCGGGGACGACACGTCCCCGGGGTAGCGGCAGGCCATCCCGACGATCGCGATCGGCTCGCGCTCGCGCCCCTCCAGCTCCTCGATGCGCTTGCGGGCGTGGCGCAGGTCGACGGTCACGCGCCGCAAGTAGTCGACGACTCTGTCCTGCTGGTCTTCTGGCACCGGTCCGTCCTCACATCGGCTAGCGCGGGCTGGGGATGAGCGGTGGCTCAGGCGACGAACTCCTCATCGATGAGGTCGAGCAGCCGGTCCACCGACGCCCCGGCGATGTCCTCGTCCGCCGCACCGCCGGGCGAACCGTCGCGCAACCGCGCGGCCAGGCCGTCCAGCCGCTGCGCCAGCCGCTCGCGCTCCTCGGGGTCCTCCGGGCCCCCGTCCAGCCGCTGCTCCCACCGGGCCAGCTCCGCCGCGAGCGAGTCGTCGGCGGCCAGCCGCTCCTCCAGGTGCGCCACCACCGCGCGCGGCGTCGGGCGGTCGAAGACCAGCGAGGTCGGCAGCGCCAAACCCGTCGCCGAGCCCAGCCGGTCCCGCAGCTCCACCCCGGTCAGCGATTCGAAGCCCATCTCCTTGAACACCCGCCCCGGGCCGACCCGCTCCGGGTCGCGGTGCCCGAGCACCGCCGCCGCCTCGCTGCGCACCAGCTCCAGCAGGAACCCGGCCCGCTCGGCGCGCGGCAGCCGCTCGAAGCGCCCGGCGAAGTCGGCCAGCACCGGTTCGGCCGCGCGCGGCGGCGCGGGGGGCGCGTCAGTCCCCCGGGTGGGCCAGAAGCGCTCGCGCTGGAACGGATAGGTCGGCAGCGACACCGGCCGCGCGCCCGTGCCGGCGAACAGCGCCCGCCAGTCCACCGGCACGCCCACCACGTGCAACCGCGCGAGCGCGGTCACCCAGGCCGCCTCCTCGTCCCGGTCGCGCCGCAGCGCGGGGACCACCGCGACGGGCCCCTCGGGCACGGAGTCCCGCACCATCGCCGAGAGCACGCCGTCCGGTCCCAGCTCCAGGTAGCGGGTGGCGCCCGCCGCGTGCAGCGCGGCGACACCGTCGCCGAAGCGCACCGCTTCGCGCGCGTGGCGCACCCAATAACCGGGATCGGCCAGCTCGCCCGGCCGCGCGTGCGCGCCGGTCAGGTTCGACACCACCGGGATCTCCGGCTCGGCGAAGGACAACGCCGCGGCCACCGCGCGGAACTCGTCGAGCACCGGCTCCACCAGCGGCGAGTGGAAGGCGTGCGAGACGCGCAGCCTGCTCGTCTTGCGGCCCAGCTCGGTGAAGTGCTCGCCGAGCGCGGAGACCTCCACCGCCGCACCGGACACGACCACCGATTCCGGCCCGTTCACCGCCGCCAGGCCCACTCGCGGGGTCAGCAGCGGGAGCACCTCGTGCTCGGCCGCCTGCACGGCGAGCATCGCGCCCCCGGCGGGCAGGTCCCGCATCAACCGGCCCCGGGCGGTGATCAGCCGCGCGGCGTCCGGCAGCGGCAGCGCGCCCGAGACGTGCGCGGCGGCGATCTCGCCGACCGAGTGACCGCCGACGTGGTCCGGGCGCACCCCGTGCGCCTCGGCGAGGCGGTACAGCGCGACTTCGAGGGCGAACAGGGCGGGCTGCGCGTAGCCGGTGTCCTCCAGCAGCGCCGCGTCCTCGCCCCACACGACCTCGCGCAGCGGTCGGTCCAGGTGCGCGTCCACTTCGGAGACCACCGAGTCGAAGGCAGCCGCGAACTCGGGGAACCGGGCGTGCAGCTCGCGCCCCATGCCGAGCCGCTGCGAGCCCTGGCCGGAGAACAGCACCGCCAGCGAGCCCGGCCCGACCTCGCCGCGCGCCACCTCGGCCGCGCCCTCCGGCCCGCTCAGCAGCACCGCGCGCCGCTGGAGCGCACCGCGCCGGGTCACCAGCGACCATCCCACGTCCACCGGCTCCGCTTCGATGCCGGCGACCGCGTCCAGCAGCGCGTCCAGCGAACCGGCGGAGCGCGCCGACACCGGCAGCGGGATTGCGGCGGGCCGCACCGAGCGCTCCGGCTCCCGCTCGGGCACGGGTTCCGGCGGTTGTTCGAGGACGACGTGCGCGTTGGTGCCGCTGATGCCGAAGGAGGACACCCCCGCGCGGCGCGGCCGGTCCGCGCGCGGCCACGGCGCGGCGTCCGCCAGCACCTCCACCGCGCCCGAGGCCCAGTCCACCCGGGAGGTCGGGGTTCCGAGGCCGCGGATCCCCGGCACCCTGTCGCGCCCCAGCGCCAGCACCACCTTGATCAATCCGGCCAGCCCGGCGGCGGCCTGCGCGTGCCCCAGGTGCCCCTTGACCGACCCCAGCAGCAGCGGGACCTCGCGGTCCTGCCCGTAGGTGTCCAGCAGCGCCGCGGCCTCCACCGGATCGCCCAGCGCGGTCCCGGTCCCGTGCGCCTCCACGACGTCCACATCGGCGGCGGTCAGCCCCGCGTCGGCCAGCGCGTCGGTGAGCACCGCGCGTTGCGCCGCGCCGCTCGGCGCGGTGAGCCCGGCGGAGCCGCCGTCCGAGTTGATCGCGCTGCCGCGCAGCACCGCCAGCACGTCGTGCCCGTGCGCGCGGGCCCGCGACAGCGGCTCCAGCAGCACCGCCCCGGCGCCCTCGGACCACGCGGTCCCGTCCGCGTCGGCGGAGAACGGCTTGCACGTCCCGTCCGCGGCCAGCCCGCCCTGCCGCGCGTAGCCGACGAAGGAAGCGGGCGTCGCCATCACGGTCACCCCGCCCACCAGCGCCAGCGAGCACTCGCCCGCCGCGATCGAGCGCACCGCCGTGTGCAGCGCGACCAGCGAGGAGGACGAGGCCGTGTCCACGGTCAGCGCCGGGCCGCGCAGGCCCAGCAGGTAGGCCGGCCTGCCGGAGACGACGGCGGGCGAGCAGCCGGTCACGAGGTGCCCGCTCACGTCCTCGGCGGCGCCCTCGGCGGCCACCGCGTAGTCCTGGCCGTGCAGGCCCGCGAACACGCCGGTCCGGCTCCCCCGGATCGACTCCGGGTCGATCCCGGCCCGTTCGAACGCCTCCCAGGCGACCTCCAGCAGCACCCGCTGCTGCGGATCCATCGCCAGCGCCTCGCGCGGCGAGATCCCGAAGAACTCCGCGTCGAACTCGGTGGCCCCGTCCAGGAAACCACCGGCCCGCACCGGACAGCGCTCGCGGAGCCCCGCCAGGTCCCAGCCCCGGTCCCGGGGGAAACCGGAGGACGCGGCGGAATCCGAGGTGACCAGCTCCCACAGGTCTTCCGGGGAGCGCACCCCGCCGGGGAAACGACATGCCATCCCCACCACGACGACGGGGTCGGCCGCGATCGGCTCGGCCGCGAAGTCGTCACCGGCCGGGCTCGTCTGGCGCGGGATCGTCATGCGCTGCACCACCTCTGGCAGGAGTTCGTGGCTCGGGCAGGAGCCGGGCACGGCACCGCTCGACTGCGCAGCGTAGGAGCGAGATCGCTGTACTTTTCCCTAGAGCAGCAGGTCGTGGACGCGGAAGGCGTTCGCAGGACTAGGGATTCTCCGCCCGGCAGCGTGGGAGAAAGGGCGGCGTCCCCTCCCGTCCCCTGCCGCAGGGGGATGCCGACTCGTGAAGGGTGTGCCCCATGGACTCGACCCGGCGGCCGATCCTGTTCGTCAGCTACCCGGAGAGCGGACTGCTGAACCCGCTGCTGGTGCTGGCCGCGGAGCTGTCCCGGCGCGGCGTCGCCGACCTGCACTTCGCCACGGACGACAACCGGCGGGCCGAGGTCGCGGCGCTCCAGGTGGACACGCCCGTCGAGTTCGTCCCGCTCGGACCGGTGGTCCCGGAGATGTCCGCGGTGACCTGGGACGACGAGACCTACGCCGAGGTCACCCAGCGGTCCCGGTTCAAGGCGCACCGCGCGGTCATCCGGCACACCTTCTCCCCCGAGGCGCGCATCGAGAAGTACCGCGCGCTGGAGGCCGCGGTGGAGGAGATCCGCCCGGCGCTGATGGTCGTGGAGAGCATGTGCTCCTACGGTTACGAGCTCGCCATCACCAAGGGCATCCCGTTCGTGCTCGGGGTGCCGTTCATGCCGAGCAACGTGCTCACCTCGCACGTGCCGTTCGCGAAGTCCTACACCGGACCCGACTTCCCCGTCCCGCACTCCGGGCTGCCGCACCCGATGAGCCTCGCGCAGCGGATCGCGAACCGGGTGTTCAAGTTCCGCACCCTGGGCATGTTCCTGACCAGGGAGCTGCGCGAGCGGGCGGCGCGGGACCAGCGGATCCGCGACGAGCTCGGCATCGCCGAGGAGGCGGGCGGGTTCATGTCCCGCGTCGAGCACGCCGAGATGGTGCTGTGCTACTCCGTCCCCGAACTGGACTACCCGTTCCCGGCCCCGCCGCACCTGCGCCTGGTCGGCACGATGGTGCCGCCGCTGCCGCAGGCCCCCGACGACGGCGGGCTCTCGGCCTGGTTGGACGAGCGCGATTCCGTGGTGTACATGGGCTTCGGCACCATCACCCGGCTCACCGCCGAGCAGGTGCGCGCCCTGCTGGAGGTGGTCCGGCGGCTCGGCGAGCGCGGCACCCACGTGCTCTGGAAGCTGCCCGCCGAGCAGCAGCACCTGCTGCCCCCGGTCGCCGAGCTCCCCGCCAACCTGCGGGTGGAGGCCTGGTTGCCCTCGCAGCTCGACGTGCTCGCCCACCCCCACGTGCGGCTGTTCTTCACCCACGCGGGCGGCAACGGTTTCCACGAGGGACTGCACTTCGGCACGCCGCTGGTGGTCAGGCCGCTGTGGGTCGACTGCGACGACCAGGCGGTGCGCGGCCGGGACCTCGGCGTCAGCCTCACCCTGGACCGGCCGGAGACGATCGACGTGGACGACGTGCTGGACAAGCTGACCCGGGTCCTCGACGACCCCTCGTTCCGGGACCGGGCCGAGCTCAGCGGAAAGCTGCTGCGCGAGGCGGGCGGGCGGGAGCGGGCCGCCGAGCTGCTGCTGGCGCTGCCGGCGCTGACCGCGACGGGGGCGGGCCGCTGATGCGCCACCCGGTGTCGATGCCCTGGCTGCGGGGCCGCGAGCTGCAGTACACCAGCGAGGCGATCAGCGAGAACTGGATCTCCTCGCAGGGCCCGTTCGTGCGCCGGTTCGAGGAGGCGTTCGCCCAGTACCACGGTTCGGCGCACGGGGTGGCCTGCTCCTCGGGCACCACGGCGCTGACCCTGGCGCTGCGCGCGCTCGGCATCGGCCCGGGCGACGAGGTGATCGTCCCCGAGTTCACCATGATCGCCTCGGCCTGGGCGGTGACCTACACCGGTGCCGCACCGGTGTTCGTGGACTGCGCCGACGACCTCAACATCGACGTCACCCGGATCGAGGAGAAGATCACTCCGCGCACCAAGGTGATCATGCCGGTGCACGTCTACGGCAGGCGCTGCGCCATGGACCCGATCCTGGAGCTGGCCTACGAGTACAACCTGCGCGTGGTGGAGGACTCCGCCGAGGCCCACGGCGTGCGCCCGGTCGGCGACGTCGCCTGCTTCTCGCTGTTCGCCAACAAGATCATCACGGCGGGCGAGGGCGGCATCTGCCTGACCGACGACCCGAGGCTGGCCGAGCAGCTCGCGCACCTGCGCGGCATGGCCTTCTCCCGCGATCACAGCTTCCTGCACAAGAAGCTGGCCTACAACTTCCGGATGACCGCGATGCAGGCCGCGGTCGCGCTCGCCCAGACCGAGCAGCTGGACCGCGTCCTGGCGCTGCGCCGCGAGATCGAGCAGCGCTACGACGAGGGCCTCCGCGACGTCGAGGGCATCACCCTGATGCCCGAGCGCGACGTGCTGTGGATGTACGACCTGCGCGCCCGCGACCGGGACGGGCTGCGGGCCCACCTCGCCGAGCACGGCGTGGAGACCCGGTTGTTCTTCAAACCCATGAGCAGGCAGCCCGGCTACCACCACCCGGGCTGGCCCGAGCTCAACGCCACCCGGTTCAGCGAGGACGGGCTCTACCTGCCCACGCACACCGGGCTCAGCGCCGACGACCAGGACTACATCGTCGGCAAGGTCCGGGAGTTCTGCGCCCGGAGCTGACCACGCAGCAGACGACGATGGAGTGCGGATCATGCCCGAGGTGGTCGACTTCCCGACGCGCCGTCCCGGCGCGCCCTTCCCGCCGCCCGAGTACGCGGGCTACCGCGAGCGGCCGGGCCTGGTGCGCTCGCGGCTGCCCACGGGAGCGGTGGTGTGGCTGGTGACGCGGCACGAGGACGTGCGCGCGGTGCTCACCGACCCGAGGGTCAGCTCCAACCCGGCGCACGAGGGCTTCCCGAGCCTGCTCGGCAGTACCGGCGGGGTGCCCTCGCCGGACACCATGCCCGGCTGGTTCGTCGCCCTCGACCCGCCGGACCACGGCCGGTTCCGCAAGACGCTGATCTCCGAGTTCTCGGTGCGCCGGATCCGGGAGATGCGGCCCGCGATCGAGCAGGTGGTGCGGGACCGGGTGGACGCGATGCTCGCGGCGGGCGACACCGCGGACCTGGTGGCGGACTTCGCGCTGCCGGTGCCCTCGCTGGTGATCTCCAGCCTGCTCGGGGTGCCCCGGGTGGACCGGGACTTCTTCGAGGCCAAGACCCGGGTGCTGGTGAGCACCGCGGCCACCGACCAGGACCGCGAGGCGGCCACCAAGGAGCTGCTGCGCTACCTCAACCGGCTGATCTCGATCAAGCGCAGGCGTCCGGGCGAGGACCTGATCAGCAGGCTGCTCGCCGCCGGCACCATGTCGGCCGCCGAGCTGTCCGGGGTGGCCATGCTGCTGCTCATCGCGGGGCACGAGACCACGGCGAACAACATCGCGCTCGGGGTGCTGACGCTGCTGCTGAACCCGGAGTGGATCGGCCGCGACGGCGTCGTCGAGGAGCTGCTGCGGCTGCACTCGGTGGCCGATCTGGTGGCGCTGCGGGTCGCGGTCGAGGACCTGGAGATCGGCGGGCAGCGGATCGCGGCGGGCGAGGGCATCGTGCCGCTGGTGGCGGCGGCCAACCACGACGAGCGCGCCTTCGGCTGCCCGCACCGCTTCGACCCGGACCGGGCGGCCCGGCACCACGTGGCGTTCGGCTACGGGGTGCACCAGTGCCTCGGGCAGAACCTGGTGCGCGGGGAGATGGACCTCGCCTACCAGGTGCTGTTCGACCGCATCCCTAAGCTGGAACTGGCCGGGCCGGTGGCGGAGCTGCCGTTCAAGCACGACGGCGTGCTGTTCGGGTTGCACTCGCTGCCGGTCCGCTGGTGACCACGCACCGTTCCCGAAGGAGACCCATGCTCAAGATCACCGCGGACACCGAGCGCTGCGTCGGCGCCGGGCAGTGCGTCCTGTCCGACCCCGACGTGTTCGACCAGGACGACGAGGGCGTCGTGACGCTGCTGGTGGAGAGCCCCGGCGCGGAGCACGCGGAGAACGTGCGCCAGGCGGCGCTGATCTGCCCCTCGCAGGCGATCACCGTGCAGGAGGACTGACCCCCGCCCGCACCGGCGCGGGCCCTCCCGCGGATCGCCCGCGCCGGTGCGCCTGGGTCCACCGATTTCACCCGATCTGGGATGAATCCGGTTGCCCCGCAACGGTTTTCCGCTTCCTCCCCCGGCACGTCCACCCGATCAAGCGACTGGTGAACACGTGTTCGAGTCGGGATCATCGAGGTCATGGCGACCTCCACCGCTCCCGAGACCCGAGCCGCGGCCACCCCGCCGCGGTGCGGGCCGTGCCCCTCGCACCGCCGGCTCGCCGCCACCGCGCTCGCCCGGCTGCGCCGCCGCGGCCGTGCGCTGCGCGCGCTGTTCGCACCGCCGCGGCCGCACGGCACCGCGGCCGGCCCCCGATCCGGACCGCCCGCCGCGGCGCCGCCCACCCGGCCCCCGGACGCCCCCGCCGGGTCACCAGGTGACCGGGAGCTCCAGCAGACCGCCGGAGAGCTGCCCGGTCTCCCAGCGCAGCTCCTCCTCCGCGACCGCCACCCGCAGCCCGGGGATGCGGCCGAACAGCGTGCTGAACGCGGTCTGGAGCTCGACCCTGGCCAGCGGGGCACCGATGCAGTGCCACATGCCGTGCCCGAAGGTCAGGTGCGGGTTCGGCGCGCGCTCGACGTCGAACCGCTCCGGATCGTCGAAGGCGCGCTCGTCGAAGTTCGACAAGGTGAAGTCCAGCAGCACCAGGTCGCCCCTCTCGATGGTCACCCCGGCGATCTCGACGTCGCCGGTCGCCCAGCGCGGCAGCATCGAGCTCCCGGCCTTCGCCGCCCGCAGCACCTCCTCCACGGCGAGGGCCAGCGAGGCGGAGTCGCGCAGCGCCCGCTCGCGCTTGTCCGGGTTGCCCGCCAGCACCAGGACGCCGACGTCGATGTGGCTGATCACGCTGTCCAGCCCGGCGAACAGGACGCCGGCCGAGAGGGTGCCGATCCGCTCGTCCTCCAGGCCCGCCTCGCAGAGCCGGGAGATCACGTCCTCGCCCGGGGCGACGCGCCTGCGCCCGACCAGCTCGGAGATGTAGCCGAACAGCTCGGCCGCGCCCTCCTCGGCCGCGGCCGGATCCCCGAGCACGGCCATCCGGCCCATCAGCTCGACGATCCGCCACCGGTCCTCGGGCGGGATGCCGATCAGCTCGTAGAGCACCTGGAGCGCGAAGGGCTGCGAGAACTGCGCGTGCAGATCCGCTGGCGGGCCCTCGTCCAGCAGCTCCTGCACCATCTCCAGCGCCAGCGCCTCCACCTTGGGCCGCAGCCGCGCCAGCCTGCGGGCGGAGAAGCTCGGCGTGAGCAGGGCGCGCATCTCCTTGTGCAACCGGGTCGCCTCGTCGGGATCCGGATGCGTGATGAGCAGGTTGAAGAACGGGGTGTCGACGTAGCGCGGGGCCGAGGGCGGGTCGGCGTGCGACCGGTTGATCCGCTCGTCCTTGAGCAGCTGCTTGACCTCCTCGTGCCGGGTGACCAGCCACGCCTCGTCACCCGCGGGCGTGCGCACCTTGCAGACGGGTGCCTGCTCCTGCAGCTCGCGAAGCTGCTTCGGCGGCCGGAAGGTGGCCGACGGTCCGGTGCCCAGCTTCGGCAGGTCGAGGGATTGACTCATGGGCGATTCCTCCGCGATGTGGATGGGACGGGACAACCGGGGTGCGGGGGCCGCGCGGGCTCAGGCGCCCGCGGGCACCAGCTCGGCCAGCCAGTCGCGCACGACCTGGGCGGTGAGTCCGGAGTGCTCCTTGGCCAGCGACAGGTGGTCGGCCTCGATGGTGCGCACGGCGTCCGTCTCGATCGCGGGCGGCGCCTTCGTGCCCCGGCTGCCCGGCACGGGCACCGAGCAGCGGACCAGCAGCGTCGGCGCCGTGGTCACCGGTGGAGCGCTGATCGCGGCGACCTTGTTGTACCAGTGCACCATCGCCGAGAGCCGCGAGCTGCTCAGGTTCACCGAGGGCGAGTCGATGTCGGCCAGGTAGTAGTTCGCCACCTCGTCGTAGTCGATGTCGTCGCTGTCGTCGTAGCGCAGGCTCAGGGTGTCCAGCAGCACCACCGCTTCCGGCCGCACGCCCCAGGTCTCCTCCAGCATCCCGGCGGCGTGGTAAGCGATCGTGCCGCCGGTGGAATGCCCGACCAGCACGAACGGATCACCGTCGCTGCCGTGCAGCGCGCTCTCGGCGACCGAGCGGACCGCCGCCGTGCCGTGCTCGGGCAGCACCTCGCCGGTCTCGAACCCCACCAGCGGGAGCGCCGAGACGTGCCGCGAGCCGCGGAAGTGCGCGGCGATGCGGGCGTACTGGTGCACGCCGCCGGTGGCCCCGGGAGAGCTCACGCAGATCAGCCTCGGATCGGTGGGACCGTCCGCCAGCAGCACCGGCTCGGGCAGCTCGGCCAGCTCGGCCGGAGTCTCGAAGGTGGGGCGGGTCGCGGCGACCGCGCCCAGCATCCGCATCGATTCCTTGCGCTTGCCGGAGTGCACCCCGGCGAGGAACAGGTTCACCAGCGTGTCGTTCGGATTTCCCCTCGCGCGGCCGGAATCCCCGGCACCGAGGCGATCGCCGAGCTCGTCGCCGATCCAGCGGGCCAGTGCGGCCGGCGTCCTGGTGTCGAACACGGCGGAGGCCGCCAGCCGCACGTCCAGCGCCTCGGCGAGCCGGTTGCGCAGCTCGACGGCGATGAGCGAGTCGAAGCCCAGCTCCAGGAAGTCCCGCGCGGCGTCGACGGCCGCCGCGTCCCGGTGGCCGAGGACGGCGGCGGAGTGCTCCACGACGAGCTCCACCAGCAGTCGCTCGCGATCGGCGGGATCGGCCGCCGCGATCCGGTCGCGCGGTGTCGCTCCGGCCCGGCCGGGCGGGGCGGGGCGGGCCTCGGGGGGCAGCAGCTCGCGCAGCACGGCGGGCGCCGGCCCGCCCCCTCGGGTCCCGGTCGCCCGCATCCGGACCGGGACCACCAGCGGCTCGTCGCGGCGCAGGGCGGCGTCGAACAGGGCCAGGCCCCGGTCGACCGGCAGCGGCGGCAGCCCGGAGTCGGCCATCCGGGCCAGGTCGGCCTCGCCGAGCTCGCCGGTCATGCCGCTGCCCGGAGCCCACGGGCCCCAGGCCAGCGACCGCGCGGGCAGGCCCTCGGCCCGGCGGCGCTGCGCGAGCGCGTCCAGGAAGGCGTTGGCGGCCGCGTAGTTGCCCTGGCCGGGACCACCCAGCACACCGGACACGGAGGAGTAGAGGACGAACGCCGCCAGATCGAGCCCGGCCGTGGCCTCGTGCAGGTTCCACGCCGCGTCCACCTTGGGCCGCAACACGCGGTCGAGTCGATCCGGCGTCAGCGAGGCGATCGCCGCGTCGTCCAGCACCCCGGCGGCGTGCACCACGGCGGTCAGCGGACGCCCGGCGGGCAGACCGCCGATCAGCTCCCGCAATTGCGCCGCCTCAGCGACGTCGCACGCCTCCACCCGCACCTCGGCGCCCCGCGCCACCAACTCGTCCCGCAACCCCACCGCACCCGGAGCCCCCGAACCCCGACGACTCACCAGCACCAGATGCCGCACACCGCGCTCGACCACCAGATGCCGAGCCAGCTCAGCCCCGAGCCCACCCGTACCACCCGTGATCAACACCGTGCCCTCGGAGTTCCACTCGGCGGGTTCGGTCGCGGGCCCGTCGGGCAGCGGCACCAGCCGGGGGACCCGGACCTCGCGTTGCCGCACGGCGAGCTGCGGCTCCCCGGCGGTGAGCAGTCCGGGCAGCACGGCCGCCGAGGTGAAGGCGTCGTCGAGGTCGAACAGCAGCAACCCGTCCGGGTCCTCCGCCTGAGCCGAGCGCACCAACCCCCACGCGGCGGCGGCGGCCACGTCCGCGGGCGCCTCGCCCTCCACCGAGACCGCTCCCCGGGTCACGAACACCAGCTGCGAGCGGGCGAACCGCTGGTCGGATCGCCACTCCTGCAGGACGGTGAGCACGTGGCGCGCGAGCCGGTGCGCCTGCTCCGGTCCGGCCTCGGCACCGCCGCTGACCGGGACCAGGAACACGTCGGCGGCGCCGCCGCGCACCGCGCCCGCCAGGGTCTCCCCGTAAGCCACCACGTTCTCGTTCGCGCGGTGCAGCGCGTAGGCGAGGTCGAACTCGTCGCCGCCGATGACGGCCCAGCGGCGAGCGCCGACGGGTTCCGGCCCGGGGCCGGGCCGCCACTCCAGGCCGAGCAACGACTCCCGCGGCGGTTCTTCCGCCCGCACCGGGGGTCCCGGCTGCTCGCTGTGCTCCGCGGCGTCCGGGTTCGAGGGCCAGAAGCGCTCGTGCTGGAAGGCGTAGGTGGGCAGGTCGATGCGGCGCGCCCCGGTACCCGCGAACATCGCCGCCCAGTCCACGGGCAGCCCGCGCACGTGCAGCCGGGCGAGCGCGCCCGCGAAGGCCGCCTCCTCGGGGCGGTCCCGGCGCAGCGCGGGCACCGCGGCGGCGGACGCGGGCAGCGACTCCTGCGCCATCGCGCTGAGCGTGCCGTCCGGACCGAGCTCCAGGACCGTTCGCGCACCGGACTCCGCGAGCGCGCGGACGCCGTCGGCGAACCGCACCGCCTGCCGCGCGTGCCGGACCCAGTACTCGGGTTCGGCCAGCTCAGCGGCCTCGACGAGGGCACCGGTCACGGTCGACACGAGGGGGCGGCGCGCGGGCGCGAAGTCCAGCTCTCCCACCACCGCGCGGAACTCGTCGAGCATCGGCTCCATCAGCGGCGAGTGGAAGGCGTGGCTCACGTCGAGCAGCTTCGCCCGGCGGCCCCGCGCCTCGACGTGCTCGACCACGGCGCGCACCCCGGCCTCCTCGCCGGAGACGACGAGCGAGCGCGGACCGTTGATCGCCGCGATGGAGACGGTTCCGGTGCACCGCGGCGCGATCTCGTCCTCGGTGGCCTGCACGGCCGCCATCGCGCCGCCCGCGGGCAACCGGCTCATCAGCCTGGCGCGGGCGGAGACCAGGGCGGCGGCGTCGGGCAACGACAGCACGCCCGCCAGGTGCGCGGCGGCGATCTCGCCGATGGAGTGCCCCCCGAGGAGGTCCGGCACGACGCCGACGGATTCGGCCAGCCGGTGCAGCGCGACGTGCAGGGCGAACAGCGCGGGCTGGGCGTTGCCGGTGTCCGCCAGCCCCGCCGCGTCCGAGCCCCAGAGCACCGCGCGCAGCGGCTCCTCCCGGTGCCGGTCGAGTTCGGCCAGCACCTCGTCGAAGGCGGCGGCGAAGACCGGGAACCGGGCGTGCAGCTCGCGGCCCATGCCGAGGCGCTGCGAGCCCTGGCCGGAGAACAGCACGGCCAGCCCGCCGGGGTCGGCGCCGACGGTGCCGCGCGCGACTTCCTCGACGCCGTCGGCGGTGGTCAGCAGCACCGCCCGCTGCTCGAAGTCGGTGCGCCCCGCCAACGAGCGGCCGACGTCCGCCGGATCGATCTCGGGGTGCTCGGCGTGGAAGGCAGCGAGCCGCGCCAGCTGCGCGTCCAGGGCGGCGGGGGTGCGCCCGGAGACCGGCCACGGTGCCGCCGCGGGGCGCACCACCGGTTCCTCCGGAACGTCCTGCTCGGATTCCTCCGCGCGATCCGGCGCCTGCTCGACGACGACGTGGGCATTGGTACCGCTGATTCCGAACGACGACACCCCGGCCCGGCGGGGGCGGCCGGTGTCCGGCCAGGGGGTGCTCGCGGTGGCCAGCTCGACCGCGCCCGTGTCCCAGTCCACGTGCGGGGACGGGGCGCTCACGTGCAGCGTGGGCGGCACCGCGCCGGAACGCATCGCCTGCACCACCTTGATCACGCCCGCGACCCCGGCGGCGGCCTGGGTGTGCCCGAGGTTCGACTTGACCGACCCCAGCAGCACGGGCCGCTCCCGCTCCCGCCCGTAGGTCGCCAGCAGCGCCTGCGCCTCGATCGGGTCTCCGAGCCGGGTGCCGGTGCCGTGCGCCTCCACCAGATCCACGTCCTGCGCGGCCAGCCCGGCCCCGGCGAGTGCTTGGCGGATCACCCGCTGCTGCGCGGGACCGTTCGGCGCGGTCAGCCCGTTCGACGCTCCGTCCTGGTTCACGGCGCTGCCGCGCAGCACCGCCAGCACCTCGTGGCCGTGGCGGCGGGCGTCGGAGAGCCGCTCCACGACGAGCACGCCGACGCCCTCGGACCAGGCCGTCCCGTCGGCGTCCGCGGAGAACGCCTTGCACCTCCCGTCGGGGGCGAGTCCGCCCTGCCGGCTGAACGAGGAGAAGTTCGCCGGGGTCGTCATCACCGTGACCCCGCCGGCCAGCGCCAGCGAGCACTCCCCTGCCCGCAGCGCCTGCGCCGCCAGGTGCAGGGCCACCAGCGAGGACGAGCAGGCCGTGTCCACCGTGAGCGCGGGGCCTTCCAGGCCCAGCGCGAAGGAGAGCCTGCCGGAGAGCACGCTCGCCGCCATCCCGGTGGAGGCGTGCCCCTCCAGGTCCTCGCCGGAGGCCAGCACCAGGTGGATGTAGTCCTGCCCGGTGGTGCCGACGAACACCCCGGTTCGACTGCCGCGCAGGGATCTCGGATCCAGCCCGGCCCGTTCCAGCGCCTCCCAGGAGACCTCCAGGGCCTGTCGCTGCTGCGGATCCATCGCGAGGGCTTCGCGCGGGGAGATGTCGAAGAAGCCGGGATCGAACTCGGCGGCGCCGGCCAGGAAACCGCCCTCGGTGGTGGCGCTGCGGCCGTCGCCGAGCGCGGCGAGGTCCCAGCCGCGGTCCGGGGGGAACCCGGTGATGACGTCCTCCCCCGCGGCCAGCAGCTCGCCCAGCGCCTCCGGCGAGTCGAGCCCGCCGGGGAACCGGCAGGCCATGCCGACGATCGCGATCGGCTCGTGCCTGCTCGCCTCCGCCTCGTGCAGGCGTTGCCGCGTCTCGTGCAGGTCCGCGGTGACCCACTTCAAGTAGTCGACGAGCGTGCTCTCGTCCGGCATCGTCGGTTCCTCCCTGCGAACGACCGGTCGGCGGCGGGCAGCGGTGCCGCGTCACGGGTCCTGTGCTGTGCGGGTGCGGGCGGGTCAGGGCTGGCTGCGCCTGCCGAGCTCGTTGTCGATGAAGGTGAGCAGGTCCTCGGCGCTGGCCTCCTGGATGCGCTCGCCGACGGGCTCGTCGGCCGCGTCCTCGTGCGCCGCCTCGCCGTAGCGCTCCACCAGGCTCCGCAGCCGCGCGGTGACCTCGCCGCGGACCTCGGCGGCCGTGTCCCCGGCGGCGAGGGCGTGCTCCACGCGATCCAGCTCGGCCAGCAGCGCCGCGCCGCCGAGCTCGCCCGCGCCCAGCACCTCGGCGCCACCGCCGAACTCCTCGGCGAGCAGCCGGGCCGCGGCCATCGGGGTCGGGTGATCGAAGATCAGGGTCGAGGGCAGTCGCGCGCCGGTCGCGGTGGCGAGCCGGTTGCGCAGCTCCACGGCGGTGAGCGAGTCGAAGCCGAGCTGCCGGAACTCGCGCTCCGCGCCGATCGCCTCCGCCGAGCCGTGGCCGAGCACGCTCGCCGCCGACTCGCGCACCAGGCGCACGAGCTCCTGCTCGCGCTCCGCCGCGCTCATCCCGGCCAGTCGTCCGGCGAGGTCGACGCGCTCGGCGCCCCGGTCGGTCCCGGAGGCGGTCCGGCGGGTGGAGCGCACCAGGCCGCGCAGCATCGCGGGCACCTCGCCCCGGGCCCGGGCCGGTGCCGATCCGATGCCCAGCGGCACCACGAGGGGTTCGTCCGCCCCGATCGCCGCGTCGAACAGGGCCAGGCCCCGCTCGACCGGCAACGGGGGCATCCCGTTGTCGCCGATGCGGCGCAGGTCGCGCTCGTCGAGCCCGGCGGTCATCCCGGAGCCCCCCTCCCAGGCTCCCCAGGCCAGCGAGAGGGCGGGCAGTCCCCGCGCCCGGCGGTACCGGACGAGGGCGTCCAGGAACACGTTGCCCGCCGCGTAGTTGGCCTGCCCCGCGCTGCCCAGCACCCCGGAGACCGAGGAGTAGACGACGAACGCCGCCAGATCCATTCCGGCGGTGAGCTCGTGCAGGTTCCAGGCACCGTCCACCTTGGGCCGCAGCACGGCCGCGAGCCGCTCGGGAGTGAGCGCGTCGACCACGCCGTCGTCGAGCACCCCGGCGGTGTGCACCACCGCTGTCAGCGGATGCCCGGCGGGCACCTCGTCCAGCAGCGCGGCAGCCGATGCGCGGTCGGCCACGTCGCAGGCCGCGAGCGTGACCTCCGCGCCCCGCGCCACCAACTCGTCCCGCAACCCCACCGCACCCGGAGCCCCCGAACCCCGACGACTCACCAGCACCAGATGCCGCACACCGCGCTCGACCACCAGATGCCGAGCCAGCTCAGCCCCGAGCCCACCCGTACCACCCGTGATCAACACCGTGCCTTCGGGATCCCAGCGGACGGGCGCGGTCAGGACGATCTTGCCCACGTGCCGGGCGAGGCTCATGTGCCGGAAGGCCTCGCGGGCCCGCCGCACGTCCCACGTCCGCACCGGCAGCGGTCGCAGCGCACCGGAGCCGAACAGCGCCAGCAGCTCGCCGAGCATCCGCTGGATGCGGTCCGGGTCCACCAACCCCAGGTCGAAGGAGCGGTACTCGACGCCGGGCACGTGCTCGCGCACATCGGTCTTGCCCATCTCGACGAACCGCCCGCCCGGGCGCAGCAGGCGCAACGAGGCGTCCACGAACTCACCGGAGAGCGCGTTGAGCACGACGTCCAGCCCGCCGTCCCCGGCCACCTCGGCGAAGACCCGCTCGAAGCCGGTGTCGCGGGAGGAAGCGATGTGGTCCTCGGCCACGCCCAGGGAGCGGAGCACGTCGTGCTTGGCCTCGCCCGCGGTGGCGAACACCTCCGCACCGAGGTGGTGGGCCAGCTGGATCGCGGCCATCCCCACCCCACCGGCCCCGGCGTGCACGAGCACCTTCTCGCCCGCGCGCAGCCCGGCCAGGTCGACCAGGCCGTAGCGGGCGGTGAGGAACACCAACGGGACCGAGGCCGCCGTGGGCCAGGACCAGTCCGCCGGTACGCGGGCCAGGAACCGCTCGTCCACGGTGCCCAGCGGGCCGAACCCGCCGAAGAGCATCCCCAGCACGCGGTCCCCGGGCCGGAGGTCGCGCACGTCCGGTCCGGCCTCCACGACCACGCCCGCGACCTCGGACCCGAACGGACCGGACTCGCCCGGGTACATGCCGAGCGCGTTGAGCACGTCGCGGAAGTTCACCCCGGCGCCCTCGACGCGAACCCGCACGTCGCGACCGGTGAGCGGAGCGGTGGCCTGCGGGAAGGGCACCAGCGCCAGCGCGTCCAGGCTGCCCTTGGCCGTGCTGTCCAGGTGCCAGGGCTCTCCGGGGGGCGGCAGCAGCGATTCGGCGGTGGCCATCGGCGCCAACCGGGCCACCCGGAGCTCGCCGTCCCGCACGACGGCCTGGGGCTCGTCACGGTCGACCAGACTCGGCACCAGGGCCAGCGCCTCGGCGGGGCCGGACCCGTCGAGGTCCAGCAGCAGGAAGCGGCCGGGGTGCTCGGCCTGCGCGGAGCGCACCAGTCCCCACGCCGCGTTCACCGCCAGGTCGGCGGCGGACTCGGCCGCCACCGCGTCCCGGGTCACGAACACCAGCCGGGCCCCCGCGAAGCGGGGCTCGGCGAGCCAGCGCTGCACGAGTCCGAGCACGCGGGCGGTGAGTTCCCGCACCTGCCCCGGCGCCCCGGCGGAGCCGTCGCCGGCGAGCGGGACCGCGACGAACTCCGGCACCGGGTCGGGCAGTGCGTCCAGTTCGGTGACCTCCGCGCCGAGCCCCAGGCCGAGGGGATCCGGCCCGAGCACGGCCCACGCCCGCTCGGCGGGTTCGGCGGGGTGCGGCACCCAGTCGACGTGGAACAGCGAGTCCAGCGCGGCCGGGGTCCCGGCGGCCGGCGGGGGCGCGGCCTCGCGCAGGGTCAGCGCGTCCACCGAGAGCACCGGCACGCCCTGCGGGTCGGCCGCGACCAGCTCGACCGAGTCCTTGCCGTTCTTCGCGATCCGCACCCGCAACGCCGAGGCGCCGGAGGCGTGCAGCGAGGCACCGCTCCAGGAGAACGGCAGCAGCCCGCGACCGTCCCCTTCGGACACCGCGAACACGGTGGCGTGCAGCACGGCGTCCAGCAGCGCGGGGTGCAGTCCGTACGACTCCGCGTCGCGGACCTCGGGTGGCAACCGGACTTCCGCGTAGTGCACGTCGCCGTGCCGCCACACCGCCCGCAGTCCGCGGAACACCGGTCCGTAGCGCAGCCCCGTCGCGGCGTAGTCGTCGTAGATCCCCGCGATGTCCACTTCGGACGCCCCGGCCGGGGGCCAGGTTCCGGTGTCGAGATCGAGCACGCGCTCCTGCTCGGCCAGCGTCCCGGCCGCGTGCCGCGTCCACGACGCTCCCGGGTCCTCGGCGGCGCGCGAGTACCAGCTCAGCTCGCGGCGACCGGATTCGTCGGCCGCGCTCACCCGCAGCTGCACCTGCACCGCGCCCTGGGCGGGCAGCACCAGCGGAGCGGCCAGCGTCAGGTCCTCGACCTGCGCGCAGCCCACCTGGTCGGCGGCCAGCACCGCCAGTTCGAGGAATCCGGTGCCGGGGAAGAAGACCTGCCCGCTGACCTCGTGATCGGCCAGCCAGGGGTGCGCGGCCAGCGAGAACCGGCCGCTGAGCGCGAGCTCATCCCCGGCGAGTTCCACGGCCGCTCCCAGCAGCGGGTGCCCGGCGGCGGTGAGGCCCAGCGCCGCCGCGTCGCCGGGGCCGGCCGCGGCCCCCGGCCAGAACCGCTCGTGCTGGAAGGCGTAGGTGGGCAGCTCGGTGCGTCGCGCGGCGGTGTCCGCGAAGAAGGCCGCCCAGTCCACCGGAACCCCGGCGACGTGCAGCCGGACGAGAGCGGTGACGGCGGCGGCGTGGTCCTCCCGGTCCCGGCGCAGCACCGGCACCACCGGCAGCTCCGGGTCGAGGGACTCCTGCGCCATCGAGCACAGCGCGCTGTCCGGGCCCACTTCGAGGAAGACCGAGGCACCGTCGGCGGCGAGCGCGCGCACCCCGTCAGCGAAGCGCACCGGCTCGCGCACGTGGCGCACCCAGTACTCCGGGTCCGCCAGCTCCTCGGCGGTGGCGGGAGCGCCGGTCAGGTTCGACACGAGCGGGACCCGCGGCCTGCCGAAGGACAACCCGCGCACCACCGACCGGAACTCGTCGAGCATCGGGTCCATCAGCGGGGAGTGGAAGGCGTGGCTCACGGCGAGCCGGGTGGTCTTGCGGTCGAGCTCGGCGAGCCGCCGCTCCACCTCCGCGACGGCGTCCTCCGCACCGGAGACGACGAGCGACCCGGGCGCGTTCACCGCCGCGACCGACACCCGCCCGGACAGCAGCGGCGCGATCTCCTGCTCGGTGGCGCGCACCGCGGTCATCGCGCCGCCGCTCGGCAACGCCTGCATGAGGCGGCCCCGGGCGGCGACCAGCGCGGCCGCGTCGGGCAGCGCGAGCACCCCGGCCACGTGCGCGGCGGTGATCTCCCCGATGGAGTGCCCGGCCACGAACGCCGGGGCCGCTCCCCAGGATTCCAGCAGCCGGTGCAACGCGACCTCGATCGCGAACAGCGCGGGCTGGGTGTGCGCGGTCTGGTCCAGCAGGGCGGCCTCGGCGCTGCCGGGCTCGGCGAACAGCAGCTCGCGCAGCGGCCGGTCCAGGTGCGGGTCCAGCTCGGCGAGCACCTCGTCCAGGGCCTCGGCGAAGGCCGGGTGTCGAGCGGCGAGTTCCCGGCCCGCCCCGGCGCGCTGCGCGCCCTGCCCGGAGAACAGGACGGCGAGCTTCGCCGGGCGCTCCGCGGTGTGGCGCAGCACGCCCGGCGCGTCCCCGTCCGCGAGCCAGCCCGCCAGCGCGTCCCGCAGCTCACCGCCGTCCGCCCCGACGGCGGCCAGCCGGTGCTCGAAGGCGGCCCGGCCGGTGGTCAGCGAGAGGGCCACGTCGTCCGGGCGGGGTCCGGCCGCGTCGACCTGGCGCAGCAGCTCGGCGACCTGGTCCCGCAGGGCCTGCTCGGTGCGGGCGGTGATGATCCACGGCACCGTCCCGGAGCCGTCCGGGCGGGGCGCGGCGGGTCGTTCCGGTGCCTGCTCCAGGACGGTGTGGGCGTTGGTACCGCTGACCCCGAAGGAGGACACCGCCGCGCGCCTGGGCCGCCCCGCCTCCGGCCACGGCTCGGCGCCGGTGAGCAGCGCGACCGCGCCCGACGACCAGTCCACGTGCGAGGACGGCGGATCGCAGTGCAGGGTGCGGGGCAGCTCGCCGTGCCGCATCGCCAACACCATCTTGATCACACCCGCGACACCCGCCGCCGCCTGCGTATGACCCAAGTTCGACTTCACCGAACCCAACCACAACGGGTGCTCCCGCCCCTGACCGTAGGTCGCCAGCAACGCCTGCGCCTCGATCGGATCACCCAACGAAGTACCAGTCCCGTGCGCCTCCACCGCGTCCACCTCCGACGCGGACACCTCCGCGGCGGCCAACGCCTGCCGGATCACCCGCTGCTGCGCCGGACCGCTCGGCGCGGTGAAACCGTTCGAGGCGCCGTCGGAGTTCACGGCGGAACCCCGCACCAGCGCCAGCACCGGGTGGCCGTGCCGTTGGGCGTCGGAGAGCCGTTCGAGCACCAGCACCCCGACGCCCTCGGCCCAGCCGGTGCCGTCCGCGGCGTCCGAGAACGCCTTGCACCGGCCGTCCGGGGACAGCCCGCCCTGCCGGGAGAACTCCAGCAGCGAGCCGGGCGTGCACATGACGTTGACGCCGCCCGCGAGCGCGATCGAGCACTCCCCCGCGCGCAGCGCGTGCGCCGCCTGGTGCAGGGCGACCAGCGAGGAGGAGCACGCCGTGTCCACGGTGACCGCCGGCCCCTCCAATCCGAGCTGGTACGCCAGCCGCCCAGAGGTGGCGCTGGCCGCGATGCCGGTGCCCACGTCGCCGTCGGCGTCGGCCAGCGAACGCACCACCAGGTACGCGTAGTCCTGGCCGTTGGTGCCGACGAACACGCCGGTGCGGCTGCCGCGCAGCGCGGTGGGGTCGATACCGGCGCGTTCGATCGCCTCCCAGGACACCTCCAGCAGGAGTCGCTGCTGCGGGTCCATCGTCATCGCCTCGCGCGGCGAGATCCCGAAGAACGCGGCGTCGAAATCGGCCACCCCGTCGAGGAAACCGCCGCGCCGGGAGACCGCGTTGCCACGCTCGTCGACCTCGGCGTCCCGCAGCGCGTCCAGGTCCCAGCCCCGGTCGGCGGGGAACTCGCCGATGACGTCTCCCCCGGCCTCGACCAGGTCCCACAGCTGCTCCGGGGAGGAGATGCCGCCCGGGAACCGACATCCCATCGACACGATCGCGATCGGCTCCGATCGCTGGGCCGCGAGCCGCTGGTTCTGCCTGCGCAGCCGCTCGGCTTCCTTCATCGACGCCCGGAGTGCCTTCTCGACCTGCGCCTGCCGGTCCGCCGGGGCGTGTTCGCCAGAGGTCATCATCAGCTCCGTTGGTCGGTCTCGCCGTCAGTCGGTCTCCGGGGCGCCGTCCAGCGCCGCCTGCACCAGGTCGTCCAGCGCCATGTCGTCGATCGAGTCCTCGTCGTCCTCGGCGCCGCCGGGAGCCACCCGCTCCCCGGAGAGCTCCAGCAGCGGTTCCAGCAAGCCGGAGTCCCGCAGCCGGGACAGGGGCACCGAGGCGAGCAGCCGCCGGATCCCGTCGTCCTCCTCGACGCCGGGCTCCCGCTCTCCGGGAGTCCCGGGGCCGCCGAGTTCGGCGTACAGGTGCTCGGCGAGAGCGAGGGGCGTGGGGTGGTCGAAGATCAACGTCGTGGCCAGGGCCAGCCCGGTGGCGGCACCGAGCCGGTTGCGCAGCTCCACGGCCGCCAGCGAGTCGAAGCCGAGGTCGCGGAACGTCCGGTCGGGCCCCACCGCGTCCACCCCGGCGTGTCCCAGGATGTCGGCGCTGTGCTCCCGGATCCGATCGGCCAGCACGTCCCGGCGCCGCCCGGCGGGCAGCTCGGCGAGCTCGTCCCGCAGCGAGAGCTCGCCGGCCGGACCCGCCTCGGGGTCGGGCTCGGCGTACCCGGGCATCGCGCGCAGCAGCGGGCTCGGCCGGGTGGAGGTGAACGCGCGGGTGAACTTCTCCCCGCTCACGGCCGCGACGAGCGGCGTCGCCTCGGTACCGGCGGCGAGCTCGACCAGGGCGTCCAGCGCGAGGTCGGGACGCATCGCGTCCACCCCGCCGCGCTGCGCGCCGCCCGCCGCGTCCTGCCCGGCGGCCATGCCAGCACCGCCCCAGGCGCCCCAGGCGATCGAGGTTCCGGACAACCCCTCCGCGCGGCGGCGCTCGGCGAGCGCGTCGAGCACCGCGTTCGCGGCCGCGTAGTTGCCCTGACCGGCGTTGCCCACGGCGGCCGAGGCGGAGGAGAACAGCACGAACGCCGCGAGCTCGTGGTCCCGGGTCAGCTCGTCGAGCAGCAGCGCGGAGCCGACCTTGGTGCGCAGCACCGCCGCGAACCTGTCGGGGGTCAGCGAATCGAGCACGCCGTCGTCGAGCACCCCCGCCGCGTGCACCACGCCGGTCAGCGGACGTGGCAGCTCGGCGAGGACCGCTTCCAGCGCGGCGCGGTCGGCGACGTCGCACGCCTCGACGGTGGTGGTGGCCCCGAGCCCGTGGAGCTCCTCGCGCAGCTCCTTCGCCCCCGGCGCGTCGAGGCCGCCGCGGCTGAGCAGCACGAGGTGCGCGGCCCCGTCCGCGGCGAGCCGCCGGGCGACCTGGGCGCCCAGCGCACCGGTGCCGCCGGTGATGAGCACGACGCCGCCCTCCGGGTTCCAGCGGTGCGCGGGCCGTTCCGGGGCGGGCAGCAGTCGGCGGCCGAAGGCGCCGCCCGCGCGGATCGCGACCTGGTCCTCGCCGTCGATCCCGGCCAGCACGGCGCGGAACCGCTCGGTGGCCGCGGCGTCCGGTGCGGCGGGCAAGTCCACCAGCCCGCCCCAGCGGTCGGGGAGTTCGAGCGCGGCGACCCGGCCGAGCCCCCACACGCCCGCCTGCGCGGGATTCGCCGGAGCCTCGGATCCGGTCGTGCGCACCGCGCCGGTGGTCACCGTCCACAGGGGAGCGGTGATCCCGGCGTCGCCGAGCGCCTGCAGCAGCGTCGCCGTGCGCGCGGGTCCCTCCGGCACGGTCGACCCGACGTCCGCGGTGGCGAGCAGGGACACGACGCCGTCGGCCCGGTGGCCGCGCAGCAGCTCGGCCCACTCGCCCCGGTCGGTGCCGGAGAGCTCGACGCGGGTCACCTCGCCGAGGCCGCGCAGCAGCGCCTCGCTCCAGTCGGCGTCGATCCCTTCCGGCAGCACCGCCAGCCAGGTCCCGGCGGGCCGCGCGGTGGCCGGGACGCGCAGCGGAGTCCAGCCGAACCGGTGCCGCCAGGAGTCCACGACGGCCTGGTCCTGATGGCGCTTGCGCCAGTCGGCGAGCGCGGGCAGCACCTCGGCCAGCGCCGTCCCCGGGACGTCCAGCTCCGCGGCCAGCTCCGCGTGGTCGGCACCGTCCACGGCGGCCCAGAACGATTCCTCCGGTCCGGTGGATCCGGTGGCCCCGGTGAGCGGAGCCTCGGGCTCGGGCCAGAACCGCTCGTGCTGGAAGGGGTAGGTGGGCAGGTCGACCCGGCGCGCCCCGGTGCCGGCGAAGAACTCCGCCCAGCGCGGTGCGGTGCCGGTCACGTGCAACCGGGCCAGCGCGCCGACCAGGACCTCCTCCTCGGAGCGGTTCCGGCGCTGCGCGGGGATGATCTCGGCGTCCTCCGCCAGCAGTCCACCGGCCAGCGCGGAGAGCACGGCGTCCGGACCGATCTCGCAGAAGGTGCGGACCCCGCGGCCGGCCAGGGTGCGGACGCCATCGGCGAACCGCACGGCCCGGCGCGCGTGCTCGACCCAGTAGCCGGGGTCCCCGAGCTGCCCGGCGGTGGCGAGCTCACCGGTCAGGGTGGACACGACGGGGATCGCCGGGGCCGCGTAGGCGATGTCCTCGGCGGTGCGGCGGAAGTCCTCCAGCACGGCGTCCATCAGTGGCGAGTGAAACGCATGACTCACCCGCAAACGCCTAGTCTTCCGGCCGTTCGCCTCGAACGACTCGGCGATCCGCCGCACCGCCGCTTCCTCCCCGGAGAGCACGAGCTCCTCGGGTCCGTTGATGGCGGCGATCGAGACCTGCCCGGACAGCAGCGGGAGGACCTCCTCCTCGGCGGCCCGAACCGAGATCATCACCCCGCCCTCGGGCAGCTCCGCCATGAGGCCCGCGCGCGAGGCGACCAGCTTCGCCGCGTCCGGCAACGAGAACACGCCCGCCACGTGCGCGGCCGCGAGCTCACCGATGGAATGCCCGGCCACGAAGTCCGGGCGCACGCCCCAGGATTCGAGCAACCGGAACAGGGCCACCTCGAAGGCGAACAGCGCGGGCTGGGTGCGGCCGGTGTCGTCCAGCTCGGCCGCCTCCGCGCTGCCCGGTTCGGCGAACAGCACCTCGCGCAGCGGACGCGGCAGCAGCAGGTCGAAGTGCGCCAGCACCTCGTCCAGCGCGGCGGCGAACACCGGGAACCGGGCGGCGAGCTCGCGGCCCATGCCGGGCCGCTGACTCCCCTGACCGGAGAACAGGAACGCGACCTTGCCCCGGGAGGCGGTGCCGCGCAGCGGGGTCGCCGCGCCGGTGCCCTCGGCGAGCGCGGTGAGCCCCGCGACGAGCTCCGCGCGATCACTCCCGAGCACGGCGGCGCGGTGCTCGAAGTGCGAGCGGGTGGTGGCCAACGAGTGCGCCAGGTCCAGCGGTGCGGCCTCGACCTCCAGCAGCCGCCGGGCCTGCGCCCGCAGCGCGTCCGGGGTGCGGGCGGAGAGCACGAGCGGCAGCACCGCTGGGACGAGCGGTTCCGGAACCGGATCGGGCCCGGGTTCGGTGGCCTGTTCCAGGACCACGTGCGCGTTGGTGCCGCTGGCCCCGAAGGAGGAGACCGCCGCGCGGCGCGGGCGAGACGTCTCGGGCCACGGGACCCGCTCGGTGAGCAGCTCGACCGCGCCCGCGGTCCAGTCGACGTGGCCGCTCGGCCGATCCACGTGCAGCGTGGCGGGCAGCTCGCCGTGCCGCAGCGCCAGCACCGCCTTGATCACCCCTGCCACGCCGGACGCCGACTGGCTGTGGCCCAGGTTCGACTTGACCGAGCCCAGCAGCAGCGGGTGCTCCCGGTCCTGACCGTAGGTCGCCAGCAGGGCCTGCGCCTCGATCGGATCCCCCAGCGCGGTCCCGGTGCCGTGCGCCTCCACCGCGTCCACCTCGGACGGTTCGACGCCGGCGGCGGCCAGCGCCTTGCGGATCACCCGCTGCTGGGAGAGGCCGTTCGGCGCGGTGAGCCCGTTGGAGGCGCCGTCGGAGTTCACCGCCGAACCGCGCAGCACCGCCAGCACCTCGTGCCCGCGCCGACGTGCCTCGGAGAGCCGTTCCACGACGAGCATTCCCACGCCCTCGGCCCAGCCCGTCCCGTCGGCGGCCTCGGCGAACGCCCGGCAGCGCCCGTCCGGGGACAGCGCCCCCAGCTCGCCGAACTCGACGAACCCGACCGGGGTGGACATCACCGTCACCCCGCCCGCCAGGGCGACCGAGCACTCCCCGCCGCGCAGCGCCTGCACCGCCTGGTGCAGCGCCACCAGCGAGGAGGAGCACGCCGTGTCCACGGTGACCGCCGGCCCCTCCAACCCGAGGGCGTAGGCGAGGCGCCCGGAGATGAGGCTCGCGGACTGGGCGGTCTGGGCGTGCCCGACCTGACCGGCCGGCGGCCGGTAGTCGCCGGTGCCGCCGCCGACGAACACGCCCGCGTCGGTGCCGCGCAGCCCGGCCGGGTCGATCCCGGCCCGTTCCCAGGCCTCCCAGGCGGTTTCGAGCACGAGGCGCTGCTGCGGGTCCATCACCATCGCCTCGCGCGGGGAGATGCCGAAGAAGCCGGGGTCGAACTCGGCGGCGTCGTGGAGGAAGCCACCTTCCCTTCCGGCCATCGCGGCCGGGTCCCAGCCGCGATCGGCGGGCGCGGGGCCGATCGCGTCGGTCTCGTCGAGCAGCAGCTGCCACAGGTCCTCGGGGGACCGGACCCCGCCGGGGTAGCGGCAGCTCATGCCGACGATGGCGATCGGCTCACCGGCGTCCCCACCGGTGCCGACGGGAGTCCGCCCGGCCCGCCGCTCTCCGCCGAGCAGGTCGCCCAGGTGCGCGGCGAGCGCACCCGGCGTGGGGTGGTCGAACACGAGCGTCGCGGGCAGCGCGAGCCCGGTGGCGGTGCCGAGCGCGGTGCGCAGGTCCACGGCGGTCAGCGAGTCGAAGCCGAGGTCGCGGAAGGCCAGCTCCGGGTCGATCTCCTCGGCACCGCCGTGACCGAGCACGTCCGCGGCGGCGGAGCGCACCAGCGCCAGCAACCGCTCGGCGCGCTCGGATTCCGGCAGCGCCAGCAGTTCGGCGCGCGGGTCGGTGATCTCCGGGCCACCTCCGGTGCGGGCGGCCGGGATCTCGGCGAGCAGCGGGCTCGGGCGGTCGGCGGTGAACCCGGGCGCGAACCGCTCCCAGCGCACGTCGGCCAGCACCAGCGCGGGTGCGGACCCGCCGAGCGCGCGGCCGAGCGCGGCGACGGCCAAGTCCGGGTCCAGCGCCGGGAGACCGTTGGCCCGGCGGTGCGCCGCGCCCGGGTCGTCCTCGGCCGCCCAGGCGCCCCAGAACACGACCTGCGCGGGCAGCCCGGTGGAGCGGCAGCGCAGCGCCAGGGCCTCCAGCCGGGCGCCGTCGGCGGCCGCGTCCGCTTCGCCGCGCACGCCCCAGGCGGCGGCCAGCGAGGACATCAGCGCGAAGACCTCCGGCGGCCGCTCGGCCAGCGCCGCCGCGAGGTTCTCGGCGGCGGCCACCGCGTGCGGCCCGGTCTCGGCGTGCAGCACGGCGGTGAGCTCGCCGGGCAGCGCGGCGGCCACGGCCCCGGTATCGGCTCCCGAGAGGTCGCAGTCCAGTTCGTCGCCGCGCACCACGCGCTCAGCGCCCTGCTCGGCGAGCCAGCGGCGGATCCGGTCGGCGGGGGCGCCGTCGCCGGTGACCAGCACGGTTCCGCGCGGGCTCCACGGCGCGTCGGGAGCCGGGGCGGGCACCAGCCTGCGCCCGTAGGCACCGGAGGGGCGCAGCGCCACCTGGTCCTCGGGCCCGCCGAGCACGACGGGCAGCCGTTCGGCGGCGCGCCGGTCCGGGTGCGCGGGCAGGTCGACGAGGCCGCCCCACTCCGCGGGGTGCTCCAGCGCGCGGACCCTGCCCCGGCCCCAGCGCGCGGCCTCCGCCGCGTCCGGGGTCTCGGCGGGCCCGACCGCGACGGCGCCGCGGGTCAGCAGCCACAGCCGCGCGCCGGTGCCGACGAGGGCGGCGGGCAGCGGCTCCGCGTTCACCCCGGGCAGCGCGAGCAGCGCGGTGCCGTCGGCGAACCCGGGAGCCTCGTCCAGCTCGGGCAGCGCGGCGACCGGATCGCCGTCGACCTCCCGGACCTCGGCGCCGGGCAGCGCGGTGAGCACGGCGTCGGTCCACTCCGCCCGCTGCCGCGCCGGGACCAGCACGATCCGCCTCGTCTCCGGCGGCCCGGCGGGCCGCAGCGGGGTCCAGGTGATGACGTGGCGCCAGCCGTCCACGACGGAGCTCTCCCGGCGGTCGCGGCGCCACCGCGAGAGCGCGGGCACCACGGCGGACAGCGCCTCGCCGTCCACGTCGAGGGAATCGGACAACGCGGCCACGTCGCCCCCGTCGACGGCGGTCCAGAACGCGGCGTCCACCGGATCGGCGGCGGTGACCGGGTGGGCTGCGGGCTCGGGCCAGAACCGCTGCCGCTGGAAGGCGTAGGTGGGCAGGTCGACGCGGCGGGCGCCGGTGCCCTCGAACCACGCCGCCCAGTCGATCGCCTCCCCGTGGGCGTGCAGCTGGGCCAGCGCGGTGCCCAGCGCCACCTCCTCGTCGCGGTCCCCGCGCAGCGCGGGCACCACCAGCGGGGCGTCGTCCTCGGCGAGGGTCCGCCGCACCAGCGCGGCGAGCACCCCGTCCGGGCCGAGCTCCACGAAGCGGGTGGTCCCGGCCGCGCGCAGGGTCCGCACGCCGTCCGCGAAGCGGACCGGGCGGCGAACGTGCTCCACCCAGTGCTCCGGGGAGCCCAGCCGCTCCGCGGTGGCGAGTTCACCGGTCAGGGTGGAGATCACGGGGAGCTCCGGGGCCCGGTAGTCGATTCCGGCGGCGACGCGGCGGAACTCGTCGAGCATCGGATCCATCAGCGGCGAGTGGAAGGCGTGGCTCACGGGGAGCTCGCGGGTCTCGCGGCCCTGCTCGGCGAACCGCTCGGCGAGGCACCGGGCGTCCTCGACCGCACCGGAGATCACCACCGACTCGGGTCCGTTGACGGCGGCGATCGAGACCTGCCCGGACAGCAGCGGGACGACCTCCTCCTCGGCGGCCCGAACCGAGATCATCACCCCGCCCTCGGGCAACGCCGCCATCAGCCCGGCCCGCGCCGCGACCAGCTTCGCCGCGTCCGGCAACGAGAACACGCCCGCCACGTGCGCGGCCGCGAGCTCACCGATGGAATGCCCGGCCACGAAGTCCGGCACCACGCCCCAGGACTCCAGCAACCGGAACAGGGCCACCTCGAAGGCGAACAGCGCGGGCTGGGTTCGGCCGGTGCCGTCCAGCTCGGCCGCCAGCGCGCTGCCCGGCTCGGCGAACAGCACCTCGCGCAGCGGGGCGTCGAGCTCCAGCTCCAGGTGCGCCAGCACCTCGTCCAGCGCGGCCGCGAACACCGGGAACCGAGCGGCGAGCTCGCGGCCCATGCCGGACCGCTGACTCCCCTGACCGGAGAACAGGAAGGCCGTGCGCCCCTCCCCGGCCGCCGTGCCGCGCGCGACCTCGCGCGTGCCCTCCGGGCCCGCCAGCAGCACCGCGCGGTGGCGCAGCGCCGCACGACCGGTGGCCAGCGAGAAACCGACGTCCACGGCGGAAAGGCCCTCGGCCGCGCGGGTGAGCCCGCGCAGCTGATCGTCGAGCGCGGCGGACGAGCGGGCGGACACCGGCCAGGGCACGGCGTTCGGCCGCACGGCGGGTTCGGGGCGCTCGGCGCCGGCGGCGGGGGCCTGCTCCAGCACGACGTGCGCGTTGGTGCCGCTCACGCCGAACGCGGACACCCCGGCTCGGCGCGGACGGCCGGTGTCGGGCCACGGCTCGGCCTCGGCGAGCAGCCGCACCCGCCCCGAGTCCCAGTCGACGCGCTCGCTGGCGCGCTCGGCGTGCAGCGTCCTCGGCAGGAGGCCGTGCCGCATCGCCAGCAACACCTTGATCACTCCGGCGACTCCGGCGGCGGCCTGGGCGTGGCCCAGGTTGGACTTGATCGCCCCGAGCCGCAGCGGCTCCTCCCGGTCCCGCCCGTAGGTCGCCAGCAGCGCCCCGGCCTCGATCGGGTCGCCCAGCGCGGTGCCGGTGCCGTGCGCCTCCACCAGGTCCACATCACCCGGGCCGAGGCCGGCGTCGGCCAACGCCTCCCGGATCACCCGCTGCTGGGAGGGCCCGTTCGGCGCGGTGAGCCCGTTGGAGGCGCCGTCGGAGTTGACCGCGCCGCCGCGCACCACGCCCTGCACCTCGTGGCCGTGGCGGACCGCGTCGGACAGCCGCTCCAGCACGAGCATCCCGACGCCCTCGGCCCAGGCGGTGCCGTCGGCTCCCGCGCCGAATGCCTTGCACCGACCGTCGGGGGCGAGGCCGCTCTGCGCGCTGAACTCGACGAAGGAGTCCGGCCCGGACATCACCGAGGCTCCCCCGGCCAGCGCCAGCGAGCACGCACCGGAGCGCAGCGCGCCCACGGCCCAGTGCAACGCGACCAGCGAGGCGGAGCAGGCGGTGTCCACGGTCACGGACTGACCCTCCAGCCCGAGCGCGTAGGAGATCCGCCCGGACAGCACGCTCGCGGTGTTGCCGGTGGCCACGTGGCCCCGCACGTCGGCGGCGACCCGGCGCAGCAGCTGCGGGTAGTCCTGGCCGTTGGTGCCGACGAAGACCCCGGTGGCGCTGCCCCGCAGCCCGTCCGGGTCGATCCCGGCGCGCTCCAGGGACTCCCAGGTGGTCTCCAGCAGCAGCCGCTGCTGCGGGTCCATCGCCAGCGCCTCGCGCGGCGAGATCCCGAAGAAACCGGCGTCGAAGTCGGCCACCCCGTCGAGGAAACCGCCCTGACGGGTGTCGGAGGTGGCGGCGAGGGCGTCGAGGTCCCAGCCCCGGTCGGCGGGGAACGGGCCGATCGCGTCGGCGCCCTCGGCCAGCAGCGCCCACAGGTCCTCGGGCGAGCGAACCCCGCCGGGGAACCGGCAGCCGATGCCGACCACGACGATCGGGTCCTCCGCCGGGGGCCGCGCGGCCGGGGCCGCCTCGGCGGAGGGCAGGTCGCCGCGCAGCTCCGCGAGCAGGAAATCTCGCAGGGCCAGCGGTGTCGGGTGGTCGTAGACGAGGGTCGAGGGCAACGTCAGGCCGGTGGCGGAGCCGAGCGCGTTGCGCAGTTCCACGGTGGTCAGCGAGTCGAAGCCGAGGTCCTGGAAGGCGCGCTCGGCGGCGATCGCACCCGGGTCGTCGTGGCCGAGCACGGCGGCCACCCGCTCCAGCACCACCTCCAGCACCCACCGCCCGCGCTCCGCTTCGGGCAGCGGTGCGAGCCGGGAGCGCAGTTCCGGTTCGGCCTCCGGGGCGGCGGGGGCGAGGGCGCGGACCTGCGGGAGCTCCCCGACCAGGCCGCGCGCGGCCGGGAACGCGGCGGTGAAGCGCGCCCAGTCGACGTCGGCGAGGGCGAGGGCGGTGTCCCGCTGCTCCAGCGCGCGCCGCAGCGCGGTGCGCGCCCGCTCGGGTGCCAGCGGGCGGAACCCGCCCCGGCGGACCCGGTCCTGGACCGAGGCGCCGTCGACGGCCATGCCCGCCTCGGCCCACGGGCCCCAGGCGATCGAGGTGGCCGGGAGCCCGGCGGCGCGGCGGGTCTCGGCGAGCGCGTCCAGGGCGGCGTTGGCGGCGGCGTAGTTGCCCTGCCCGGCGGCGCCGAAGGTGCCCGCGGTGGAGGAGAACAGCACGAACCCGTCCAGCTCGGTCCCGGCGGTGAGCTCGTCCAGGTGCCGGGCCGCGCTGACCTTGGAGCGCCAGACCCCGGTGAACCGCTCGGGGGTGAGCGCGTCGAGCACGCCGTCCTCGACGACTCCGGCGGTGTGCACGACGGTCCGCAGCGGCATCCCCGCGGGGACCTCGGCGAGCGCGGCGGCGAGCGCGGCGCGGTCGGCGACGTCGCAGGCGGTGATGGTCACCTCGGCGCCGGTGTCGAGGAGCTCGGCGCGCAGCAGCTCGGCTCCGGGAGCGTCCGGGCCCCGCCGGCTCAGCAGCAGCAGGTGCTCGGCCCCGGACGCGGCGAGCAGCCGGGCGGCGTGGGCGCCGAGGCCACCGGTGCCACCGGTGACGAGGGCGGTGCCGCTGGTGCGGAAGGTCCGCTCGTCCTCGGCGGCCACCGGCGCGGGAACCAGGCGGCGGGCGAAGATCCCGGTGGTCCGCAGCGCCACCTGGTCCTCGGTCCCGCCGAGCACGTCCGGCAGCCGGTCCAGCGCGTCGTCCCCGGCGGGCAGGTCGACGAGACCGCCCCACCGGGCGGGCTGTTCGAGCGCGAGCACGCGGCCCAGGCCCCACAGCGCGGCCTGCCCGGGATCGGCGGCGCCCTCACCGCGCCCGGCCGCGACTCCCCCGCGCGTGGCGATCCACAGCGGGGCGTCGATGGCCGCGTCGGCGAGCGCCTGCACGGCGGCGGTGGTGAGCAGCAGCCCGGCGGGCACCTCCGGGGCGTCCTCGTGCGCGGTGGAGTCCCAGGCCAGCAGCGAGAGCACTCCGGCGAATCCGGCGCCGTGCTCCGGGAATCCGGCGTCGGCGGCCTCGGCGCGCAGCCGCCAGGCGAGTTCGGCGCGGTCCGCGCGGTGCACCTCGACGCGCACCGCGTCCGGCCCCAGGACGGCGAGCACCGCGGCGGTGGGGTCCTCGTCGCAGCCCTGCGGGGTGAGCACCAACCACGGTCCGGCGGGCGCGGTGGCCCCGGCGCGCACCGGACGCCAGGCCGGGCGGTAGCGCCAGGAGTCGACGGTGGCGGAGTCGTGCCGCTTGCGGCGCCAGGCCGACAGCGCGGGCACCACGGCGGCCACGGTGTCCTCGTCGAGCTCCAGGGTGCGGCCGAGCGCGCCGGTGTCGGCGCGGTCCACCGCGGACCAGAACTCGGCGTCCACCGGATCGGCGTCCCGCTGCGCGGGGACCGGTTCCGGCCAGAAGCGGCGGTGCTGGAACGCGTAGGTGGGCAGGTCGATCCGGCGCGTTCCGGTGCCGGCGAACACGATCCGCCAGTCGACTGCGACGCCCGCGACGTGCATCCGGGCCAGGGCGGTGGTGATCGCCCCGGTCTCGTCCCGGTCCCGGCGCAGGGCGGGTTGCAGCAGCGTGTCCCCGGGCAGCACGTCCTGGGCGAGTCCGCAGAGCGCGCCGTCCGGCCCGAGTTCGAGGACGTTCCGCACGCCCGCCTCGGCGAGCGCCCGGACCGCGTCGGCGAAGCGGACCGCGCCGCGCGCGTGCGCCGCCCAGTGCTCGGCGCTGCCGAGCCGCTCGGCGGTGGCGGCTTCGCCGGTGAGCGTGGAGATCACGGGAATCGTCGGGGCGTGGCAGGTGAGGGAGTCCGCGACGGCCCGGAACTCGTCGAGCATCGGGTCCATCAGGGGCGAGTGGAAGGCGTGGCTCACGGCGAGCCGCTTGGTGCTGCGCCCGAGCCCGGCGAAGTGCTCGGCCACCGCCAGCGCCTCGTCCTCCGCACCGGAGATCACCACGGACTCCGGGCCGTTGATCGCGGCCAGCGAGACCCGCTCGGTCAGCAGCGGGACCACCTCGTCCTCGGCCGCCCGCAACGAGATCATCGCGCCGCCCTCCGGCAGCGCCTCCATCAGGCGACCGCGCGCGGCCACCAGCCTCGCGGCGTCCGGCAGGCTGAGCACTCCGGCGACGTGCGCGGCGCTGATCTCGCCGACGCTGTGCCCGACGACGTGATCAGGACGCAGCCCCCACGACTCGACGAGGCGGAACAGCGCGACCTCGATCGCGAACAGCGCGGGCTGGGTGCACCCGGTGCGGTCCAGCTCGGCGGCCTCAGCGCTGCCGGGTTCGGCGAACAGCACCTCCCGCAACGGCCGGTCCAGGTGCCCGTCGAGCTCCGCCAACACCGCGTCCAGCGCGTCAGCGAACACCGGGAAGCGCGCGTGCAGCTCGCGCCCGGCACCCGCCCGCTGGCTGCCCTGCCCGGAGAACAGGAACGCCGTGCGCCCCTCGCGCACCTCGCCCCGCACCACGTTCGCGGCGGGCAGGCCGTCGCGCAGCGCGCTGAGGCCGCGCTCCAGCTCCGCCGGGTCGGCGGCGAGCACGGCGGCCCGGTGCTCGAAGCGGCCGCGGCCGGTGGCCAGCGAGCGGGCCAGGTCGGCCAGCGCGGGCTCCGTCGCGGTCACGTGGGTCCGCAGCCGGTCGGCCTGGGCGCGCAGCGCGGCCTCGCTCCGGGCGGACAGCAGCACGGGCAGGACTCCCGGCTCCGGTTCCGGTTCGGGTTCCGGCTCCGGTTCGGGCGGTGCCTGCTCCAGGACGGTGTGCGCGTTGGTGCCGCTGAGCCCGAAGGAGGAGACCGCCGCGCGGCGCGGCCGGTCCACCCCGGGCCACGGCACCTGCTCCGTCGGCAGCGCGATCGAGCCGGATTCCCAGTCCACGTGCGAGGAGGGCTCGTCCACGTGCAGCGTGCGCGGGACGGTGCCGTGCCGCAGCGCCTGCACCACCTTGATCACCCCGGCGACCCCGGAGGCCATCTGGGCGTGTCCGATGTTGGACTTGATCGACCCCAGCAGCAGCGGGTGCTCCCGCTCCTGCCCGTAGGTCGCCAGCAGCGCCTGCGCCTCGATCGGGTCGCCCAGCGCGGTACCGGTGCCGTGTCCCTCGACGACGTCGATCTCGGCGGGGGCGAGCCCGGCGTCCGCCAGCGCGGCGCGGATCACCCGTTGCTGGGACGGGCCGTTCGGCGCGGTGAGCCCGTTGGAGGCCCCGTCCTGGTTGATCGCCGAACCCTTCACCACCGCCAGCACCGGGTGCCCGTTGCGCCGCGCGTCGGAGAGCCGCTCCACCAGCACCAGACCGACGCCCTCGGCGAGGCTCATCCCGTCCGCCGCGTCGGAGTACGCCTTGCAGCGCCCGTCGGCGGCCATCGCGCGCTGCCTGCTGAAGCCGATGAACGCGTTCGGCGTGGACATCACCGACACGCCTCCGGCGAGCGCGAGCGAGCTCTCGCCGCTGCGCAGCGAGCGGCAGGCCAGGTGCAGCGCCACCAGCGAGGACGAGCAGGCGGTGTCCAGCGTGACGGCCGGCCCCTCCAGCCCGAACAGGTAGGACAGCCGACCGGACAGGACGCTGGAGAGCGCCCCGGTGATCATGTGGCCCTCGGACCCCTCGGCGGCGGCCTGGTAGTCCTGGTAGCTCGCGCCGATGAACGCGCCGGTTCCGCTGCCGCGCAGCGAGGCCGGGTCGATGCCGGCGCGCTCGAACGCCTCCCAGGTGGTCTCCAGCAGCAGCCGCTGCTGCGGATCCATCGCCAGCGCCTCGCGCGGCGAGATCCCGAAGAACTCCGCGTCGAAATCGGCCACGTCGCGCAGGAACCCGCCGCGCGTGGAATAGGTCCGGCCCTGCCGGTCGGGGTCCGGGTCGTAGAGCCCCTCGGCGTCCCAGCCGCGATCGGCGGGGAACTCGGAGATCACGTCCGCGCCCCCGGTGACCAGCTCCCACAGCTGCTCCGGGGAGGTCACCCCGCCCGGATAGCGGCAGCTCATCGCGATGACGGCGATGGGCTCCTCGTCGGTGGGCCGCGCCTGGGCGGTTCCGGTGGCGGGGCCGGCGGAACCGGCGATCTCGGCGCGCAGGTGCTCGACGAGCGCCAGCGGGTTGGGGTGGTCGAAGACCATCGTGGTGGGCAGCGCCAACCCGGTCGCGGCCGCGATCCGGTTGCGCAGGTCCACGGCGGTGACCGAGTCGAAGCCGACGTCGCGGAACGCCCGCTGCTCGCCGAGCGCGGCCGAGGAGGTGTGCCCGAGCGCGGTCGCGGCCTCGGCGCGCACCAGATCCAGCAGGGCCCTGGTCTGCTCGGTCGCGGGCAGCGAGCGCACCCGCGCGGCGAACTCGCCCCCCGCACCGGACGCGGCGGGTTCGGCCTGCCGCCGGTCGAGTTCGCGCACCTCGGGGATCTCGGCGAACAGCGAGGTGGGCCGGGCCGCCGCGAACACCGGGTAGTAGCGCTCCCAGTCCACGTCGGCGATGGCCAGCGCGGTCTCGTCGTGGTCCAGCGCGCCGCGCAGCCCGGCCAGCGCCAGCTCGGGGGGCATGAACACGAGTCCGCTGCGGCGGATCGCGTCCGGGTCGACGCGGCCCAGCTTCTGGTCGTCCGCCCAGATCCCCCAGGAGATCGACGTGGCGGGTGCGCCGCGGGCGCGGCGGTGCTCGGCGAGCGCGGCGAGGTGGGCGTTGCCCGCGACGTAGGCGGCGTGCTGCCCGCTGCCCCACATGCCGGCGGTGGAGGAGAACAGCACGAAGGCGTCCAGCTCGGTGTCGTCGAGCAGCTCGTCGAGCAGTTCCGCGCCGCGCACCTTCGCCCGCAGCACCTCGGCCGCGGACTCCGGGGTGGCTTCGTCGAGGGACTGCAAGCCGATGAACGCGGCGGTGTGCAGCACGGTGCGCACCACGCGGCCCCGGGCGCGCAGCCCGTCGAGCAGGCCGCGCACCGAGTCGCGGTCGCCGAGGTCGCAGGCCAGGACCTCGGCGGTGGTGCCCAGCTCGGCGAGCTCCGCGACGAGCTCGGCCGCCCCGGGCGCGTCCGGGCCGCGCCTGCTGGTGAGCACCAGGTGCTCGGCGCCTCGCGCGGCGAGCCAGCGGGCCAGGTGCGGGGCGAGGGTGCCGGAGCCACCGGTGATCAGCGCGGTGCCGCGCGGCCGCCACTCGCGGGCGGGAGCGCGGTCGCCCGCGGGGGCGCGCACGACGCGGCGGGCGAACAGGCCGGAGGCGCGCAGCGCGAGCTGGTCCTCGCCGGTCGCGCCGGACAGCGCGACGGCCAGCCGCCGCCCGGCCCGCTCGTCGAGCGGGTCGGGGAGGTCGAGCGCACCGCCCCAGCGCGCCGGGTGCTCCAGCGCGGCCGTCCAGGCGAGGCCGTGGCTCTGCGCCTGCACCGGGTTCACGACCCGCTCGGTGCGGCCGGTGGCGACCGCGCCGCGGGTGAGCGCCCACAGCGGGGCGTCGATCCCGGCGTCGCCGAGGGCCTGGAGCAGGACGAGGCCCAGCGCGAGACCGAGCGCGAGCTCCGGGTGCGGCTCGACGGGCCGTTCGGCGAACGGCAGCAACGAGACCACGCCCGCGAGCTCCGGCGGCGCCTCGGCGGCGAGCCGTTCGGCGAGCTCGGCGCGGTCCAGGGAGGTCTCGTCGAGCGGGAGCCGGTGCACCTCGGCGCCGTGCGCGCTCAGCGCGGCGGCGACCTCGTCGGCGGGGCCCCGCGCGGCGGCGTCGCCGACGACCAGCCACGCACCGCTCAGCTCCGCCGCGCCCTCCGGCCGCAGCGGGCGCCACGCGACGCGGTAGCGCCAGGAGTCCACGGTGGACGCCTCGGTGCTGCCCCGGCGCCAGGACGACAGCGCGGGCAGCACGGCCGCCAGCGAGTCCTCGTCCACGTCGAGGCGGTCGGTGAGCGCCGCCAGGTCCTGCTGCTCCACGGCGGCCCAGAACCCGGCCTCGGCGGCCCCGGCCTCCCCCGCCGCCGGCTTCGGCGCGGCGGGCAGCGCCCACAGGTGCTCGTGCTGGAAGGCGTAGGTGGGCAGTTCGACCCGCCGCGCCCCCGTGCCGGCCAGCGCCGGGCCCCAGTCCACCCGCACACCGCGCGCGAACAGCTCCGCCGCCGAGAGCAGGAAGCGGTCCAGCCCGCCGTGGTCGCGGCGCAGCGTGCCGCCCGCGAGCGCGGCGGCTCCGGTCTGCTCGGCGATCTCCTGCACCGCCGGGGTGAGCACCGGGTGCGGGCTGATCTCGACGAACACCCCGAACCGCTGCTCGGCGAGCGCGCGCACGGCGGGGTCGAAGCCCACGGTGCGGCGCAGGTTCCGGTACCAGTAGGCCGCGTCCATCCCGGTGGTGTCGAGCCAGTCCCCGGTGACGGTGGAGAAGAACGGCACCTCGGCGGCGACCGGGCGCACCGGAGCGAGCACGTCGAGCAGTTCGGCTTCCAGGGCTTCGACGTGCGTGGAGTGCGAGGCGTAGTCCACCGCGATGCGGCGAGCCCGTACGTCCGCACCGGTCAACCGGGCGTGCAGCTCGTCCAGGGCGGCCGGATCGCCGGAGACCACGACCGAGCGCGGCCCGTTCACGGCGGCGACGGAAACCCCCTCGTCCAGCAGCGGGGCGACCTCGGCGACGGGCAGCGCGATCGACAGCATCCCGCCCGCCCCGGCGAGGCCGCGCGCGATGGCCTGGCTGCGCAGCGCCACCACCCGGGCCGCGTCCGGCAGGGACAGGGCGCCGGAGACGCAGGCGGCGGCGATCTCGCCCTGGGAGTGGCCGAGGACGGCGTCCGGGTGCACGCCGTGGTGCCGCCAGAGCGCGGCCAGCGAGACCATCACCGCGAACGAGGCGGGTTGCACCACGTCGACCCGCTCCAGCGAGGGCGCGCCCTCGGCGCCGCGCAGCACGTCCGCGAGCGACCAGTCGACGAACGGGGCCAGCGCGGCGGCGCACTCCGCGACGCGGGCCGCGAACACCGGGGACTCGTCGAGCAGCCGGGCCCCCATCCCGGCCCACTGCGCGCCTTGGCCGGGGAACACGAACGCGGTGCCGCCCGCCGCGTCCGCCTCGCCGTGCACGACTCCGGGGGCCGGGCGGCCCGCGGCGAACTCGGCGAGCGCGGCGCGCAGCTCCCCGGGTCCGGATCCGACGAGCACCGCGCGGTGCTCGAAGCGGGCACGGGTGGTCAGCAGCGAATGCGCCACGTCGGCGGGCCGCAGCCCGCTCACCGCCTCGGCGAGCCGGGCGGCCTGGGCGCGCAGCGCCGGTTCGCCGCGCGCGGACAGCACCCACGGCAGCGCCGGAGCGGGCGCGCTCTCGACGACCGCCGTTCCGGGGTCGGCCGGTTCGGGCCAGGCGGATTCGGGGGCTTGCTCCAGCACGAGGTGCACGTTGGTGCCGCTGATGCCGAAGGAGGAGACCCCGGCGCGGCGCGGGCCGCCGGTCTCGGGCCACCCGGTGCTCTCCCGCAGCAGCGAGACCGCGCCCGCGGACCAGTCGACGTGGGTGGAGGGCCGCTCGGCGTGCAGGGTGCGGGGCAGCTGCCCGTGCCGCATCGCCAGCACCATCTTGATCACGCCGGCCACTCCGGAGGCGGACTGGGTGTGCCCCAGGTTCGACTTCACCGAGCCGAGCAGCAGCGGGCCGGACGCGGCGCGGTCGCGGCCGTAGGTGTTCTGCAGCGCCTGCGCCTCGATCGGATCGCCGAGCGCCGTTCCGGTCCCGTGCGCCTCGACCGCCTGGACGTCCGATGTGGACAGACCGGCGTTGGCCAGCGCCTGCTGGATGACGCGCTGCTGCGAAGGGCCGTTGGGGGCGCTGAGCCCGTTCGAGGCGCCGTCCTGGTTCACCGCGCTGCCGCGCACCACCGCCAGCACCGGGTGCCCGTTCCGGCGGGCGTCGGAGAGCCGCTCCACGAGCAGCAGCCCGACGCCCTCGGACAGCGTCATGCCGTCGGCGGCGTCGGAGAACGCCTTGCAGCGCCCGTCGCGGGCCAGCGCGCGCTGGCGGCTGAACGCGATGAACGCCGCCGGATCCGCCATCACGGTGGCGCCCCCGGCCAGCGCGAGGTCGCTCTCCCCGCCGCGCAGCGACTGGCAGGCCAGGTGCAGCGCCACCAGCGAGGACGAGCAGGCGGTGTCCACGGTGACCGCAGGGCCCTCCAGGCCGAACAGGTAGGACAACCGCCCGGACAGCACGCTCGGGCTGGTGCCGGTGACGGCGTGGCCCTCGGAGCCGTCGGCGGAACCGGTGCCGTAGTCCTGGAAGCTGGACCCGACGTAGGTCCCGGTGCGGCTGCCGTGCAGCGCGCCCGGGTCGATCCCGGCCCGTTCGAACGCCTCCCAGGCGGTTTCCAGCAGCAGCCGCTGCTGCGGATCCATCGCCAGCGCCTCGCGCGGCGAGATCCCGAAGAACGCCGGGTCGAACCGCCCCGCGTCGTGCAGGAACCCGCCCTGCGTGGAGTAGGTGGTCCCGGCGCGGTCCGGGTCCGGGTCGTAGATCCGGTCGGCGTCCCAGCCCCGGTCGACCGGGAACTCGGAGATCGCGTCCACGCCCTCGGCGATCAGGTCCCAGAACCGCTCGGGGGTGTCGGCACCACCGGGGAACCGGCAGGCCATCCCCACGATCGCGATCGGCTCGGCGGCGTCCCCGGACTCGGACCGGGCCTCGACACCGGCCCCGGCGCCGAGCAGTTCGGCCCGCAGGTGCGCGGCGAGCGCCTGGGCGCTGGGGTGGTCGAACGCCAGCGTGCTGGGCAGCGCCAGGCCGGTGGCGCGGGAGATCCGCTGCCGCAGCTCCACGGCGGTGAGCGAGTCGAAGCCGATGTCGCGGAACGCGCGCCGCTGCGGGACGGACTCCGCCCCCGAGTGCCCGAGCACGGCGGCCGCCTCGGCGCGCACCAGCTCCAGCAGCACCGCCAGCTGCTCCTCCTCCCCCAGCCCGCGCAACCGCCCGGCGAGCTCGCCGCCGGATTCCGGGGTGGCGCGGTCGAGTTCGCGGACCTCGGGCAGCTCGGACAGCAGCGGGCTGGGCCGGGCGGCGGTGAACACCGGGTGGTAGCGCTGCCAGTCCACGTCGACCACGGTCACCGCCGCGTCCGGGCCGGTGGCGGCGCGGTGGAGCTCGGCGAGCGCGGCGGCGGGCGCCAGCGGGCGCAGCCCGGTGCGCCGCAGGTCCTCGGCCACGGCCTCGTCGGCGGCCATCCCGGCTCCCGCCCACGGTCCCCAGGCGACGGCGGTGGCGGTGCGGCCGCGGGCCCTGCGGTGCTCGGCGAGGGCGTCCAACCGGGCGTTGGCGGCGGCGTAGGCGCTCTGCCCGCCGCTGCCCCAGACCCCGGCGATGGAGGACAGCAGCACGAAGAAGTCGAGGTCGGTCTCGGCCAGCAGCTCGTCCAGGTGGACGGCCCCGGCGACCTTGGCGGTGAGCACCTCGGCGAACTCGGGCAGCGGGGTGTCGCGCAGCGCGGCGGCCTGCCCGGTGCCCGCCGCGTGCACCACGCCGCTCAGCTCCGCGCCGATCTCCGCGAGCAGCACGGCCAGCGCGTCCCGGTCGGCCACGTCGCAGGCCGCGAGGTGCACCTGCGCGCCGAGCGCGCGGAGCTGATCGGCGAGGTCCGCGGCGCCCGGGGCGTCGGGGCCGCGACGGCTGGTGAGCACCAGCCGGGGCGCTCCGGCCTCGGCGAGAGCTCGGGCGATCTCGGCGCCGAGCGCGCCGGTGCCGCCGGTGATGAGCACGGTCCCGTCCGGGGTGAGCCCGCGGGCACGCCCGCTTCCCGGGTGGCGCAGCAGCCTGCGCCCGGAGATCCCCGCGGCGCGCACCGCGAGCTGGTCCTCGCCGTCGAGGCCGCCGAGCGCGCAGGCCAGCCGCGCCGCTGCCCGCCGGTCCAGCTCGGCGGGCAGGTCCACGAGCCCGCCCCAGCGGTGCGGGTGCTCCAGCGCGAGGACCCGTCCGAGACCCCAGGTGGCGGCTTGGGCGGGGTGGCCGAGGGGATCGTCCGCGCCGGTGGAGACGGCCTGCCGCGTGATCATCCACAGCGGAGCGTCCAGCGCCGCGTCGTCGAGGGCCTGCGCGAGGACGGCGTTGAGCGCGAGCCCGGTGCTCAGGGCGGCACCGAGCGGGTGCGGCCGCTCGTCGGCGGCCAGCAGCGAGAGCACCCCGGCGGGTGCCTCGATGCCGCCGAGCCGCGCGGCCACCGAGCCGCGGTCGTCCTCGACGTCGAGCAGCAGCTCGACGACCCGTCCGCCGTGCGCGCGCACGGCGTCGGCCACCTCGCCGGTGCCGGTCTCCGCGGTGCCCACCAGCAACCAGCAGCCGTCGAGCACGGCCGGGGCGGGCGTGCTCAGCGGCCGCCAGTCCACCCGGTAGCGCCAGGAGTCCAGCAGCGCCTGCTCCTGCCTGCCCTGCCGCCAGGACGCCAGCGCGGGCAGCAGCGCGTACAGCGAGGCGTGCTGGGAATCCTCCAGGCCGAGCAGCTCCGCCAGCTCCTCGCCTGCCCCGCGCTCCACCGCCGCCCACAACCGCTCGTCGGCGGGATCTCCCGGCTGGTTCGCCGCGACCGGTTCGGGCCAGTAGCGCTCGTGCTGGAAGGCGTAGGTGGGCAGCGGCACCCGCCGGGCCCGCGCCCCCGGCCAGGTCAGCGACACCGGCACCCCGCGCACGTGCAGCCGCGCCAGGGCGGTCAGCAGCGCGGTCCGCTCCGGCTGGTCGGCGCGCAGGGCGGGCACCGCCTCGGCCTCGGTGCCGAGAACGTCCGGGACGAGCGCGCTGAGCACCCCGTCCGGCCCGAGCTCCAGGAAGGTGCGGGCCCCCGCCTCGGCGGCGGCGCGCAACCCGTCGGCGAACCGGACGGTGGCGCGAACGTGCGCCACCCAGTGCTCGGGCGTGCGCACCTCGTCCCCGGCGAGGGCACCGGTCGCGTTGGACACCAGCGGGATCGCCGGGGCGTGGTAGGTCAGGGACTCCGCGACGGCGCGGAACTCGGCGAGCATCGGCTCCACCAGCGGCGAGTGGAAGGCGTGGCTCACCGGCAGCCGCCGGGTCCGGCGGTCGGCGAAGCGCTCGGCCAGCGCGGTGACCTCCGCCTCGTCCCCGGAGAGCACCACCGAGCCGGGCGCGTTCACGGCGGCGATCGAGACCCGTTCGGTGAGCAGCGGGGCGACCTCGTCCTCGGCCGCCTGCACGGCGATCATGGCGCCGCCCTCGGGCAGCGCCTCCATCAGCCGGGCGCGGGCGGTGACCAGCTTCGCGGCGTCCGGCAGCGACAGCACTCCGGCGACGTGCGCGGCCACCAGCTCGCCGAGGGAGTGCCCGGCCAGCTGCGCGGGAACGACGCCGTGCGCCTCGACCAGCCGGTAGAGGGCGACCTCCAGCGCGAACAGCGCGGGCTGGGCGTAGCCGGTGCGCTCCAGCAGCGCCGCGTCGGGCCCGCCGGGCTCGGCGAAGATCAGCTCGCGCAGCGGGCGGTCCAGTTCGGCGTCGAGGTGCGCCAGCACCTCGTCCAGCGCGGCGGCGAAGGCGGGGTGGGCGCGGTGCAGCTCGGCGCCCATGCCGGGGCGCTGGCTGCCCTGACCGGTGAACAGCACCGCGAGCCGGCCCGCGGTCCCGGCCTCGCCCTCGACGACGGCCGCGTCGGGGCGGCCGGCGGCCAGCGCGCGCACCGAGTCCAGCAGCGCCTCGCGGCCGGTGCCGACCACGGCGGCGCGCTGCTCGAACGAGGTGCGGGTGGTGGCCAGCGAGTGCGCCACGTCGGCCGGGTCGAGTTCCGGGGCGGCGTCCAGGGCGGAAGCGAGCCGGGCGGCCTGGGAGCGCAGCGCGGCGCGGCTGCGGCCGGACAGCGGCCACACGACGGGCTCGGCGGAACGCGCGGGCGGTGCGTCCTCGTCGGCTTCGGGCTGCTCCAGCACGAGGTGGGCGTTGGTCCCGCTGATGCCGAAGGAGGAGATCCCGGCGCGGCGGGGTCGCCCGGTCCGGGGCCAGGCGGTCGCGGAGGTCAGCAGCGCGACGGAGCCGGATTCCCAGTCCACGTGCCCGGAAGGGGTCTCGGCGTGCAGGGTGCGGGGCAGCTCGCCGTGCCGCATCGCCAGCACCATCTTGATCACACCCGCGACACCCGCCGCCGCTTGCGTGTGCCCCAGGTTCGACTTCACCGAACCCAGCAGCAGCGGGTGCTCCCGACCCTGACCGTAGGTCGCCAGCAACGCCTGCGCCTCGATCGGATCGCCCAGCGAAGTCCCGGTCCCGTGCGCCTCGACGGCATCCACCTCCGAGGCGGACACGTCCGCGGCGGCCAACGCCTGCCGGATCACCCGCTGCTGCGCGGGGCCGTTCGGCGCGGTGAGCCCGTTCGAGGCGCCGTCCTGGTTGACGGCGGACCCCCGCACCACGGCGAGCACCTCGTGCCCGTTCCGGCGCGCGTCGGAGAGCCGTTCGAGCACCAGCACCCCGACGCCCTCGGCCCAGCCGACGCCGTCGGCGGAATCGGCGAACGCCTTGCACCGCCCGTCCGGGGACAGCCCGCGCTGCCGGGAGAACTCGATCAGCGCCGTCGGCGTGGACATCACGGTCACGCCCCCGGCCAGCGCCAGCGAGCACTCGCCCGCGCGCAGCGCCTGCATCGCCCAGTGCATCGCGACCAGCGAGGAGGAGCAGGCGGTGTCGACCGTGACGGCGGGGCCTTCCAGCCCCATCGCGTAGGACACCCGTCCGGAGGCGATGCTCGGCGCGGTGCCGCTGCCCCGGTGGCCCTCGAATTCTCCGCCCGCGAGGACGGTGCCGTAGTCGTTGTACATCACCCCGGCGAACACGCCGGTGCGGCTGCCGCGCAGCGCGGCCGGGTCGATCCCGGCGCTTTCCACGGCCTCCCAGGAGGACTCCAGGAGCAGCCGCTGCTGCGGATCGGTGGCCAGCGCCTCGCGCGGGCTCATCCCGAAGAACGCCGGGTCGAATTCGGCCGCGTCGTGCAGGAATCCGCCGGAGCGCGCGTAGGAGGTGCCCGGGTGGTCCGGGTCCGGGTCGTGGAGCGCGTCGAGGTCCCAGCCCCGGTTCGCGGGAAGACCGGTGATCGCGTCCACACCCTCGGAGACGAGCCGCCACAGATCCTCGGGCGAGGCGACCCCGCCCGGGTAGCGGCAGGCCATGCCGACGATGGCGATCGGATCGCCGGAGACGGCGACGCCGGTCGCGTCGTCGGCCGGGGCGTCCGCCCCGACCAGCTCGTCCCGCACGTGCGCGGCCAGCGCGCGCACCGTCGGGTGGTCGAACACCGCGGTCGCGGACAGCCGCAGGCCGGTGGCGGTGCTCAGCCGGTTGCGCAGCTCCACGGCGGTCAGCGAGTCGAAGCCGAGGTCCTGGAAGGCGCGCTCCGGGTCGACGTCCTCGGACCGGGCGTGGCCGAGCACGGCCGCGACCCGGCCGCGCACCAGATCCAGCACCGCTTCGGTGCGCTCGGTCGCGCCGAGCCCGGACAGCCGCTGGGCCAGCCCGGATTCCGCGCCGTCGCTCGCGGTGCGCCGCGCCGGGCCGCGGACCAGGCCGCGCAGGGCGGCGGGGATCTCACCGCGCGAGCGCAGCGCGGGCAGGTCGAGCCGCACCGGCACCAGCACGGCCTCACCGGCGCCGAGGGCCGCGTCGAACAGCGCCGTCCCCTGCTCCGGTTCCAGCGGCGGGGTGCCCGCGTCGGCCAGCCCGCGCAGGGCGGATCCGGTGAGCGCACCGGTCATCCCGGCCGCGGCCCACGGTCCCCAGGCCAGCGAGAGCGCGGGGAGCCCGGCAGCGCGGCGCCGCGCGGCGAGGGCGTCGAGGAAGGCGTTCCCGGCCGCGTAGTTCGCCTGCCCGGCGGCGCCGAGCGTCCCGGCCAGCGAGGAGAACGTGACGAAGGCGGCCAGGTCGAGCTCGCGGGTGAGCTCGTGCAGGTTCCAGGCGGCATCGACCTTCGGCCGCAGCACGGCGGCGGTCCGCTCCTGGGTGAGCGAACCCAGCACGCCGTCGTCGAGCACCCCGGCGGTGTGCAGCACGGCGGTCAGCGGGTGCTCGGCGGGGAGCTCGCCCAGCAGCGCGGCCAGCTCCGCCCGGTCGGCCGCGTCGCAGGCCGCGACCGCGACCTCCGCGCCCTGCTCCGCCAGGTCCGCGACGAGCTCGTCGACGCCCTCGGCCTCGGGGCCGCGGCGGCTGCTCAGCAGCAGGTGCCGCACGCCGTGGCGGGCGACGAGGTGGCGGGCGAACAGCGCGCCGAGCCCGCTGGTGCCGCCGGTGATGAGCACCGTCCCCTCGGGATCCCAGCCCCGGGGCGCGGGTTCCGGCGCGCTCGCGCGGGCGAGCCGGGCGGCGCGCACCTGCCCGTCCGCGATGGACAGGTGGGGTTCCCCGGTGAGGCCGAGGGCGTTCCCGATCAGCTCGGCGGGCGCGTCCGCGTCGAGGTCGAGCAGGCCGAACCGGCCCGGGTGCTCGGTCTGCGCGGAGCGGATCAGGCCCCGGACCGCACCGGTGGCGAGGTCGTCACCGCGTCCGGTGAAGACCAGCCGGGCGTCGGCGAGGCGGTCCTCGGCGACCCAGTCCTGGGCGAGCTCCAGCGCCCGCGCGACGGCCGCGTGCACCCCGGTCGGGTCGGCCGCCCCGGGCACGGGGACGAGCACGACGCCGGTGCCGTCGGGGACCTCGTCGAACCCGGCCACCCGAGGCGCGTCGAGCGGGAGCTCCGACGCGCCCAGCACGGTGATCGCGGGTGCCGGGCCCCGGGCCGCGACCGGCGTCCACTCCGGGCGGAACAGCGCGTCCCGCGCCGGTGCGGAGCGGACGTCGAGCGGGCGCAGCACCAGCGCCTCCACCGAGGCCACCGGCGCGCCGGTCCGGTCGGCGAGCCGCACCTCCAGCGCGTCCGAACCGGTGCGGGTCAGCCGCACCCGGGCGTGCGCGGCACCGGTCGCGTGCAGCGCGACGCCCTCCCAGGAGAACGGCAGCACCGCGCCCCCGGTCCCGCCGAGCCCGGCGGCCGCGGCAGCGTGCAGCGCCGCGTCCAGCAGCGCCGGGTGCACGCCGAACGCGCCCGCCTCGGCAGCCGCCCGCTCGGGCAGCTCCACCTCGGCGAACACCTCGTCCTCGCGGCGCCAGGCCGCGCGCAGGCCCCGGAAGGCGGGGCCGTAGTCGAGCCCGCTCGCGGCCAGCCGCTCGTAGCACCCGTCCAGGTCCACCGGCCGCGCCCCGGCGGGCGGCCACTGCGCGCCGAAGCCCTCGGGCTCGGCCCGGCCGGAGGTGGTGAGCACGCCGGTGGCGTGCCGGGTCCAGGGCTGCTCCCCGACGTCATCGGGCCGGGAGTACAGGCTCAGCTCGCGCCGTCCCGCGTCGTCCGGACCGCCGAGCCACACCTGCACCTGCGCGGCGCCCCGCTCGGGAAGCGCCAGCGGGGCGGCCAGCGTCAGCTCCTCGACCCGGTCGCACCCCGCCTCGTCCCCGGCGCGCAGCGCGAGCTCGACGAGAGCGGCGCCGGGCACGATCACCGCACCGCCCACCACGTGCTCGGCCAACCACGGGTGCGTGCTCGCCGAGAGCCTGCCGGTGAGCAGCACGCCGTCCGAGTTCGCCAGTGACACCGCCGCCGCCAGCAGCGGGTGGTGCGCCGCACCGAGCCCGGCCGCGCGCACGTCCCCGTCCGGGCGGCCCTTCGGCCAGAACCGGCGGCGCTGGAAGGCGTAGGTGGGCAGGTCCAGCCGGCGCGCACCGGTGGCGGCGAAGAACTCGGCCCAGTCCGGGCCACCGCCGCGCACGTGCAGGTCGGCCAGCGCGCCGGTGAGCGCGGCGAGCTCGGGGCGGTCCGCGCGCAGCAGCGGCGCGATCACCGCTTCCGGGCGCTGCTCGGCGAGGTTCGCCGGCACCATCGGGCTGAGCACCCCGTCCGGGCCGAGCTCCGCGAAGGACCGCACGCCGTGCTCGTCCAGCCAGCGCACGGCCTCGCCGAAGCGGACGGTGCCGCGCGCGTGCTCCACCCAGTGCTCGGCCGAGGCGAGTTCCCCCGCGCCGGCGGGCCGCCCGGTGCGGGTGGAGATCACGGGCAGCAGGGGTTCGCGCGGGGAGAGCCCGGCCACGACCGCTCGGAACTCCGCCAGCATCGGTTCGACCAGCGGGGAGTGGAAGGCGTGGCTCACGGCGAGCCGCTTGGTGCGGCGCCCGAGCCCGGCGAAGTGCTCGGCCACGGCCAGCGCCTCGTCCTCCGCGCCAGAGACGACAACGGACTCCGGGCCGTTCACCGCCGCCAGCGAGACCCGCTCGGTCAGCAGCGGGACCACCTCGTCCTCGGCCGCCCGCAACGAGATCATCGCGCCGCCGCGCGGCAGCGCCTGCATCAGCCTGCCCCGCGCGCACACCAGCGCGCAGGCGTCCGCGAGGTCGAAGACCCCGGCGACGTGCGCGGCGCTGATCTCGCCGACGCTGTGCCCGACGACGTGATCAGGACGCAGTCCCCACGACTCGACGAGGCGGAACAGCGCGACCTCGATCGCGAACAGCGCGGGCTGGGCGTACCCGGTCTCGTCGAGCAGCTCCGCCGCCGCGCTGCCGGATTCGGCGAACAGCACCTCCCGCAACGGCCGGTCCAGGTGCCCGTCGAGCTCCGCCAACACCTCGTCCAGCGCGTCGGCGAACACCGGGAAGCGCGCGTGCAGCTCGCGCCCGGCACCGGGCCGCTGCGCGCCCTGGCCGGTGAACAGGAACGCCAGGCCGCCGGCCCGCGCGGTGCCCCGGGCCAGACCGGGGTGGTCGGTGTCCTCGGCGAGCGCGGCCAGCCCGGAGCGCAGCTCCGCGCGGTCGGCGGCGGTGACCACCGCCCGGTGCTCCAGGTCCGCGCGGGCCGCGGCGGAACGGGCCACCTCCAGCGCGGTGCACTCGGCGGAGTCCAGGAAGGCCAGCAGCCGGGTGGCCTGCGCGCGCAGCGCGGCACCGGTCTTCGCCGACAGCACCACCGGGGCCGGCCCGCGGTGCTCGACCGGCTCGGACGCCTGCTCGGTTCCGGGTGCCTGCTCGATGATCGCGTGCGCGTTGGTGCCGCTGATGCCGAAGGAGGAGATCCCGGCGCGGCGCGGCCGGTCGGGCTCGGGCCAGGGCGCGGCTTCGGTGAGCAGCCGGACCGCACCGGACTCCCAGTCCACGTGCGACGAGGGCCGGTCGACGTGCAGGGTGCGGGGCAGCTCCCCGTGCCGCATCGCCAGCACCATCTTGATCACACCCGCGACACCCGCCGCCGCCTGCGTGTGCCCCAGGTTCGACTTCACCGAACCCAGCAGCAGCGGGTGCTCCCGATCCTGCCCATACGTCGCCAGCAGCGCCTGCGCCTCCACCGGATCGCCGAGCACGGTCCCGGTGCCGTGCGCCTCCACCGCGTCCACTTCGGACGCCGCGAGTCGCGCGCTCACCAGCGCCTGCTGGATGACGCGCTGCTGCGATGGCCCGTTCGGGGCCGTGAGCCCGTTCGAGGCGCCGTCCTGGTTCACCGCGCTCCCGCGCACCACGGCCAGCACCTCGTGCCCGCGCCGCCGGGCATCGGACAGCCGCTCCAGCACGAGCACGCCGACGCCCTCGCCCCAGCCGGTGCCCGAGGCCGCGTCGGCGAACGAGCGGCAGCGCCCGTCCGCGGCGAGCCCGCCCTGCCGGGAGAACTCCAGGAACGTGGCCGGGCCGGACATCACCGTGACACCGCCGGCCAGCGCCAGCGAGCACTCCCCCGCGCGCAGCGAGTGCGCTGCCAGGTGCAGCGCCACCAGGGACGAGGAGCACGCCGTGTCCACGGTGACCGCGGGCCCCACCGCGCCGAACGTGTAGGCCAGGCGCCCGGAGAGCACGCTGCCGCTGTTGCCGGTGAGCCGGAAGCCGTCCACGTCGTCGTCCGGGCCGGGCCGGTAGTCCTGGGCCATCGCGCCCATGAAGACTCCGGTGCGGCTGCCCCGGATCGAGCCCGGATCCACCCCGGCGCGCTCGAACGCCTCCCAGGTGGTCTCCAGCAGCAGCCGCTGCTGCGGATCCATCGCCAGCGCCTCGCGCGGCGAGATCCCGAAGAAGTCCGCGTCGAACTCCGCGGCCTCGTGCAGGAATCCGCCCGAGCGGGTGGCGGTGTCGAGCTCGTCGAGCTCCCAGCCCCGGTCGGCGGGGAATCCGGTGATGCCGTCGCGGCCTTCCGCGAGCATCCGCCACAGGTCCTCCGGACCGGTGATCCCGCCCGGGTAGCGGCAGCTCATGCCGACGATGGCGATGGGTTCGCGGGCCGCGTCCTCCAGTTCCTGAACGCGGGCCCGGGAGCGCTTGAGGTCGGCGCTCGCCCGCTTCAGGTAGTCCCGGAGCTTCTGTTCGTTGTCCATCTCCACCAACCCGTCTCAGGCGGCCCCGGGGGGCCGTCCCCCGGCCGGAGCGCGGCCGGGCACTGCGGAGTTCCAGGAACCGGTGCTCGCGGGGGCCCGCCCGCGAGCACCGCCGGGCGCGCGGACCGGCCGCGCACCCGGGAGCACCGGGAGCGGGGCAGGACCGGGCCGGCACGACATGCGCCCAGTTTCACCACCGGGAGGCAGGAAAATCCTTAGTGAAGCCACCTCGACGCGGGATTTCTTCCCGCCGAGAGCGCGATCCCCGCGAGCATGATCAGCTCAGCTACCAGCTGGCGGCCGAAAGCACCTCGGCGTAGTCCCGTTCGCGGGAGGCCTGGCGCAGGTCGGACCGCACCATCATCGTCATCAGTTCGGTGAAGTCGACGCTCGGCTCCCAACCGAGCTCCCGGCGGGCGTGCGCCGAATCGGCGCACAGCGTCTCGACCTCGGCGGGGCGCACCAGCGTCGGGTCGACCTCGACGTGGTCCTCCCAGTTCAGCTCGGCGGCCTCGAAGGCGATCCGCACCGCGTCCCGCACCGAGTGCATCCGCCCGGTGCCGATCACGTAGTCCGCGGGCTGGTCCTGCTGGAGCATCAGGTGCATCGCGCGCACGTAGTCCCCGGCGAAGCCCCAGTCCCGGACCGCGTCCAGGTTCCCCAGGTACAGCTTGTCCTGCAGCCCCAGCTTGATCTGGGCGACGGCCAGCGAGATCTTGCGGGTGACGAACTCCGCCCCCCGGCGCGGGGATTCGTGGTTGAACAGGATTCCGGACACCCCCCACACGCCGTAGGACTCCCGGTAGTTCTGGGTGATGTAGTGCCCGTAGGTCTTGGCCACGCCGTACGGGCTGCGCGGGTGGAACGTGGTGCGCTCGCTCTGCGGCGTCTCGGCGACCTTGCCGAACATCTCCGACGAGGACGCCTGGTAGAACCGGATGGCCCCTTCGCGGGTGCCGCCGCCGGAGCCCTGCAAGCCGCTGACGATGCGGATCGCCTCCAGCGTCCGCAGCACGCCCATGCCGTTCACCTCGGTGACGAGTTCGGCCTGCTGCCAGGACATCGGCACGAACGAGATCGCCCCGAGGTTGTAGACCTCGTGCGGCTGCACCAGGTCCACGGCCGAGACCAGGCTGCCCTGGTCCATCAGGTCACCGTCCACGAAGGACACGTCGGCGGCCAGCCTGCTGATCCGGGACTTGCGCGGGTTGGCCTGACCGCGGATCAGACCCCACACCTGGTAGCCCTGGGCCAGCAGGTGCTCGGCCAGGTAGGAGCCGTCCTGCCCGGTGATTCCGGTGATCAGCGCTCGCCTGGACATGTGCTTCCCCTTCCACCACCTGACAAACGGACCGCCCGTGCCGACCGCGTGCGCGGCCGCCGGGAGACGCGCGATGGCACGCCGGACACCAGCACAGGTCGACGGCGCCTGCCGGGGGTGCCCGGCCCGGGCCGGGCACCGACGCTGGCAGCCGGTCGAACTCGATGTCAAAGGAAACCGGGACACCCTAGGGATTCGACGAGTACCCGGCCGCGAACCGCACCGGTCGAGGTCGATTCCCGTTGCGGGGGAGGATGATTCCCGAACTAGCAATTCCCCGGGCGAACCGGTGCTGTACTGGCCGCAGCGGGAGAGCACGAGGTGCGCGTGCGGCCACCTCGCTCCGGCACCGAATCCGGCCGAAGCACGAGGAGAGCGCCGTGACCGATCTCGATCCCGGAAAGTGGCTGCGCCGCTACCACCCCGCGCCGGAGGCGGCGGTCCGGTTGGTGTGCTTCCCGCACGCGGGCGGATCGGCGAGCTTCTACCGGCCGGTCGCCACCGCGCACTCCCCCGGTGCCGACGTGGTGGTGCTGCAGTACCCGGGCAGGCAGGACCGGCACCGCGAACCGCTGCTCGCGACGGTCGACGAGTACGCCGCGGCGGTCACCGAGGTGCTGGCCGCCGAACCCGAGCTGCCGACGGTCTTCTTCGGGCACAGCATGGGCGCGCTGCTCGCCTTCGAGGTGGCGCACCTGCTGGAGCACGGCGCGGGGGCTCCGCCGCGCTCGCTGGTCGTCTCCGGCAGGCGCGCCCCCTGCACCGCGCGCGACGAGCGGGTGCACCAGCTCGACGACGAGGGCCTGCTCGCCGACGTGCGCGGACTCAACGGCGCGGCGGCGGCGCTGGAGGACGAGGAGGTCGTGCGGATGTCGCTGCCCGCGATCCGCAACGACTACCGGGCGGTCGAGACCTACCCGGTGCGGGCGGACCGCGTGGTGGACTGCCCGATCGCGGTGCTCCTCGGCGACGACGACCCGAAGACCACCCAGGACGAGGCGCTGCGCTGGAAGGAGCACACCTGCGACGCCTTCCGCCTGCGCACCTTCCGGGGCGGCCACTTCTACCTCGTCCAGCACGCCACCGCCGTCAACGAGGAACTGGCCGAGGAGCTGCACCACCTCCGCTGAACCCGGGGTGCCCGGCCGGTGCCCGGGCTTCGACGCGGCGGCGGTGGGTCACTCCGGGATGACCGGGACGAACAGGTGGGAGGCGTGGTCGCCGCCGAAGTGGAGGACGCTGTCCCCGCCCCGACGACGATCGGCCGGGTCGTCGTGCGCGAGGTCGCCGAGGTCGTCGTCCTCGGAGCGGACGCCGAGCCGGAGGCGGTGGCCGGGTTCGAGGGTCAGGGAGGTGGGCCAGAGCTCCACCTCCAGCAGCGCGGGCACCCCGGCTTCGAGGGGGCTCGGTTCCTCGTGGCGGTGCCACGGCCGGTGCGGCAGCGTGCGGTCGGGATCGAGCTCCCGGTGCGAGGCGCGCAGCCAGCCGACCGCCATCGGCACCGGGGTCTCGGCCCCGCCGGGTCCGATCCCGGGGATCCGCGCGCCGTTCGCGTCGTACTGCTCCAGGCGGACGAGAACGTCCACGTCCTCGGCGGTGGAGGAGACCCACAGGCGGAGAGCGAGCGGGCCGGTGATCTCCAGGCGCTCGGTGGCGGTGAACTCGAAGTCGGCCGGGTGCGGCGTGCTCCCGGCGGCGGGCCGCTCCCAGCCGAGCTCCCCCGCGCCCAGGTAGAGGCGGCTCCACCGGGTGCGGGGCAGCGGCCAGTCCTGCTCGTCGCGCCACTCCACCTCACGGCCCCGCCGGATCGCGAGCCGCACCGGCGCGACGCCGTCCATCGCGGTCTCGTCGTCGCGGAGGAAGCGCCGCAAGAACCGGAGCTGCAATTCCTTGGCCCAGTCCGCGTAGTAGGGGTCGATGTGCGAGCCGACGTGCACCACGAGCCACTTGTGCTCCGAGGCCGCGCCGAGCCACCCCTCCACGTTGCCGCGCAGGTGCAGGTGGATCGAGCCCCAGTTGCCCGCCGAGAGCACGGGAACGCGCACCTGGGACAGATCGACGGTCCGCTCCCGGTACCAGTCGTCGACCAGCTCCCGCGAACTCAGCTCGGCAGGCATGTCCGCGTGGCCACCCCCGTTGAGCTGCGGGATGATCTGCCGCCGCCACCAGCCCTCGGTGGCGTTCGCGTAGATGCCGCCCTGGCGGCCCCAGTCCCGGTAGAAGTCGGTGCACCCCTCCCAGGCGACGATCGCGGCCAGGTGCGGCGGCCGCAGCGCGGCGACCCGCCAACCCATCATCGCGTACCAGGAGATGCCGCTGGTGGCGACCTTGCCGGTCGACCACGGCCGCGTACCGCACCACTCGACCACGTCGAAGAAGTCCTCGGCGTCGGCGCGGCCGAAGACGTCGAAACGGCCACCGGAGCCACCGGTGCCGCGCGCGTCGGCGCGCACGACGGCGAAGCCCCGTTCGGTCCACCACTCCGGGTTCGGCGTCTCCCACACCATGTGCTCGCCCTGGTCCACCAAGTCGTAGAGCGGGTAGCGCTCCGGCCAGTGCACGTCCTTGCCGTACGGGCTCATCGCGGCGATCACCGGTGCCGGCCGATCGCCGTCGGGCCGGAACACGTCGAGGACGAGCGGGACGCCGTCCCTCGCGGGAACCACCACGTCTCGGTCGATGCGCACGAGTCAGACCTCCTCAGTTCGCCGCCCGCGACGAGATCGCCGGGGCCGGGTGCTCCCGCCACCGTGCCCGGCGCCGCCCACCGCCACATCGGCCGTCCGGCCGGGGCTCAGGTGGGGTCGAGGGAGTCCGCCAGTGCGATCAGGCCCGCGCGGCCCGCGACGCCGAGCTTGCGGTAGACCTTGGTCAGGTGCTTCTCCACCGCCCGGGAGCTCACGCCCAGCTCCGTGGCGATCTGCTGGTTGCCCAGGCCGCCCGCCGCCAGCCGGGCGATGCGCAGCTCGGACCGGGTCAGCTCGGCCTGCGCTCCGCCGCCGTCCGCGGCGATCTCCTCCACCGAGCGCAGCCTCGGCACCCCGCACATCGCGGCGAGCTCGTCGCCCTCGTTGAGCTGCACGGCGGCTTCCGCCCGGTCGGTGGCCAGCAGCCTGCGGCCGAGCATCAGGTGCGCCTTCGCCAGCTCCAGCGTCCGCGCCGGGCCCCGGCCGTGCAGCACCTCCACCGCCCGGCGGAACAGCTCCACCCCCGGCTCGCCCTCGGTGATCGCGCCCCGCACCCGCAGCGCGCGCCCGACGGCGCTGGGAGCCCCCCAGGCCACCGCGCGGCGGTGCTCCTCGCCGATGAGCTCGGCGGCGTGCTCCGCGCGGTTCAACCGGCTGTAGAGCGATGCCGCCCAGCTCCGCCAGGGCAGCAGCGCCGGGTTCGTCCAGCCCAGCCGCTCGCGCTCCCGGCCGCACTCCAGCAGGTGCTCCAGGGCCGAGGTCGCGTCCTGCGCGCTCACCGCCAGCGCCGCGTCCCGCAGCTCCCGCACCCACGGCTGCACCGCTTGATCCCAGTCCCGGTACCGGGACAGCACCCGCGCGGCCGCGCCGCTGTCCGCCGAGTCCAGCACGACCGCGGCCAGCGCTTCGAAGCAGCGCGCCACCACCGGGATCAGCGCGGGATCGCAGCGGCGCAGCGTGCTCTCCGCCAGCGCCACCGCGTCGCCGAAACGGCAGGCCCGCACCAGCACGCAGGCCCGCTCGGAGTCGATGACCAGCCGTTCGGCGGTGCGCTCCACCCGGCCGCCCAGGCTCGCGGTCAGCTCCACCAGCCACTGCTCGGCCTCGCCGACCTCGTCGGCCAGCGCCAGCGCCCGCACCGCCAGCATCTCGGCGCCGAAGGCCTGCCTCGGTCCGGTGCCTCCCGCCAGCGCGCGCCGCGCCCAGGGCACCACCGTCTCGACGTCGGACCCGGCCATCGTCGCCGCGTAGAGCAGCACCGCCGCCCGCTCCGGCTCCACCCGGTCGTCGAGGGCGAGCGCGTTGAAGCGCTCCCGGGTGTCCGCGCACCAGCGGGGATCGCCCAGCCGCGCCGCGCGCGTCCGGGTGTCGATGGCCAGCGCCACCGCCGGGTCCAGCCCGTCGTGCGCCTGGAACTCCTCGAAGGCGTTGTGCATGGAGATCGGGGCGACGGTCAGCAGCATCAGCGGCACCCGGGCCAGCGCGGCCGCGCGCTGGGAACCGGTGGCGAAGCGCGGCAGCGCCTGCGACAGGTGCCGCATCGAGGCGACCGGCGCACCCGATCGCTCCGCCTCGGACAGGTCCGCCAGCAGCACCGAGCGCTCCTCCCCCGCGGTCGGGCAGGCCAGCAGCGCGCGGCGCAGGCAGCGGATCGCGGTGGGCACGTCGCCGCGCTCCAACGCGCGCCGCCCGGCGGCGTGCAGCACCCCGGTCGTCCACTCGCCCTGCGAGGCGTCCGAGGCGAGCAGGTGTTCGGCGACGACCTCCGCGGGCCGCCGCTCGGTCTGCAACAGCTCGGCCGCCCTGCGATGCCAGTCGTTGAGCTCGGCGGAACTCATCCCGCCCTCGACCACCTCGCGGATCACCGGGTGCGCGAAGCGGGGCCGGCCGGGATCCACCAGCGCGCCGAGCGCGCCGAGGGACCCCAGCGCGCCGGCGCACCGCTCGCCGTCCAGGCCGGCGAGTTCGGCGACCAGCCCGGGGGGCGCCGGGTCCAGCAGCGCGACCGCCCGCGCGGCGGCCAGCACCGGCGCCGGTTGCGCGCGCAGCACCCCGGCGGCGCGCTCGGCCACCACCGAGGGCCGCAGCGAACGAACGGCATCCACATCGGACTCGCCGCAGCGCCGTCCGCTGTCGCGCAGCCCGCAGACGATCGCGTTGAGCAGCAGCGGGCTGCCGTTCGAGACCCGGTGGCAGGCCGCCACGAAGCGGGGATGCCCGGTCGCGGCGAACACGTCGCGCACCACCGCGCCCACGCCCTCGGCGCTGAGCTCGGCCAGCGCGCAGCGGTGCGCGGCCCTGGACAGCAACCGCTGCACGGTCTGCGGATCGGTGGCGGGCTCGCCGTCGCGGCTCGCGACGACCACCAGCACCCGCGAGCCGTCGGCCGCCGCGCACAACCGGTCCAGCCAGCGCAGCGATTCCACGTCCGCGCACTGCACGTCGTCGACGACCAGCAGCACCGGCTCCGCGTCCGCGAGCAGCCCCGCCCGCATCACCTCGAAGTCGGGTCCCACCTCGGAATCGGTGCCGCAGCAGGAGAACTGGGTCAACACCCCGTAGGGGATGTCGCGCTCCGCGGTGGTCGCGACCGCCCGGAGCACCCGCACGCCGCGCTCCCGCGCCTCGGTGGCGGCCTGCGCGAGCATCGCCGAGCGGCCGATGCCGAACGGGCCGGAGAACGCCAGCAGGCCGCCGCTGCCGCGCCGCAGCTCGTCGACCGCCGCGCGCAGCAGCGCGCCCTCCTTGTCCCGTTCCCGCAGCACGTCACCGCTCTCCTCCCGTGCGCGCCGGAACCCGGCGGGAGCCGGGCCACCGGCCCTCGCCGCCGCTCACTGCTCGATGGTCACCTTGATCGCCTCACCGGTGCTGACGGTGCGGATCGCGTCGAGCACCCCGTCCAGCGGCAGCCGGTGGGTGATCAGGTCGTGCACCGGAACCTCGCCGGAGGCGATCAACCGCAGCGCCCGCCGGTTGTGCTCCGGGGTCGAGCCGTTGGCACCGACGATGGTCAACTCACGGTAGTGCACCGCGTTCGAATCGCAGTCGATGATCGGCGAATCCTTGGGCAATCCGCCGAAGAAGCTGATCCGGCCGCGCCGCGAGGCCATCCGCAGCGCCTGCTCCTGGGCCTCCCCGGAAGCCGCGGCGGTGATCACCACGTCGGCGCCGATGCCGTCGGTGCGGGCCAGCACCTCGGCCACCGGGTCGGATCCGGCGGCGTGGATCGCGGCGTCCGGACCGACCAGGGCGGCGGCCTGCTCCAGGCGCCGGGAGTTCAGCTCCACCAGGTACACGGCGGCGGCACCGCGCGCCCGCGCGAGCCGGGCGTGCAGGCAGCCGATCGGGCCCGCGCCCACGACCACCACCACGTCGCCCTCCCCGACCCCGGCGAGCTCCTGGCCGTTGAGCACGCAGGCCAGCGGCTCGGCCACCGAGGCGTCGGCGAACGCGAGCCCGTCCGGCAGCCTGTTCACCCCGCCGACGCGCAGCACCCGCTCCGGGACCGTGAGGTACTCGGCGAAGCCGCCGTCGAAGTGGTAGCCCATCGAGCGCTGGTCCGGGCAGACGGTCTGCCTGCCGCGCCGGCAGAAGCCGCACTCACCGCACGGGATCGCCGCGATGACCTGCACGCGATCCCCCGGCTCGAAGCCGGTGGCGCCTTCCCCCACCGCGACGACCTCGCCCGCGATCTCGTGCCCGATCACCCGGGGCGGATCGATGTGGTGGTGTCCGTGGCGCATGATCTTCAGATCGGTCCCGCAGGTGGAGCAGTTGCGCACCCGCAGCTTCAGCTCGCCCGGCCCGGCCTGCGGTTCCGGGGCCTGCTCGATCCGGATGTCTCCCGGTGCGTAGAAACGTGCGACCTTCACCTGTCCTCCTCAGTGGACCGCAACAGCCGATCGACCGTCGCCTCGTCCGGCGCCTCGCGCAGCTCTCGCGCGCGGACCGGATCCATCAGGACCCTCGCCAGGGACGCCAGCACGTCGAGGTGCCGCGCGGCCGCCGGGTCGGTGGAGCCATCGGTGTCGCGCCGGCCGGCCGCGATCGCCACGCACAGCTCGACCTGCTGGCCGTCGCTCCAGCGCACGCCGCCCGGGAACTGCACCACCACGAGGGCGGAGCGCCGGACGTGCACGCGGGAGGCGGTGGTGCCGTGCGGGATCGCGACGCCTTCCCCGAGGTGGGTGGTGAGGGACCGCTCGCGCTCGTGCATCGCGGCGATGTACTGCTCGCCGACCGCGCCGGTGTCGACCAGCAACCTGCCGCACTGGTCGAGGGCGTCGGCCCATCCCGCGGCGGTGCGGCCGAGCCGCACCGCCAGCGGGCGAGGCGATCCCGCCTCAACCACCAAGGGAGCCGCCCTCCCGGACCGCCTGCTCGACCTCGTCGAAGACGGGATCGCCCAGGAAGCTGCGGAATCCCAGGATGACCGCGGACCCGGTGTCCTCGCGCCGCGCCCGCTCCAGCAGCGTCTCCTGGCAGAGGATCAGATCCGCGTCCTCGGGGATCTCGCCGACCGAGGCGTGCGAGACCTTCACGTCGTAGGGCTTGAGCCTGCCCGCGAGCTGCGCGGCGACCATGGCGCTGCTGCCCATGCCGGCGTCGCAGGCGATGACCACCTTGCGCACCGCGGAACCTTCGATCGTGCCCATCGTTCGTTCCTCTCCCGTTCCTCGCGCGGCCTCGACCTCGTTCGGCGGCACCGGCCGCTCGCGCAGCTCCTCGTGGGAGCCGCGAACCCGGCGCTGGGCGAAGCCGATCGCGCGGAACCAGCGCGACGCCGCCGACCACCGGCTCATCGGACCGCTCCACCGGACTCGACGCCCTCGGGTCGTCGTCCCAGCTTCAGCACCACCGCGGCCACCACGAACGCGACCACGGCGGAGATGACCACGCCGGCGACCACGCCCATGTAGCCGCCCTTCGGCGTCACGGCCAGCAGGGCCACCATGCTGCCCGGTGAGGGCGTGGCGACCAGGCCCGCGCCGGTGATGCTGAAGACGAACAACCCGGCGGCGCTGCCGCTGATCGTCGCCAGCAGCAGCTTCGGCGCCGCCAGCACGTACGGGAAGTAGATCTCGTGGATGCCGCCCAGGAACTGGATGACCAGCGCGCCCGGAGCCGTCGCGCGCATCGTGGCCGGGCCGAACACGCTGATCGCCAGCAGCACGCCGAAACCCGGGCCGGGGTTGGGCTCCACCAGGAACTCGATGGCCTTGCCGTGCGCCAGCGATTCCGAGACCCCCAGCGGCCCCAGGACGCCGTGGTTGATGGCGTTGTTGAGGAACAGCACCTTGGCCGGTTCCACGATGATCGCCACCAGCGGCAGCAGGTGCAGGTCGAGCAGGGCCTGCACGCCGTGGCCGAGGGCGATGGTGACGCTCTCGATCGCCGGCCCGATCGCCAGCAGGCCCGCTATCGCGAACAACCCGCCGATGATGCCCGCGGCGAAGTTGTCCACCAGCATCTTGAACGCGGGAGGCACCCGTTTGCCCACCGTGCTGTCGAAGCGATTCAGCACCCAGCCCGCGAGCGGCCCCACGATCATCGCGCCCAGGAACATCGGCACCTCGGCACCGATCGCGATGCCGATGGTGGCCACCGCGCCCACCACGGCCCCGCGCTGCCCGTGCACCTGCCTGCCGCCGGTGTAGCCGATGAGCACCGGCAGCAGCAGCGTGATCATCGGCTCTTTCAGCTGCACCAGCTGGGGGTTCGGCCACCACCCCTCCGGGATGAACAGCGCGCTGATCAACCCCCAGGCGATGAACGCGCCGATGTTGGGCATGACCATGCCGGCCAGCTGCCCGCCGAACCGCTGCACCACGACGCGGGCCCGCCGCGCCTGCGTCTTCGATCTCGAATCCTCGGTGACCGTCCCTGACATGGTTGTCACTTCCCGTACCTCGCCGACGCCGTTGTCCTCTGCCTCGCCGACCGCCCTCCCCGCTCAGGGGTCCCGCTGCAGACGCCGGTCCCAGGGCATCCGGGAGTCGACGCGCACCAGGTCCGGGCGCAGGTCGTGCGGTTGCGGCATGGCGCTACCCGGCAGAGAGGCCGCTGCCGCACCCCAGGCCACCGCAGTGACCAGCGCGGGCAGTCCTCCGCAGCCTTCGGAAAGATATCCGGCGAGTAAAGCGTCACCCGCGCCGACGGCGTTCTGCGCGGTCACGGGGGCCTCGGCGTAGCCGTCGCCATCGTGGCCGCGCAGCAGGGCCCCGTCGGCTCCGAGGCTGGCCAGGACGGTGCCGGCACCGAGCTCCCGGAGCTCGTCGGAGGCCGCCGCGGCGTCGCCGATCGTTGTAATCGAGTGACCTACGATCTCCTCCAGCTCTCGCAGGTTGGGCTTGACCAGTTCCGGCCCGGCCCGCACGGCCTCCCGCAGCGCCGGCCCGCTGGTGTCGACCGCGACCGGCACCCCGAAGGCGCGCAGCGCGCGGACCAGGCCCGCGTAGTAGGTGCTGTCCACTCCGGGCGGGAGGCTTCCCGCGATCACCACCCACCCGGCGCCGTCCGCCAACCGCAGCACCGCGTCGGCCAGGGCCCGGGCGTCCCTGGCGTCGAGCAGCGCACCGGGCTCGTTGAACTTCGTGACGGTGGCGTCCGGTTCGACCACGCTCATGTTGATCCGGACCGGTCCGACGGCGGGCACCCGCACCACGTCGACGCTGATCCCGGCGAGCAGGGCGACGAGCTGCTCGCCCTCGATGCCGCCCGCGGCCACGACCGCGCGCACGGCGACTCCGTGCAGCGCCAGGGCGCGCGCGACGTTGATGCCCTTGCCACCGGGGTCGACCCGGATGGAGGAGGCCCGGTTCAGCCCGCCCCGGACGAGCTTGCGCACCTGCACGGTGCGGTCGAGGCTGGGGTTCGCCGTGACGGTGACGATCACGCGCACAGCCCTCCCCGGATCGATGAGCACCGGCGCGGCCCGCTCCGCTGCGCGCGGACCCGGCCGACACCGGATGAAAATTGATCTTCCACCGAACCCGCACCGCGAGCAACCGATGCACGGCGAAACCCGGGTTTTCCCGAAGGATCTCCTGCCGATCGCCACCGGAGCCCCCGATCGAGCGCCGACCGCGAGCGCGGCTACCGCCGCCGGATCGGCCCGCCGAAGCAGCCCGGGATCACTTCACGTACTCGGGCAGCACCCGGGGCGGCCACTGGCCGACGCCGAGGATCCCCATCGAGTACCCCTTGGACACCAGGGCCGGGCGGTTGGTGACCTTGAGCTTCCGCAGCAGGGTCGTCACGTGGTACTCGACGCCGCCCCGGCTGAGGTAGAGCTTCGCGGCCAGCTGCACCGTGGACTCGCCCGCGGCGACCCCCTCCAGGATCCGGGCGTCCACCTCGCTGAGCAGCTTCTCCTTGCCGCCCACCATCGCGGACCGCTGCGCCTCGTCGGGCTGGAGCACGACCATGACGCCCTCGACGCGCCCGGACCTGCCCGGAACCGCGATCCCCGTCAGCTCGCCGCCGAACAGCGCGTCCTTGGCGCCGATCGCGACCGCGTGCTCGACGAACCGCGGGTTCCGGCCCTCGGTGAGCCTGCTGAACTGGTACTGGAACTTCCCCCGCACGCTGGGGTGCAGGAAGTCGTAGAAGCTGCGCCCGCGCACGTCGGCGGCGCCGCGGCCGAACTGCTTGAAGAAGTACTTGTTGGCCTCCAGCACCCGCATTCTCGAATCCAGGTTCGCCATGCACATGCCGGACTGCTCGAACAGGGACCGGAAGACGTCGCGGTAATCCTCCTCGGGTTCTTCGGGCGCCCCGGCCGGCGTGACTCGCGCTCGCATCGTGCCGCTGGATGTCATCAGAAATCGACCATTCCTCTCTGGCTGGCGAGAAACGCAGATCAATCATTCATTCGGTGGCATTACCAGAATTCGACGACAACACAAGACTATGGATGGAAAACCAATCAAGTCAACAGCCCGCCAACGGCGTCCTTAAGGCTGCGGTCAAGTCGCGCGCTGGTTCGGTTCGGTGCGGCCCGGTTCGGTACGGTGTCGATCTACCAGGGATTTTCCCGCAGCAGCACCGAACCGTACCGCATCCGAGGGGCCGGTTCGGGTACGGCCGACGGCCGCGAAGGCCACCACAGGGACGGACACGAACCAACATCACCTCAATCGCGTTCGGCATTTCGGCCGCCCGCGCCCGCCCCGGGTGACGCCGTTCGCGCGCTCCTGCCTTCCGGTGCGCACCGCCGCTCGCCCGAACGGCAGCGCCGCATCAGTCGGCCCAGGGCCCGAGGTCGAGCGAATTCGCGAGATCGGCCCGGCCCTCGATGCCCAGTTTCCGGTAAGCCGCGGTGAGGTGCTTCTCGACCGCCCGCTTGCTCACCCGCAACTCGTTCGCGATCTCCTGATTGGTGCGGCCGAGCGCCGCCAGCCCCGCGACCGATTCCTCGCCCGGGGTGAGCGGGGCGGCCTGATCCGCCGCGAGCGCGCCGCGCCGCACCCGCACCGATCCGTGCCCCTCGACCTGCCACGGCATCCCGGTGCGGGCCGCCAGCTGCGCGCCCTCCGCCAGGAGCAGCTGCGACTCCGCCGGTGAGCGCTCGCGCAGCGCCTCGCCGAGCGCGGTCACGGCGTGCGCGAGCTCCGGGCGGTCCGACGCGGGGCGCAGCACCCGCACCGCCTCCCGCAGCAGCTCCACCGCCCGGCCGCCGCCGGTCACCACCGCCCGCACCCGCAGCGCGCGGCCCAACGGGACCGGCGCCCCCCAGTCGAGGGCGCGGGAGTGCTCCTCCTCGGCCAGTTCCCCGGCGGCGCGCACGTCCCCGAACCGGTGCCGCAGCAGCGCGGTGGCCGGACGCCACGAGCACGTCGCCGGGCCGTACCAACCGGCCTGCTCCAGTCGCCGGCCGCAGTCGAGCAGCAACGACAGCGCCGCCTCCGGGTCCCCGTCCTCCATCGCCAGCGAGCTCTGCACCAACCGCCGCAGCGACACCGCTTGCGGGTCGTCCGGGGAGTGCGGCAACCGCAGCACCCGCTCGGCCAGCTCCCGGTCCCGCAGCCTGCGCGCCACGGCGCCGAGCTCGAGCACCGGCGGCGCCATCGCCTCCGGGGAGTCCGCGTCCACCAGGTCCAGCGCGGCGTTCGCGCTGCGCTGCGCCTGCGAGGTCTGGCCCGAGTGCAGCAGCACCAGGCTGCGCTGCGCGGCCACCAGCGCCTCCGTCCCGGTGGACCGCTGCCGCCGGGCGTGGTCGGCGGCCAGCGACAGCCAGGAATCCAGGCCCTCCGGATCTCCGGCGGCCAGCAGCACCGAGGGCAGGTAGCGCAGCACCGAGTGGGTCTCGGTACCGGTGTTCGCCGGCTCCTGCGCGAGCAGCTCCCGCGCCATCGCCGCCACCTCCGCCGCGCGGGGCCGGCCGGTGAGCACCATCGTCCCGAGCAGCACGGCCCGCAGCTCGCGCTCGGCCGCCCCGGACGGGCGGTGCCGCGCGTCGAGGTCGGCCATCCGGTCCACCACGCCGAGGTTGGCGACCGGGTCGGCCAGTTCGAGGTAGCGGGTCCGCGCCTCCAGCCGCAGCGCCAGGTCGCGGTCCGGGCCGTCCAGCCGCTCCGCCGGGCCCAGGCCCGCCGCGACCGCGCGCACCAGCTCGGCGACCTGCGGCACCGCGCCCACCACCGTCAGCGGGAGCCTGCCCAGCACCCCGGCCCGGTCCCGGTCCTCGCGCAGCTGCGGGACGGCCTGGGTGATGTGGCGAACCGCCGCGGGCAGGTCGAAGGCCAGCTCGACGGCGCCGAGCTCCGCCAGCAACCGCGCCCGGCCCATGCCGCCCGAGTCCAGGTCCAGCAGGGCCCGCCGCAGGTAGCGGGCCGCGTCCTCCGGGGAGCGCGGCAGCACCGCGTACGCCGCCTCGCGCAGCCGCTGCACACCCCAGCTCGACAGCGCGGAGTTCACCAGCAGCAGCTGATCTCCCACCGGTTCCGGCGGATAGCCGTGCCCGTGCAGCAGCGCGGCGGCCCGCAGGTGCAGCCGGGTGTTGTCGGTCTCGGCCATCGTCTCGTCCACGGCGGCGATCACGTCGTCGACCAGCAGTTCCGCGGCCGGTCCGGCGCGCTCGGCGGGCGCGGCCACCTCGATCCGGTCCGGGCGCACCCGGAACCACGGCTCCAGCGCCCGCAGCGCCTGCTCGTACTGGCCTGGGGTCAGCCCGCACAACCGCTGCACCAGCGTCGGGTCGGCGTGCTCGCCGAGGACCACCACCGCGCGGGCCACGTCGGCGGCGAGGTCGGTGCTCGACAGCGCCCGCACCAGCCGCCGCCTGCGGTCGCCCTCGGCGAAGGCGCGCAGCTGCGGCAGCGAGCCGGTCGCGGCCCGCAGCCCGTGCGCGGCGGCCTGGTCGAGCAGGCTCAGCAGGTCTCGCGGGTGACCTCCGGTGAGCTCGTGGCAGACCGCGGCGAAGCCGTCCGCCTCCGCTCCCGGCCCGGCCACGAGGCGCTCGGCGACCAGGGCCTCGGTGGCCGCCACCGAGAGCGGACCGGGCCGCACCCGGTGATCGGCGGCCGAGGTGATCTCGCGGATCAGCGCGGTGCGCTCCCGTCCGCTGTCGGGGTCGAGCACCACGGCGATGAGCACCCGCATCCCGCGCAACCGCGCGATGAGGTAGGCCAGGCAGCGCAGCGAGGCGTCGTCGGACCAGTGCAGGTCGTCCACCGCTAGCATCACCGCGCGCCGCGCGCTGCTGCTGAGCAGCAGCGCGTGCAGGGCGTGCAGCACCCCGACCGGGACGGTGGCCGGGTCGGCGGCGGGTTCCTCGTCGGCGGGGGGCAGCGCTCCGGTCGCTGCCGCGCGCACCGGCCCGTCCCCCGAATCCCGCGCCACCTCGGACAGGTCGTGCAGCAGCCGCCGCGCCAGCCCGAAGCGGAACGACCGCTCGCTGGCGGCCCCGCTGGCGCCGAGCACGTGCGCGCCGTCGGCGGCGGCGAGCTCGCGAAGCTGGTTCAGCAGCGTGGTGCGACCGCTGCCGGGCGACCCGCTGATGAGCACCAGGGAGCCGGTCCCGCGGCGGATCGCGCGCACGGCGGAGTGCAGCACCGCGAGCTCCGCCTCGCGTTCGACGAGCATCGGTCCGGCCTCACCCGCCGAGGTCGGCGGGCAGTTGCGACCGCCCCTCGATGCCGAGCTTGCGGTAGCACTTGGTCAGGCGCAGCTCCACCGTCCGCACCGTCACCCCGAGCTCCGCCGCGATGTCCTTGTTGGACAGTCCGCGGGCGGCCAGGTTCGCGGCGCGGCGCTCCGGCACCGAGAGCGCGGCGGGCAGCGCCGCCCCCACGGCGGGCACGCCCGCGGCTCCCGGCCCGCCGGGGCCGGTCCCGGCGACCGACAGGGCGGTCAGCGCGGTCCGGTGCAGCGGCTCCAGCAGCCCCGGCATTCCCCACCGCTCGGCCAGTTCCAGCTCCTCGCCGACCAGCCGGGTCGCGGCGCGCGAGTCGCCGAGGCGTCCCTGCGCGATCGCCGCCGACATCCGCCACGGCAGCACCGCCGGGTTCAGCCACCCCTTCGCACGCAGGATCCGGCCGCACTCCTGGAAGTATCCGAGCGCGGTCTCCGGATCCCCGGTGGCCAGCGCCAGCTCGCCGCGGGCATGCAGCAGGTAGCCGAAGGCCATTCCGCGCTCGGCCCCCAGCGGCAGCTCGGCGGCCGCGACCTCCGCCGCCTCGGCGAGGTGCTCGCGGCGCAGCAGCGCGGTGATCCGGGCGGCGCGGTGGTGCGGCAGCATCGCCGGGTGCCAGCAGTGCAGCGGCAGTTCCCGTTCCGCCGCCGCGAGATCCGCGCTCGCGGCGGGGCAGCGCCCGTCCCGGCTGGCGAGCACGGCGCGCTGCACCAGGGCGAAGGCGGCCGCGGCCCGCGCCCCGCGCCGGTTGGCGTCGGAGATCACGGCGGTGAGCCCGGCGGCGGCCTCGGCGAGGTCGTCGCGGCACGCCAGCGCTCGGCAGGCCGCGATCCGGGGCCCCAGCGGCGCTTCGGCCTCGCGGCCGGACAGCGCCTCCCGCGCGAACGCGCGCACCAGGTCCGGGCGGCGGCCGAGCCGCGCGTAGCGCCAGGCCAGCACCCCGGCCCGCGCGGAATCCGAGGGGCCGTCCGGCAGCGCGGGCAGCGGGGTGGCGAGCGGATCGGGTTCCGGACCGCACTCCTCGTCGGCGAGCCGTCCCAGCGCGTCCAGCGCGGGTACCCCGGCCCGGTGGCAGACCACGGCGAGCTCGCGCCGCGCGGCCTCCGCGTCACCGCGCCCGACCAGCAGGTCCGCCGCGCGCACCAGCAGCGCGCTGTTCCCGGTGCCCGCCGCGTCGGCGAGGACCTGGCGCAACCGGCCATCGCTGGCGACGGGGGCGTGCACGACCTCGATCGCGGCGAGCCGCACCAGCAGCCGCTGCCGGCAGGTGGTGGGCACGGGCTCGCGCAGCGCGCGCCGCAGCAGCTCGGCGGCCCGCTCGTCGCGGCCTTCCCTGCGGTGCTGCTCGGCCGCGTCGACGAGGGTTTCCACGACCCAGCGCTTGCGCATCTGCGGTGCGCTGAGCAGGAGTTCGGCCACGACGGCGGGCTCGACGGCGGCGCGCTGGGCGATCTCGGCTGCCCGCGCGTGCAGGTCCTCGCGCTCGGCCGGCTCCATCTCGGCGAACACCCCGGTGGCCACCGCGGGACTGGACACGCGCGGCACCCGCCCGCCATCGGCGGACTCGCACAGCAGCCCGAGGTGGCGCAGCGCGGACCGGGCCTCGACCGCGGCGCTGCCGTGCAGCCCCGCCAGCGCGCAGGCGAGCTCGAAGTCGAACTCCCCGCCGCAGAAGGCGATCGCGCGCAGCAGCGCGACCTGGTCGGCGGGCAGCCCGCGCAGGGTTCGCCCGACCGCGACGGCCACGGCGTCAGAAGCGTGCACCCGCAGCCGGGGGACGTGCCGGGCCTCGAAGCCCAGCCCGGCGCACCGGAACTCCTCGATCACCTCGTGCAGCACCGCCGGATTGCCCGCGGTGGCGGAAACGGCGGCCGCGACGAACGCCGGGTCCGGATCGCCGTGCTGGGACAGCAACCGCGCGACGTCCGGCGTCTCCAGCGGTTCCAGCCGGACCCGGCGCGCGGAGACCGGCACGGATTCGTCCCAGCGGGCGCCGCCGGGGCTCTCGGGCGCCGTGGCGCGCACGGTCCGGATCATGAGGATCGGCACCCGGTCCACGTGCCGCAGCAGCGCGTGGCACCACGCCAGCGACCAGGGGTCGATCCACTGGTGGTCGTCGACCGCGAACAGCAGCGGGCGTTCCCGCGCCAGGTCGATGAAATGCCTGCGCAGGTGGGGAATCGGCGCGTTGGTGGTGGCGCCCTCGGCCCAGGCGGAGCTGATCCGGGCGAGCTGCTCGGGCGGGCACAGCAGCGCGATCAGCTGGGCGGTGGTGCTGTAGGGGACGTCGGTCTCGAGCGGGGAGCTCTGCGCCGCGGCGGTGTTGATCCCGGCGGCGCGGGCGCGGTCCAGCACCTCTTCCAGCAGTGCGCTGCGGCCGCTGCCGGGTCCCCCGCTGATGGTCACCAGCCCGGAGCGCCCGCGGGCGAGGTCGGCGACGAGGTTCCCGAGCACGTGCAACTGCTGGTCCCGGCCCACCAAGCGGTTCTCGGCGGTGCCCGGCCGCGATTCGGGAACGTCGTGGACCGCGCTCATCAGCACGCTCCCACCGGTTCGCGGATGGTCCCGGGCCCGGAGTCGAACGTCATCCGGACAGGAGTCGGACGAACATGAAAGAAATTCGGAGATAACTCGGGACGTCCGACCGGACGACGCCGGACACCCTGCGTGATCAGCGCGCGCGAACGAACTTCAACCAGGATTCCTGATACGCAGCACCGCAGATCTCCATTCGCGACGACCGGCGGGAGATCGACCATACCAACCTCCCGTAGCTCGAAAAGATGAAGCCAGGGCCGAATCGCCACTCACCGTATCACCCAAACGTGTTATATCCCGCATTTCTCGCGCACAAAGCAAAATCATTCCCACACGAGCCGGGACGGAACGTCAGCACACCGGCCGAACGGGAACGAGAACGGGGAACGAGCCGGGCGATCAGCCCTCCGGATCGGCCTCGAAGGCGCCGGGCAGCTGCGCCCGGCCCCGCACGCCGAGCTTGCGGTAGGCGCTCGTGAGGTGCAGCTCCACGGTCCGCACCGTCAGGAACAGCGACTCCGCGATCTGCCGGTTCGTCGCCCCGGCCGCCGCCCGGGTCGCCACCCGCCGCTCGCTGCCGCTCAGCGCGCGCACCGGTGAATCCGTGCCGTGCCGCAACCGGCCGCCCGCCTCCAGCAGCGCCGCCGAGGCCAGCGACACCTGCGCGTGATCGCGGTGCAGCACCGAGAGGTCCAGCGCCGAGCGGAGCTGCTCGCGCGCCCCCTCCGGCTCCCCCTCGCGCAGCAGGGTTCGCCCCAGCAAGTACTTCGCCCTGGCGTGCTCCAGCTTCGCCGGGGACCCGGCCAGCACCCGCACCGCCTCGGTCAGCAGCGGGACGGCGGCCTTCCCGGTGGTCACCGCGCCGCGCGCCGCCAGCGCCATCCCCTGCGCGCGCCGGGTCCCCCACCGCCCGGCCAGCGCGGAGCCGTGCTCGGCGGCTTGCATCCCCTCATCGATCCGACCGAGATCACCCAGGATCCGCGCCGCGTCGAACCACCAGGGGGCGAACACCGGGTTCGCGATCCCCGCGGAGCGCAGGCTCCGGGCGCACTGGAACAGGTGCTCCAGCGCCCCTTCCCCGTCCCCCATCCCCTCCCGCGCGCGGGCGCGGGCCATCAGGAACTGGTGGTACTCCACGGCGAAGTCCTCGAAGCGGCGGCGGGCGATCCCGGCCAGCAACCGGTCCGCCCGCTGCGGCTCGCCCTGGCTGATCAGCGAGGTGGCGAGCGCGATCTGCGGCATCGTCATGGCTTCCGCCCAGGACTCCTGCACCAGCACGTCGTGACACGTCTGCGCGTCCGCCAGCGCCTCGGTGAGCTCACCCGTCCAGTGGTGGACCACCGCGCGGGTGCTGGTGGCCACGCAGTACGTCCACGCCTGCCCGGTGCGCTGGGTGTGCGCCACGAGCGCGCCCAGCGCCTCCAGCGCGGCCTCGTTGTCGTCGGCCAGGTACAGCGGCAGCGCCGCGCCGAGCAGCGCCCAGCCGCCGTGGTCCAGGTCGTTGATCCGCAGGACGTGGCGGGCCTGCCCGGCGACCTCCGCCGCGGGCCGGTTCAGCAGGGTGCCCAGCGCGGCGAGCATGCTCAGCAGCTGGCGCTCCTCCGCGGTGTCGCCCGGCGGCGGGACCACGTCGCGGAACCGCTCCCCGACCCGGACCAGGGTGGACTTCTCGTCCATGCCCGAGATGAGCAGCACCGACTCGGCCAGGGTGCGCAGGGTCCGGTCGGAATCCGGGGGTTCCGGCTCCAGCACCGAATCCAGCTCGTCCAGCGCCGCCGAGACGACCTCGTAGGCCCGCACCGAGTTCTGCGCGGTCAGCGAGGTGAGGGCGTACTGCACCGCGATCGGGATCCGCGCGCGCGGATCGGAGGTCAACTCCAGCGCCCGCTCCAGGTACCGCAACCCCACCGCCGCGTCGGTCACCCGCGCCGCGTGGGTCAGCACCGCGACGTCGGAACCGTGCACCTCCAGCACCCGCTCCAGGCAGCGCGCCGCCACGCCGGGCGCACCGCGCTGCTCGGCGCGGGCGGCGGCGTCGCGCAGCACTCCCGCCATCCACGGCCGCGGGACCCCGGGCAGCTGGAGCAGCAGGCCCGCGATCTCCTCAGCGGGGCGGCCGGAATCGTTGAGCAGCATCGCCGCCCGCTCGCGCAACCGGCCCAGCTCTGCGGGCGGGGTGCGGTCCAGCACGGCCTGGCGGACGAAACCGTGCACGAACTCCGCGCCGTCGCCCACGACGAGGTCGTTGTCCCGCAGCTCGCGCAGCGCGGTGGCCGTCAGCCGCTGATGGGTCCCGGCCAGCGCGGCGACGAGCTCCACCCGCTCCCCCGGCAGCACCGCCACGGCGCGGGCCACCGCGACGGCGCGCGGCGAGAGCCGGTCCAGCAGCGAGCGCAGCACCACGGTGCGGCCCAGCTGGTCCAGCCGGTCCACGCCCCCGTCCGCGTCGCCCGGGTGCTCGCGCAGCATCCGCAGCACCCGGCTCAGCAGGAACGGATTGCCACCGGTGACCTCCGCGCAGCGCGCGACGAACTCCGCACCGGGTGGCTCGGGCAGTTGGGCAGCCAGCAGCTCGGCCACCCCGTCCGGCCCCAGCGCGGGCAGCTCGGCGCGGCGGCACAGCGGCATCCCGGCGATCTCGGCCAGCGCCTCCACCGGCGCGGCGCCGTCGGTGCGCTGGGCCAGCAGCACCAGCAGCGGCAGGTTCTCCGCGCGGCGCAGCAGGAACGCCAGGAACCGCAGGGAGTTCTCGTCGCACCACTGGACGTCGTCCACGGCCAGGACCAGCAAGCCGTCGGCGGCCAGGTCGGCGGCCAGCCAGTACAGCCCGTGCAGCACGGCGTAGGTCCCGCTGGCGGTGCCACCCGCGGTCCTCTCCGCGACCAGCGCGGGCAGCGCCAGCCGGGAGCTGCCGACGAGGTCGGTGTCCAGCGACGGCTCGAACAGGCTCCGGACGATGCCGTAGGCGGCGGAGCCCGACTCCGGGCAACGGGCGGTGCGCACCCGCGCGGCGCGGCCGCTCAGCCGGGCCAGCGCGGTCCGCAGCAGCTCGGTCTTGCCGATCCCGGCGGGCCCCCGCAGCAGCACGGCCCGCCCGGAGCCGGACCCGGCGGCCCGGGCGGCGTCGTCGATGCGCGCCAGCTCCTCGTCGCGCCCCACGAACACCCCGCCCGCGTCCCGGTCGACCACCATGCGGGGCTCCTTCCCGTGCCGCCCCCGGGCGGCCGCTGCGCTCGGTGCCGCGCGCGGCGGGGAAGCGGCTCAGACCATCTCCACCCGCGGCCCGGCACGCCTGATCTCCTCGGCGACCTGCTCGTCGAGGCCGTCGTCGGTGATCAGCGTGTCCACCTCGGCGAGATCGCCGAACCGCGCAAAATGATCATTCCCGACCTTCGTGTGATCGGCAAGCACGATGGTCCGCCGCGCGGCCGAGACCGCCGCCCGCTTCACCATCGCCTCGGCCGAGTCCGGCGTGGTCAGCCCGCGTTCCAGCGAGAGCCCGTTGGTCGCCATGAAAGCCACGTCCACGTAGATGTCGCCGAGCGCGTGCAGCGCCCAGCCGTCCACCGCCGCCAGCGTCCGCCCGCGGAGCCTCCCGCCCACCAGCATCAGCGTGATGTTGCCGCGCCCGGAGAGGGTGAGGGCGGTCGTCGGCGAGTGCGTGACCACCGTCAGCTCGCGGTCCACCGGCAGGATGTTCGCCATCCGCGCGACCGTGGTGCCCGCGTCGAGCAGGATCGCGCCCTCGTCCGGGACGAGCTCCAGCGCGGCCTTGGCGATGCGGTTCTTCTCGGCGGTCATCACGGAGTCCCGCGCCGGCACGTTGGGCTCGAAACCCAGGCGCTCCACCGGAATCGCACCGCCGTGCACCCGGCGCAGCACGCCGCGCCGCTCCAGCACGGTCAGGTCGCGGCGGACTGTCTCGGTGGTCATGTCGAAGCGGGACGCGAGCGCCGCGACGTCGACCCGCCCTTCCTTCCGGGCCAATTCCAAGATCGCCCAGTGGCGTTCCTCGGCATACATCTCGGCATCGCTCCCGCCGTTGATCCCCCTGCGGCGGAGGTTACCTGCGGCGCGCGCGGGCGCACAACGTGCGGATGTGGGTTCGTGTGGTTCTGCGTGGCCTCGCCTCAGCGGTCCGAGCACCCGTGCGCGCGGGGCGCCGACGGCGGAACCGCGCCGCTCGCCCCGGCGCCGGTTCCGACGCGGGCGCCCGCACCCCGCCCCGGCAGCCGGTTCGCGGCCCGGCGGTCGGGTTGCCGCTCCGATCCGGTGATATTTTCACTCTCCGCACACGGTTGATCACTTTCAGCATACGCTGGCGCGGTGTCCACCGAGGAGGTTCCGCCGGAGATCTGGCGGCGCGCGGAGATCCGGGACGCGCTGGCGGTGCGCGACATCGGCGCGGTCTACCGGGCGCTGCGGGAGCACGGAATCCCGCAGAGCCGCATCGCCCAGCTGACCGGGCAGGCGCAGAGCGAGGTCAGCGACGTGCTCAACGGCCGCGCGGTCCGCAGCTACGAGCTGCTGTCCCGGATCGCGGACGGGCTGGGGATACCGCGCGGCTGGATGGGCATGGCCGCCGACGAGCACCCCCGCGACGACGAGACCGCGGACGCGGCCGACGAGCCCGACGAGCAGCAGAAGCGCCGCTCCTTCCTGTCCTACGCGGGGGACGTGGTGTTCGGCGACGGCGCGCGGTCCGGTGGCCCGGCGTGGCGGTGCGGAGCGGAACCCCGCCACCGCAACCTGCTCGACGAGCTCGCCCTGCCGGACCGCGCGCCCCGGCGCATCGGCTCCTCCGACATCCGCGCGCTCGACGAGCTCATCGTCGCGCTGCGCCGGATCGATCACCGCTACGGCGGAGTCGGGCAGTACGGCACGATCTCGGCCACGACCCGGCGCGCGGAGCGGATGCTGCGGGGCCTCATGTGCGAGCAGGTGCGCGGGGAGCTCCTGGCCGCCCTGTGCCGGTTGCACGCGACGGCGGGCTGGACGGCCGTGGAGAACGGGCTGCTGTCCACCGGGCAGGAGCACTTCGGCCGAGCGCTGGACTACGGCCGGGACGGCTCGGATCCGCTGGCGATCGCGCGGACGCTGTACGCGGCCGGTCGCGCGGAGCTGCACTTCGGCCACCCGAACTCGGCGCTGAAGCTGTTCCAGCTGGGCACGATCCGGGCGGAGGGCTCGGCGCTGGTCGGCGCGGTGCTGCAGCTGAACTCGGCGTGGGCCGCCGCGCACTGCGAGCGCCGGGATTCGGTGCGCAGGCTGCTGGAGCAGGGCCGCGCCCTGCACGCGACGGCGGATCGCGGCGCCGACTACGAGCCGTTCCGCTGGTTCGGCGAGGCCGACCTGCTCGGCATGACCGGCACGGTGCAGCTGGTGCTGGGCGAGCACGAGGCGGCCGCGACGCACCTGGCGCGGGCGGTGGCCGCGCGCGGGCCGGGCGAGGTCCGCTCCGCGGTGTTCGAGCTGGCGAGCCTGGGCGAGGCGAAGCTCGCGCTGGGCGACCACGGCGCGGGCTTCCGGCACGGCCGCCGGGCGCTGCTGCTGGCGGCCGGGGTGCGCAGCGCCCGGCTGCGCGGGCGGCTCGCCGGGTTGCGGGGGCGCTGCGCCGACCTGCTCGGCACCGGCCACCCCTGGCGCGACTGCGCCGCGGAACTCGCCACCGGCATCGACGGGGTCATGGCCCCCCGCGCCCTCGCCCGCTGAGCACCCGATCCGCCCGGTCCCGCCGGGGCCGGGCGGATCGGCGTCGATCAGCCCTGGACCTCGATGCGGTCGGCGGACGGCGGGACGACTCCGGGGTGCGCCGCGAAGTAGTCGAGCAGCGCGTCGAGGTCCAGCTTCCCGCCGGTGACGTCGGTGCCCTCCAGGAACCCGGTGAACCCGTCCCCGCCCCCGGCGAGGAAGTTGTTCACCGCCACCCGGTACGGCGCGTCCGGGACCACCGGCTCGCCGTGCAGCGTCAGCCCCGAGACCTTGGAGCCGATCGGCGCGGACTCGGACCAGGCGTAGTGCAGCCCGGCCGAGACCTGCAGGATCGTGGCGCCCTCCGGGGTCCACTGCTGTTCGAGCACGCCCTTGAGCTGGGCACCGGTGAGGGTGATCGTCTGCATGGTGTTGCCGAAGGGCTGCACCGCGAACGCCTCGCCGTAGGTGACCACGCCGTCGCCCTCCCCGGCCGGGGAGGAGGCGTGCGGCAGATCGGCGCGCACGCCGCCCGGGTTGGTGAGCGCCACCTGCGCGCCCGCGTCCGCGGTGGACTCCAGCTGGGCGTCGGCGATCACGCTGCCCATCGAGGACTCCCCGGACGGCGCGGGCTCCCGCAGCAGGTCGCCCGCGGTGGTGCCCACGGCGCGGTTCGCGATCGGCGCCGCCTTCTCGCGGGCCTCCTCGACGAGCGCGGCCGCTTCCGGGTCCGGAGCGATGTCGCGGGTGACGACCTCGTTGCGGGCGCGGCTGCCCTGCCGCACGACCTCGCCGCTGGCGCGGTCGACGCGCAGGTCCAGCACGGACAGCAGCCGCCCGTAGGACGCGCCCTGCAGGACGGGCCGAGGCGCGCCGGCGGGGTCGGGGACGGTGCAGGTGTACTGCTGGTGGCTGTGCGCGGTGAACAGCGCGTCGACCTTCGGCGTGACCGCCGCGGCGATGCGGTGCGCCGGGCCCCCGGGCGCGACGTCGCAGGAGTTCGGGCCCCCGCTCTCGGCCTCGTCGCCCTGGTGCAGCAGCACGACCTGGGCCTTGACGCCGATCCGGTCGAGGGCGTCGGCGGTGCGGTCGATGGCCTCGACCTCGTCGCCGAACTCCAGGCCGCGCACCGCTCCGGGGCTCACGGAGCTGGGCAGGTCGTGCAGCGTCGCGCCGATGACGCCGATCGGGACGCCGCCGGAGAGCTGCACGGTGAACGGCAGCAGCGCGGGGGCGCCGCCTTCGAAGGTCACGTTGGAGCCGAGGTACGGGAAGTCCGCGCCCGCGAAGGAATCGCGGAACTCGCAGCCGTCCTGCGGGTGGCAGCCACCGGTCGCCATCCGCCACAGCTCCTGGTAGCCCTCGTCGAACTCGTGGTTGCCGGCGACGTGCGCGCGGACGTCCTGGGAGTTGAGGAAGTCGATCGTGGGCTCGTCGTGGAACAGCGCGGAGTTCACCGGCGACGCGCCGACGCTGTCCCCCGCGGAGAACACCAGCGAGTTGGGCACCTCCGCGCGCAGCCGCTCCAGGTGCGCGGCGAGGTAGGCCGCGCCGCCCGCCTCGACGGTGCCGCCGTCGTCGAGCTCGATCTCGCCGGAGGAACCGGTCGGCGGTTCCAGGTTGCCGTGCAGGTCGTTGAACGTGATCAGTCGCACGTCGGCGGTGGCGGGTTCGGGCGGGGCCTGGGGTGCGGCGCCGGCGGTCGCCGCAGTGGCGGTGGCGGCGGTGGCCAGTGCGGTGGCGACGGCGGTGAGGCCGCGTCGCACGCGGGAGGCGCGCATGGCTCGGGATTCCTTCCGGGTGGCGATCTCGCGTCGCAGTCTGCCGAACCGGGCCGCCAGCCACCAGCGCTTCCCGATCACACCTCCGCGCGGCGTCCGCCGCGCCGACGATGATGGGGTTCCGATCAACCTCGAACCCAAGATGTAGTGTGGCGCCCGCTGATGGTTCGCCGGTCCGCCCGGCGTGACAACAGGGAACCCGGTGCGAGTCCGGGACTGCCCCGCAGCGGTGAACGGGAACGACCGCCGTCACCACCCCGCCGAGGGTGGTGCAGCACTGGACGTCCGGCGTCCGGGAAGCGACGGCCAGTAGGCCCGGTGCCGAGCGCACCGGTCGCCCGTGAGTCCGAAGACCTGCCATCGGTGCGCGCACGAGGGGTGCGCGCCGTCCGGGACCTCGCGGGAGGGTCGTGGGACGAGCGGTGCCGCGCGCACCGCGGTCCTGGCGCGTTCCGAGGAGTTCCGGGCAGCTGTCCGAGCTTGCGAGGAGAGAGCCAGTGACCGAGTCCACGACCCGGGCGTCCACAGCCACCGCGGTACCGGCAGGAGTGCGGGTGCTGCGGCGCGACGGCACCGTTTCCGGTTGGGACGAAACGAAGATCTCCGTGGCGCTGACCAAGGCGTTCCTGGCTGCCGAGGGGGAGTCGGCCGCCTCGTCGTCGAGGCTGCACCAGGTCGTCGCGGAGCTGACGGCGCAGGCCGCGGAGGGAGTGCTGCGGCACGCGGGCGCCGAGGGCCTCGTGCACATCGAGCAGATCCAGGACATGGTGGAGCTCGCGCTGATGCGCGGCGGGCACCACGGCGTCGCCCGCGCCTACGTGCTCTACCGGGAGGAGCACGCGCAGGCCCGCGAAGCCGGGGACGAGCGCCCCGCCGACGACCCGCCCCGCCTGGAGATGACCGGGCCGGACGGTGCCCGCGTCCCGCTGGACTGGGAGCGCGTGTCCACCGTCGTCGAGCAGGCCTGCTCCGGCCTGGAGGACGTGCGCGCCGACGCGGTGCTGCGGGAGGTGCGGCGCAACGTCTACGACGGCATCAGCGCCGCCGAGCTGGCCGAATCGCTGACGATGGCCGCGCGCACCTTCGTCGAGCACGAGCCGAACTACTCGCTGGTGACCTCGCGGCTGCTGCTGGACAAGCTGCGCCGGGAGGCGCTGAGCTTCGTCGCGGGCGAGCCGGCCGAGGCGGACCAGGTGCAGATGCGGGACCGCTACGCCGGTTACTTCGCCGACTACGTGCGCCGCGGCATCGAGCTGGAGCAGCTGGACCCGGAGCTGGGCGGCTTCGACCTCGAGCGGCTGGGCGCGGAGCTGGACGCCGACCGCGACACCGCCTTCGGCTTCCTCGGGCTGCAAACCCTCTACGACCGGTACCTGCTGCACGAGGACGGCATCCGGTTCGAGCTGCCGCAGGCGTTCTTCATGCGGGTCGCGATGGGCGTGGCCCTGCGCGAGGACGACCGCGAGGCGCGGGCGATCGAGTTCTACGACCTGATCTCCTCCTTCGACTTCATGTGCTCGACCCCGACGCTGTTCAACGCGGGCACCACCCGGCCGCAGCTGTCGTCCTGCTTCCTCACCACCGTCGAGGACGACCTGCACGGGATCTTCCACGGCATCAGCAACAACGCGCTGCTGTCGAAGTACGCGGGCGGGCTCGGCAACGACTGGACGCCGGTCCGCGGCACCGGCGCGCACATCAAGGGGACCAACGGGTCCTCGCAGGGCGTGGTGCCGTTCCTCAAGATCGCGAACGACACGGCGGTCGCGGTGAACCAGGGCGGCAAGCGCAAGGGCGCGGTGTGCGCGTACCTGGAGACCTGGCACGTGGACATCGAGGAGTTCCTCGACCTGCGCAAGAACACCGGCGACGACCGGCGGCGCACCCACGACATGAACACCGCGAACTGGGTGCCGGACGAGTTCCTGCGCCGCGTCGAGGCCGACGAGACGTGGACGCTGTTCTCCCCGGACGAGGTCCCGGACCTGCACGACCTCTACGGGACGGCGTTCGCCGAGCGCTACCGCGAGCACGAGGCGGCCGCCGAGCGCGGGGAGCTCAAGGTGTTCCGCCAGGTCCGCGCGGTGGACCTGTGGCGCCGGATGCTCACCATGCTGTTCGAGACCGGGCACCCGTGGATCACCTTCAAGGACCCGTGCAACCTGCGCTCCCCGCAGCAGCACGCGGGCGTGGTGCACTCCTCGAACCTGTGCACCGAGATCACGCTGAACACCGGCGGGGACGAGGTCGCGGTCTGCAACCTCGGCTCGATCAACCTCGCCCGGCACGTCACCGCCGAGGGCCTGGACGCCGAGCGGCTGCGCCGCACCACCCGCACCGCGGTGCGAATGCTGGACAACGTCATCGACGTGAACTTCTACACGATCCCCGAGGCGCGGACCTCCAACCTGCGGCACCGGCCGGTCGGGCTGGGGCTGATGGGCTTCTCGGACGCGCTGTTCGCGCAGCGGATCCCGATGTCCTCGCAGGCCGCGGTCGAGTTCGCGGACCTGAGCATGGAGCACATCAGCTTCCACGCGATCGCGGCGTCCGCGGAGCTGGCGGCCGAGCGCGGCCGCTACGAGTCCTTCGAGGGTTCGCTGTGGAGCCGGGGCGTGCTCCCGGTCGACTCGCTGGAGCTGCTGGCGCAGGCCCGCGAGACCGGCGTCGACGTGGACCGCTCGTCCACGCTGGACTGGGACGGGCTGCGCGAGCGGGTGCGCACCGACGGGATGCGCAACTCGAACGTGCTGGCCATCGCCCCGACCGCGACGATCTCCAACATCTGCGGCGTCGGCCAGTCCATCGAGCCGCTGTACCGGAACCTCTACGTGAAGTCGAACATGTCCGGCGACTTCACCGTGCTCAACGCCGACCTGGTCCGCGACCTCAAGGCCGCCGGGGTGTGGGACGAGGCGATGGTGCAGGACCTGAAGTACTTCGACGGCGACCTCGGCCCGATCGACCGGGTGCCCGCCGAGCTGAAGTCCCTGTACGCCACCGCGTTCGAGATCGAGCCGCGCTGGCTGGTGGAGGCCGCCTCCCGCCGCCAGAAGTGGATCGACCAGGCGCAGTCGCTGAACCTCTACATGGCCGCGCCCAGCGGCCGCAAGCTCGACGAGCTCTACCGGCTGGCCTGGCGCAAGGGCCTCAAGACCACCTACTACCTGCGGTCCAGCAGCGCCACGCACGTGGAGAAGTCCACCCTGCGCGGCACCGACGGCAAGCTCAACGCGGTCTCCCCCGCCGCCGCTCCGGCTCCTGCTCCGCAGGCGTGCGCGATCGACGACCCCGACTGCGAAGCCTGCCAGTGACCCGCCCGACCCCCCTGGAGGACTCATGACGTCCACGCACACCCCCGACGCCACCGGCCTCGGCGAGATCGAACGCGGCGCGGGCCGGATCAACGTCGACGACAAGGCGATGATCAACGCGCAGGCCGACGTGAACCAGCTGCTGCCGCTGAAGTACGGCTGGGCGTGGGAGAAGTACCTGGCCGGCTGCAACAACCACTGGATGCCCACCGAGGTGTCCATGCACGCCGACATCGCGCTGTGGCGCTCCCGCGACGGGCTCACCGACGACGAGCGGTTGATGCTCAAGCGCAACCTCGGGTTCTTCGCGACCGCGGAGTCCCTGGTGGCCAACAACATCGTGCTCGCGGTGTACCGGCACATCACCAATCCCGAGTGCCGCCAGTACCTGCTGCGCCAGGCCTTCGAGGAGGCCGTGCACACCCACACCTTCCAGTACATCTGCGAGAGCCTGGGCCTCGACGAGGGCGAGCTGTTCAACGCCTACCGCGAGATCCCGTCCATCTCGGAGAAGGACGAGTGGGCGCTGCGGCACACCCAGAACCTCGAGAACCCCGAGTTCGCCACCGGCGGCCCGGAACGCGACCAGGCCTTCCTGCGCGACCTCATCGCCTTCTACGTGATCTTCGAAGGGATGTGGTTCTACACCGGTTTCGCCCAGATCCTGTCGCTGGGCAGGCGGAACAAGATGGTCGGCATCGCCGAGCAGTACCAGTACATCCTGCGCGACGAGTCGATCCACCTGAACTTCGGCATCGACTGCATCAACCAGATCAAGCTGGAGAACCCGCACCTGTGGAGCACCGCGTTCCAGGAGGAGGTGCGCGGGATGCTCGTCGACGCGTGCCGCCTGGAGGTCGCCTACGGCCGCGACACGATGCCGCGCGGGATCCTCGGCATCAACGCCGAGCTGTGCGAGCAGTACATGCACTTCATCACCAACCGCCGCTGCGCCCAGCTCGGCCTCGCCCCGGTCTTCGCCGAGGTCGAGAACCCGTTCCCCTGGATGTCGGAGGCCATGGACCTGAAGAAGGAGAAGAACTTCTTCGAGACCCGGGTCACCGAGTACCAGTCGGGCTCCTCCCTGTCCTGGGACTGATCCGGCCCGGCCGGACCGCTCCCCGCCCCGCGGCGAGCGGTCCGGCCCCACCCGGGCGATCGCCGGTCGGGGCGCCCGGCGCCGGGCGGGGAGCGCCGCGCCCCTTCCCGGCTCCCGCGCGGTGCCGCCGACGCGCCGGCGTCGTCTCGTCCCCTCGTCCTCCCGGCGGCGACACCCTCCCGCACGGGGACAGGTTAGGCTAACCTCTGAACCTGCGACGTCGATGCGGTGAAGAGGTGTGATGATGGCCGAGCGCTCCGGTGCGCAGCGCCCGCGGTACCTGGTGTTCCCGGCCCGGGTGGCCCGCGCGGAACGCCTCGGACCGAGCTTCGCGCGCATCACCTTCACCGGCGAGCAGCTGCACCGCTTCGGCACCGGCGGGGACGACCAGCGGGTGAAGCTCGCCCTGCCGCGGCCCGGGCGGACCGTCGCGGACATGCCCAGCGGCGAGAACTGGTACACCCGCTGGCTGGAGCTGCCGGACGAGATCCGCCCGACGCTGCGCACCTACACGGTGCGGGCCTTCCGGGAGCGGGAGGCCGAGCTGGACATCGACTTCGTGCTGCACGGCGTCGAGGAGGGCCACGGCGGTCCGGCGTCCACCTGGGCGGCGACCGCCGCGCCCGGCGACGAGGTCGCGCTGCTCGGCCCGGACCGTCCCGGCACCGGCCGGATGTGGGGCTGCGAGTGGTCGCCGCCGAGCACCGCGCGGCAGCTCGTGCTGGCCGGGGACGAGACCGCGGTCCCCGCGATGGCGGCGATCGTCGAATCGCTGCCGCACGACTCGCGCGGCGTGGTGTGCGCGGAGGTGCCCACGGCCGCCGACGTGCAGACCTGGCGGAGCCCGCGCGGCGTGGAGGTCCGCTGGCTGGTGCGGCAGCGAGCGGGCGGCACCGTCCCGCACGGCGCCCTGCTGGAGGAGACGGTGACCGAGGTCCTCGGCGAGTTCGGCTCGCGCGGCGGCGCCCACTCCGGGCTGGAGGACGTGGACGTCGACACCGCGACCCTGTGGGAGGTCCCGGACAGCGGCCCCGCGAGCGGCGAGGTCTACGGCTGGCTGGCCGGCGAGGCGGCGGTGATCAAGCGGCTGCGGCGGATCCTCGTGCAGGAGCACCGCGTGCCTCGAACGGCCGTGGCGTTCATGGGCTACTGGCGCGAGGGCCGCAGCTGATCAGCGCGGAGCTGGTGGTGGTCCGGGCGCCCGGTGGTCCCGGGGCCTGGAGCCGAACCGGAGGAACGGGGCCCGCCGCACCCGCGCGGTGACACCACCGGAACCGGTGCCTGGCCGAGCTCCCCGCTGCCGGGCTCACCCGCGGCGCGGTGCGGCGGGCCCCGACCGGGCCGGACGGGCGCGCATTCGCCTCCCGCATTCCGGCGAGACGCCGGGCGCGGTGCGGCAGATCCGCCGCGAGCCCGAACACCGGGGTCTTCGCCGATCCCGGTGCGCGGTCCCCCGCGAATTCCGCCGCGACGGCAATGACCTGCCGAACCCGGAAGAGCAACCGGTCGTTGCAACGTTTCCATTCGATTCCGCACAGGTGCGGAATCGAATGGAAACGTTGCACCGCGCCGCGGTGTCCACCAGCCGCGCCCACCCGAATCGCCCTCCCGCGACGGAAAGACCGGGGAACGCGCGTGAGCTGCGACGGGAAGCGCATATGGGGAAAATAGGAGAATGCCAGCACCCGAGAACTCGGGACAATGACTCATTCGGATGATCGCCGGTCCCGCGGACAATGGATTAGCATTCCTCGACATGACCGCAAACCCACCACGACCGCGGGCTTACGTGCTCGGCGCGGAACTGCGCGACGCGCGCCGCAAGAACGGGCTCACCCTGCGCGGACTGGCCTCGATCCTGGACGTATCGCATTCGGTGCTGGTGCGCTGGGAGCACGGGGACCGGGTGCCGTCGGCCGAATCCATCTCCGCGGTGTGCGTGGTGCTCGGCGTCAGCAACACGGCGCAATCCCGGATGCTCAAACTCGCGCGCGAGGCCGCCGCCGAGCCCTCGCCCGCGCTGAACCCGGACGGCATCGGCGAGGCCGACCAGCTCGCCACGCTGCTGGAGTTCGAGCGCACCGCCACCAAGATCACTGATGTGGCGCCTCTGCTGCTGCCGGGCCTGCTGCAGTGCGCCGACTACACCCGGGCGATCATGACCGCCGGGGTGCCCGACCAGGAGGCCAACAAGCGGGTCGCGATGCGGCAGGGCCGCCGCGACATCATCACCCGCAAGCGGGCCCCGGCGAGGTACACCGCGCTGATCCTGGAGCCCGTGCTGCACCAGCCCATCGGCCGCCCCGCCGGACGGTACGACCAGCTGCGGTTCCTCGACGAGATCGCCGAGCGGGACAACGTCGAACTGCGCATCATCCCCTCGGCCGCCGGGTGGACGCCCGCGCACGCCGGGCCGTTCCTGCTGCTGGAGTTCGCGAAGGCCGACCCGGTGGTGCACCTGGAGCACCACCGCTCCTCGGCGTTCCTGCGGGAACCGGAGGCCGTCGAAGCGTTCCGCTCCGCCCGCGACGAGCTGGAGCAGGTCGCCCTGAGCAGGGAGGACTCCCGCAAGCTCATCGCCGAGATCGCCTCCCGCGAGCAGGTCCCGGCGTGAGCGCCGAACCGCGCGGCTGGCGCACCTCCACCTACAGCAGCCAGGAGACCAACTGCGTCGAGGTCGGCGCGCTGCCGGGTGGCGGGGCCGCGGTGCGCGACTCGAAGGACCGCGCCGCCGGGCACCTCACGGCCACCGCGACGCAGTGGTCCCGCTTCCTGCGCGCCCTCCGGGCCTGAGCACGACGCGCGCCCCCGCACGGGGGCCCGCACCTCCTCCTGAACCGTCCCGTTCCCGCCGCGCCAACACCGGTGCCGCGGACCGCGCCGCGCTGTAGGGTGTCGATGATCTTGGCCCCGACGCCGCTGCGAGGAAGTCATGCCGATTCCGGGCGATACGGCGGGTGCCATCGACACGAGCAGGCCGAGCCTGGCCCGCGTGTACGACTTCGCGCTCGGGGGCAAGGACAACTTCGCGGTCGACCGCGAGCTGAACCGGATGCTCAACCGGGAGGTGCCCGACGCGAACGCGCTGGCCCGGACCAGCCGCGCCTTCCTGATCCGGGCCGTGCGGTTCCTCGCGGTCGAAGCGGGCATCGACCAGTACCTCGACTGCGGTTCGGGGCTGCCCACGGCGGAGAACACCCACCAGGTCGCGCAGCGAGCCGTGCCGGAATCGCGGGTGGTCTACGTGGACAACGACCCGGCGGTCGCCGCGCACAGCCGGGCGCTGCTCGCCGACAACGACCGCAGCCACTTCCTCGGCGCGGACGTCTTCCAGCCGGAACTGCTGCTCGCCGACCCCCTGGTGCGCGGCGCGCTCGACTTCTCCCGGCCGCTCGGCCTGCTGCACGTCGGCACCCTGCACCACTACGACGAGGCCGCCGGGGGACGCCCCGTCGCCGAGATCATGGGCGAGTACCTGGCGGCGCTGCCCAGCGGTTCCTTCCTGGCGTTCAGCCACTTCTTCGACCCCGAGGACGAGCACAGCGGCCCGGCCCGGCGGTTGCAGGAACTGCTCGGCTCCGGGATGGGTTCCGGGTTCTTCCGCACCCGCGCGCAGCTCGAACCCGTGCTGGCCGGCCTGGACCTGCTCGAACCGGGCCTGGTGGTGGCCGACGAGTGGTGGCCGGACGGCCCGCGGCTCACCCCGCTGTCGGCCGTCGGCCACTGCGTCATCGCCGCCGTCGCCCGCAAGCCCTGAACCACCGGTGCACCCGGGAGATCGTCCGGGTAACCCGGGGCATGGACCCGGGCACCGTTGAGACCTTCCCCTTCCGGTTCGCCGGAGCGCACCGGCTGCTGGCACTGGCGTTCGGCATCGCACCGCCGACCGCGTGGGTCCGGGTCGGCCCGGCCGAGTTCGCCGTGCGCTTCGGGCCCTGGAGCCTGCGCACGCCCCGGTCCAACGTCGCGGGCACCAGCACCTCGGGGCCCTGCCCGCTGCTGCGCACGGCGGGACCCGCGCGGATGTCGCTCCGCGACGGCGGCTTGATCTGCGCCACCAACGCGGAACCGGGGGTGCGCGTCCGGTTCGCCGAGCCGGTCCCCGGCATCGAACCGCTGGGGGTGCTGCGACACCCGGCGGTCACGGTCACGGTCGCCGACCGCGAGCGGCTGGAAGCGCTGCTGGCCGCGTCAGATCCCGCATCCGGCGGCAGGCGCTCCGGATGAAGCGCAGCTGAGCGCCTCGGCCGAACAGCACGAAACCCAGCCGCACCACGGGGTTCGGGATCGGAGCCCGCCGGGAGAACGCGTGCACCCGGAACTCCACGTCACCGGTCGCGAGGTCCTTGCGCACGCCGAAGTCCATCTGCCCCTGCTCCAGGTGCCCGCGCAGCGTCCGGTAGTTCCAGCCCCAGATCCGCACCCCGTCGCTGGTCGTGTCGACGACACCGCCCACCCGGCAGGGCAGGTCGAAGGGAAGCCCGTGGAAGTTCGCCTCCAGCAGCAGGTCGGAGTCCGCGAGCGACTCCCCGGAACGGCAGGCTCGGGTCACGACCATCGGATCGGCGAACTTGTAGTCCCGCACCAGGGCGCACGCCCGCTCCCACGGCCCTCCCACCAGCGGCGGCCCCGGCGGTTCGGCGCCCAGCGGTTGCCGGAAGTCGTCGACCCTCCACCCGGGCCCGGGATCGAGCGGATCCACTCGATCGACGTCGAAGTTCACCGGCAGCTCCCGCAGCCGCGCCAGCCGTCGGCGCAGCGCCGGGTCGTCGGCGCAGCCCGGGCCCGTCACGCGAGTCCGCCCGCCAGCTCGTCCCGGCCGGTGCGGACCTCCACGCCCCGCACCAGCCTGCCGCCCGCCACCGAGCAGACCCGGGCGCAGCACCGCACCCACATGTAGGTCTGCACCTGCCGGGACAGCCGCATCTTGTCGTAGAGCAGGTGCGCCGCCCGGTCACCGCTGCGGGCCCAGGACTCGATCTCGAAGCGCAGCAGCTCCCCGACGTCGGCGGCGCGGAACTCGATCTGCCCGGCCTCCAGGTGCCCGGGCCGGGTCGCCAGCCGGAACGACGTGGGCGTCACCTCCAGCACCCGCACCGGGCCGTCCCAGGGGCCCGGCATCCGGACCACCAGGTCGTCCCCGACGCGCAGCCCGGGGTGATCGCCCTCCGGCTCGAAGCGGGCCACCTCGCCCGGCACCATCCGGTCCGGCGCGGCCTCGAACAGCGCCATCACCTGTTCCGCGTCGCGCAGGTGCAGGTGGATGTCCGCTCGGTAGCGGCGGTGGAACAGCGGACCGACACCGTGCTCCGGCAGTTGGAGGCCCTCGACCGGCCCCCGGGGCTCCGGCGGCTGGACCGCTTCGCGGACCTCCACCAGGTGCACCGGGACGTCGCTGGTGAACTCGCGGGCCGCCGCGAGCAGCAGGCCCGGGGGCCACCGCACCCACCCCGGGACGATCACGATCGGCCGCCCGCGGCCCTCCTGCGGGCGCGGGCGCGCTCCACCGCGCGGCGCCGGGCCTGGTCGCGCAGCACGATCTGGGTCTGCTCGGGGGTGGGGTGGCCCTCCCCCATCGCGATCTCCGCCTCCTCGTAGCGCCTCTCCTCGTCCTCCGGCGGGCGCCGCTGCTCCACGAGCTGCTCCTCCGGGTCGGGGCGGCGCTCGCGGATCGGGTGCTGCTGCCGGTAGGGGTTGTCCGGCGGGAGCCCGCCCGAGAGCCGCCCGTACAGGCCGGTGAACAGCAGCACCAGCCCCACCACGAGGCTGAACAGCACGTTCGGCATCCGGAACGCCAGCACGTTCCACGGGCTGTTGAGCACCGCCAGGTGCAGCAGCCCCGAGAGCAGGAACACCCCGCCGAAGGCCGTGGTCACCGTGGACGCCTGCTTGCCTCCCCACGCCGCGCAGCCGATCAGCACCGCCCCGGTCGCCAGCGAGATCACCGACAGCAGGCCGTTGCTGGACAACCCCAGCACGGCCTGCCCGCTCGTCGAGAAGAACTCCAGCCCCCTGGAGAGCCCGAGGGATCCGAACACCCACAGCACCAGGCCCAGCACCACGGCCCCGACCCGGTGGACCGTGTGCACCGGGTGCGGCGCCTCCTTCTTCCGCCCCGTCATCGCCCCACACCCCCGGGAGTCGCAGCACGTCGTGACGTTGTGCGGTTACCCGGCTACCGAACCGGTTACACCGCGCCCGGCGCGTCGCCCGGACGCCGGGTACCGCCGGGAAGATCACGCGCCATACAGTTGTCGGCGCTGTGCCAGCGATCGATGCGGAGTGCCCGGACCGATGAGCCGCGAGAACAAGATCCTGCTGGGCTCGCTCGCCTGCGGTGCCGTGCTGGTGCCCGGGGTGCTGGTCCTCGCCCTGCGGTGGCCGCTGTGGGCGTGGTCGCTGCTCAGCGCCGGTCTGCTGGTCGGCGTCGGTGCCTACGCCCGGCAGCTCCTGCTGCTGCACCGCCAGCGGCAGCTGCGGGAGGCGCTGGAGGTCCAGCAGCAGCGGACCGCCGCACCCGTCGAGCCCGAGCCGGAACCCGCCCGTCAGCAGCTGGTGCGGAACGTGTCGCTGCCCAGCTCGGAGCCCGACTACCAGTTCGTCTTCGGAGCCACCGCCTGGTGGCGGCGCCCGGCCGACGCGGTCGGCGTCGGGCACGAGAACCCGGCCGGGTTGGCGCTGGACACCCTGCTCAGCCGGGCCCGCGAGATCACCTCGGTGGAGCATCCCGGTGCCGCCGACGTGGTGGCGCACAAGCTCGCGGGCGCGCTCGGCGCGGTGCGGCGAGACCCGCACGGCCACGTCGAGACCTGGGCCTCGGAGGTGGTCCTGGTGCTGTCCGAGCAGGACACCGACCGGCTGCACCGGCTCGCCGAGGTGCGCAAGGACGAGCAGCTGTGGCACCGGGAGCGCGACCACGAGCGCAGCAAGCGCGCCTACCTGAGCGAGGAGGTGCTGCGCGACACCGGCAGCGCGGTGGTCTGGTGGCTGTCGCGCAACGAGCACGACGTCGAGCGGGCGGCCGAGCTCATCGGCACTCTCGCCCAGCTGTCCGCCGCCGCCAACGGCACCGAGATCGCCGAGCAGTTCCGGCACCTGGTGCCCTCGTCGAGGCAGGCCCCGTTCGCCGGGGGGCTGCCGTTCTCCCAGGAGTCGCTGTCGTTCAGCGGCACCCTGGACTCCGGCCAGTTCTTCTCCTACGGCCAGCTCGCCGCGGCGCCCGGCGGGCTCCCCGAAGGGGCCGAGCACACCGCGATCGACCACGTCCGCGGGCTGATCGACGAGCTCAGCACCGAGGGCGCGGGGGCCGACCGCGCGCAGCTGGCCACCCGGCTGGCCGCCCTGTTCGACGCGGCCGAGCAGCGGGAGTTCGCCGAGGCGATCCGCACCCGCTTCGGCACCGCCGACGCGGCGCTGCCGCCTCAGCCGAGGCGTTCGTCCACGTAGCACCACGCCCAGGTCTCGCCGGGTTCGAACGAGCGCACGACCGGGTGCCCGGTGTCCCGGTGGTGCTGGGTCGCGTGCCGCAGCGGGCTGGAATCGCAGCAGGCGACGTGCCCGCACTCGGTGCACAGCCGCAGGTGCGCCCACTCGTCGCGCCCCAGCGCCAGGCAGTCCTGGCACGCCGTCCGGGAGCCCGGCGCGGGATCGCGCCCCGCCGCCGCTTCCAGGTGCTCGCAGCCCGCCACCGGCCACCTCCGTGCTCGTCGCGTCCGCCACCGGGGTCCCCGGACGGGCGCGCGCTCATGCACGCCGCCGGAACGGGGCGGTGGCATCCGATCATCCTTAGACTGCCGTCGTCGACGTCGAAGGGGGCTCGCGGTGCAGCAGTTTCCGGCGCTCATGGTGCTGCTGGCGGTCGCGCTGGGCCTCACCGCGCTCGCCCGCCGGTGGGGGCTGTCGGAGCCGCTGGTGCTGGTGCTGGCGGGCCTGGCGCTGTCCTTCGTGCCGGGCGTCCCGGACTACGCGATCAACCCGGAGCACGTCCTCGTGCTGGTGCTGCCGCCGCTGCTGTACTCGGCGGCGCTGACCAGCTCCACCCTCGGGTTCCGCGCCAACGCCCGCCCGATCGCCTCGCTGGCGCTGGGCGCGGTGCTGGTCACCACCCTGGTCACCGGGCTGGTGGCGTGGTGGCTGGTGCCCGCGATGCCGCTGGGCGCGGCCCTGGTGCTGGGGGCGGTGGTGGCGCCGCCGGACGCGGTCGCCGCGACCTCCATCGGCCGCAGGCTCGGGCTGCCGCGCAAGGTGATGACGGTGCTCAGCGGGGAGAGCCTGGTCAACGACGCCACCGCGCTGACCGCCTACCGGGTGGCGGTGGCGACCGTGGTCGGCACCGGCTACTCGCTGCTGGCCGGGATCGGTTCCTTCCTGCTCGCCGCCGGGGGCGGGCTCGTCGTGGGTTTCGCGGTCGGCTGGGCGGTGCACCGCGTTCGGCGAGCGCTCTCCGACGGGGTGCTGGAGAGCGCGGCGGGACTGCTGGTGCCCTTCGCGGCGTACCTGCTGGCCGAGGGGATCCAGGCTTCCGGGGTGCTGGCGGTGGTGGTGGCCGGGCTCTACCTGGGCCAGCGCTCCCCCACCGCGAGCGCCTCGGTGCGCTTGCAGGACCGGGCGGTGTGGCTGTCGGCGGACACGCTGCTGGAGGCGCTGGTGTTCTCGCTCATCGGGTTGCAGCTGCGCGCGGTGACCGAGGGCGTCGCGCACCAGCTCGGTCCGCTGGTGCTGGTCGGGCTCGGGCTGACCGCGACCGTGGTGCTGGTGCGGGCGGTGTGGGTGTTCCTCACGCTGCAACTTCCGGAGCTGCTGTTCCGGCGGCGGGCGGCGGAGCCGTGGCGCTACGGGGCGGTGGTCTCCTGGGCCGGGATGCGCGGGGTGGTCTCGCTGGCGGCGGCCGCGGCGATCCCGCAGCTCACCGCGGCGGGCACGCCCTTCCCGCAACGCGCCCAGGTGCTGTTCCTGGCGTTCTTCGTGACCCTGGCGACGCTGCTGCTGCACGGCGCGACGCTGCCGTGGGTGATCCGGGTGCTCGGGGTGCGCGGCCAGGAGGACTACACCGACGCGCTGGCCGAGGCGGAGGCCGCGCACAACGCCGCGCTCGCCGCCCGCAGCAGGCTGGAGGAGCTGGCCGAGGACACCCCGGTGCCCGAGGAGGTCTCCGAACACCTGCACCGGGCCGCCGAGCGCCGCAGCAACCGGGCGTGGGAACGGCTGGGCCGCTCGGACTCCGAGCTCGGCGAGAGCCCCACCGCCGCCTACCGCCGGTTGCGGGGCGAGATGCTCGCCGCCGAGCGGGAGGTGTTCGTGCGCTTCCGCGACGAGGGCCGCATCGACGACGAGGTGTTGCGCAAGGTCCTGCACGAGCTCGACCTCGAAGACGTGATGCTGCAGCGCGAGTGACGGGCGCGGCTCACTCCTCCAGGAAGCCGAGCTGCCCGGAGAGCTCCTTGGCGGCCACCGTCATCGCGCCGACGACCTCGCGCATCCGCTTGCGGGAGAACCGGTACGAGGGCCCGGAGGCGCTCAGCGCGGCGACCACCTCGCCGTCGTGGCGGTGCACCGCGACCGCCGCCGCGTTCAACCCGAGCTCCAGCTCCTCGTAGCTGGTCGCGTAGCCGTCGCGGACGATGAGGTCGAAGCCGGCGCGCAGCTCGCCGGGATCGGTGACGGTGCGCGGGGTGTACTGCGCGAGTTCCCCGAGCAGCAGCGCGTCCTGGTCATCGGCGGGGGCGTGCGCCAGCAGCACCTTGCCGCTGGAGGTGGCGTGCAGCGGGGTGCGCTGGCCGACCCAGTTGTGCGCCGTCACCGAGGCGGTGCCGCGGGCCTGGCTGATGTTGATGGCCACGTCGTCGTCGCGGACGGCGATGTTCACCGTCTCGCCGAGGTCGCCCGCCAGCTTCTCGCAGAACGGGCGGCCCAGCCGGGAGAGGTCCATCCGATCGGTGGCAGCCCCGGCGAGCCGGACGATGCCGAAGCCGATCACGTACTTGCCGCGCTCCCCCAGCTGTTCCACGAGGCCGCGCGCGAGGAGCACGCTGACCAGGCGGGAGGCGGTGGACTTGTGGACGCCGAGCTCGCCCGCGATCTCGGTGATGCCCGCTTCGCCGTGGCGTGCCAGGAGCTCCAGCACGGTCACCGCCCGGTCCACCGACTGCACCAGCGCGCCGGAGCGCTCGCCGGTGGAGGATCGTCCTGCGTTGACCACGGTTGAACCCGTATTCGTTGCGCGGAAATGCCGCCCCGAACCATACACCGCGTTGCTGATTGCGCAACAACCCCGGTCGGAGGTCCACCGAGCGAGGCCGGGCGGTACGCACTGCTGGTGACGGTACCGGCACCACCGGGCGGCCCGCGGCCCCCGCGCGGGTGAGCGTGGCCGCTCTCCGCTCCGAAGAAGCCCGATCCTCCCGAAACCCGATCTCACCAGGGAAAATTAGCTCGGCCGTGTGCTTGACGCGTCCCGGAAGCAGCGCGCACCGTTGCGTCCATCGCGTCCGGTTGTGGGGAGCGCAACAGGCGCGGGGGCGCTTCGGAGGGGAGTCGCCCGGGACCGGTTCCGGGCGGGCCCGGGGCGCGACGTCATGAGCCAGGGGCATGAGCCAGGGGGCGGCACATGGGCGACAGGGCGCGGATCGTGATCGTGGGGGCGGGCATCGTCGGCTGCTCCACGGCCCACCACCTCGCGCGGCTCGGGACCACCGACGTGCTCGTGGTGGACCGGGGACCGCTGCCCGCCACCGGCGGCTCCTCCTCGCACGCCCCCGGGCTGGTCTTCCAGACCAGCGGGTCCGAGCTGCTCACCCGGCTCGCCCGCGACACCGTGCGGCGCTTCACCGCCGAGGACCTGGACGGTGCGCCCTGCTTCCACCAGGTCGGCGGCATCGAGGTCGCCACCACCCGCACCCGCTGGGCGGACCTGCACCGCAAGCGCGGGCTGGCCGCCGCCTGGGGCGTGCCGGCCGAGCTCATCGGCCCCCGCGAGGTCGCCGACCGCGTCCCGCAGGTCGACGCCTCCCGGATCTTCGGCGGGCTGCACGTCGCCACCGACGGCGTCGCCAAGCCCGTCCGCGCCGCCGAGGTCATGATCCGCGAGGCCACCGCGCGCGGCGTGCGGTTCCAGGAGCGCACCGAGGTGGTCGGCTTCGAGATCGATCGCGGCCGGATCCGCGCCGTGCGCACCGACCGGGGCCGGGTCGAGTGCGAGTCGGTGCTGTGCTGCGCGGGGATCTGGGGCCCGAAGGTCGGCGCCCTGGCCGGGGTGTCCATCCCGGTGCTCCCGCTCGCGCACCAGTACGCGGTGACCGGGCCCGTGCCCGGGCTCGGCCCGGCCCGCGAGGACGGCGGGTCGGAGGTGGCGCAGCCGATGCTGCGGCACCAGGACGCCTCGATGTACTTCCGGCAGATCCACGACCGCTTCGGCATCGGTTCCTACCAGCACCGGGTGATCCCGGTGCGCTCCGAGGAGCTGGCCGCGACCGCACCCGGCGACGGCACCGAGGCCCCCTCCGGCGGCGGCCGCTGGACGGGGATGCCGTCGGTGCACCCGTTCACCCCGGACGACTTCAAGCAGCCCTGGGACGACGCATGCGAGCTGCTGCCCGCGCTGCGCGGGACCGAGCTCGCCGAGGGCATGAACGGGCTGTTCCTGTTCACCGCCGACGGAATGCCGGTGCTCGGGCCGTCCCGGGAGGTCGCCGGGTTCTGGGTCGCCGAGGCCGTGTGGATCACCCACTCGGCCGGGGTGGGCCGGGCGATGGCCGAGTGGATGAGCGACGGCTCCCCCGGCATCGACCTGCGCGCCGCCGACCTGCGCCGCTTCGAGGGCTTCGCGCACAGCCCCGCCTACGTGCGCGAGCGAGCCGCGCAGAGCTTCCGCGAGGTCTACGACGTGGTGCACCCGCAGCAACCGCCGCGCCGACCCCGGCAGGTGCGCACCTCGCCCTTCCACGAGCGGGAGCAGCGGCACGGCGCGGTGTTCCTGGAGGCCAACGGCTGGGAGCGCCCGCACTTCTACACCGGCAACCAGCACCTCGTCGCCGGGCGCGAGTCGGCCGAACCCGGCGAGTGGGCCGGGCGCTTCTCGTCCCCGGTCGTCGCCGCCGAGCATCAAGCCGCGCGCGAGGGCGTGGCGATGTTCGACATGACCTCGCTGACCCGCGCCGAGGTCACCGGGCGCGGCGCGCTCGGGCTGCTGCAGCGGCTGACCACCGGCGAGCTCGACCGCGCGCCCGGCTACGTGACCTACACCCTGATGCTGGAGCGCACCGGCGGGGTGCGCGGGGACATCACGGTCGCCCGGCTCGGCGAGACCGAGTTCCAGGTGGGCTGCAACGGGCCGCGCGACATCGCCTGGCTGCGCGCGCACGCCGACGAGACCACCTGGGTCCGGGACGTCACCGGCGGCACCTGCTGCCTCGGCCTGTGGGGGCCGCTGGCGCGTGAGGTGCTGGCCCCGCTGGCCGACGCCGACGTCTCGCACGAGGCGTTCCGGTTCTTCCGCGCGAAACGGCTGTTCGTCGGCGAGGTGCCGGTGACCGCGCTGCGGCTGTCCTACGTGGGCGAGCTCGGCTGGGAGCTCTACACCTCCGCCGAGTTCGGGCGGCGGCTGTGGGACCTGCTGGCCGAGCACGGCGCGGAGCACGGGATCTTCCCGGCGGGCCGGGGCGCGTTCAACGGGATGCGCCTGGAGAAGGGCTACCGCGCCTGGGGCGCGGACGTGTGGAGCGAGCACGACCCCGACGAGGCGGGGCTCGGCTTCGCCGTCAAGAACGGCAAGACCGGCTTCATCGGGCGCGACGCCCTGCTGCGGCGCCGCGAACGACCGGTGCGGCGGCGGTTGTGCTGCCTGCACATCACCGACGGCACAGCGCTGCTGGGCGCCGAGCCGGTGTTCGCCGGGACCGGCCGCGAGGCGGTCGGCTTCACCACCAGCGCCGCATACGGGCACAGCGCGGGCATGAGCCTCGCCTACGCCTGGCTGCCGGCCGAGCTGGCCGAGCCCGGAACCGACGTCGGGGTGTCCTACTTCGACCGGCGCCACCCCGCGGTGGTCGTCGCCGACCCGGTGTTCGACCCCGGGATGTCCCGAATGCGTCGCTGAGCGGCGCCCGCACCAGTCCTCCGGGCCGCGCCCCGCGCGTCCCGGCCACCCACCGCACCGCGAAGGAGCAGCACCGATGACCGTGAACCCGAACCCCGGAATCCTGCAGTACTCCCGGCTGCGCAAGTCGCCGTTCTTCCACGCTTCCCGGCAGCACGGCGTGAGCCTCTACAGCGTCTACAACCACACCTACCACCCGCGGCACTACGGCGATCCGGTCGCGGAGTACTGGGCGCTGCTGGAGGGCGTCACGCTCTGGGACGTCGGGGTGGAGCGGCAGGTGGAGATCACCGGCCCGGACGCGTTCGAGTTCACCAACATGCTGGTGCCGAGGGACCTGACCCGGTGCCGGATCGGGCAGTGCAAGTACGTCTTCGTCACCGCCGAGGACGGGGGCATCATCAACGACCCGGTGCTGCTGCGCCTCGGCGAGAACCACTTCTGGCTCTCGCTGGCCGACAGCGACGTGCTGCTGTGGGCGAAGGGCCTGGCGCACAACCTCGGCATGGACGTGCGGATCCGCGAGCCCGACGTGGGTCCGGTGCAGGTGCAGGGACCGAAGTCGCGGGACGTCATGGCGGACCTGTTCGGCGAGTCCATCCTGGACGTTCCGTACTACTACGCGGTGGAACGCGAGCTGGACGGGATGCGGGTCGTGGTCTCCCGCACGGGTTACACCGCCGAGCTGGGCTACGAGATCTACCTGCACGACGCCTCCCGCGACGGCGTCAAGCTGTGGGACCGGATCTGGGAGGCGGGCCGCCCGCACGACCTGCGGGTCATCGGGCCCTGCCACATCCGCCGCATCGAGGCCGGGATCCTGTCCTGGGGCTGCGACATCACCTACGAGACCAACCCGTTCGAGGCCGGGTACGGCTTCGAGAAGACCTGGATGGTCGACCTGGACCAGGAGGCCGACTTCATCGGCAAGGAGGCGCTGACCAGGATCAAGTCCGAGGGCGTGGCCCGCAAGCTCGTCGGCGTGCGGATCGGCGGCCCCGGAGTCGGTTCGTTCAACGACGGCAGCATGATCGAACCGTTCGACGTGCACGACCCGCACGGGCTGCGCATCGGCGAGGTCACCTCGGCCTGCCACTCGCCCCGGCTGGACAGCAACATCGGCTTCGCGATGGTGCCGGTGGCCTACCAGGAGCCCGGCACCGAGCTGGTCGTGCACACCCAGCACGGCCCGCAGGAGGCGATCGTGGTGCGGAAGCCGTTCCACGACCCGAACAAGGACATCCCCAAGCACCTCGAACGCACGGCGTCGGCGTGAGCGGGCGGGAGACGGTCTGATGGACGCCTTGCGCGAATCGTTGCTGCGCGCCCGGTTCGAGGTGCTCCCGGTGCGGGGGGCCGCCGAAGCGGCGCGGGTGCTGCCCCCGGGCAGCACGGTGACCGTCACGGCCTCGGCGGCGAAGGGGCTCGAGGCGACGCTGGAGACCGCGGCGGGGCTGGCGGCCACCGGGCTGCGGGCGGTGCCGCACCTGGCGGCCCGCTCGGTGCGCGACCGCGCGCACCTGGCCGACCTGCTGGACCGGGCGGCGTCTCTGGGCAGCGACGAGGTGTTCGTCGTCGCCGGCGACTCCCCGTCGCGGGCCGGGGAGTTCCCGGACGCGCTCGCGCTGCTGCGGGCGATGGACGAGCTGGGGCGGCGGCCGGGGTCGGTCGGCATCACGGGCTACCCGGAGCGGCATCCCTTCCTGCCCGACGACGACGTCGTCCGGGCGATGTCGGAGAAGGCCGAGCACGCCGACTACGCCGTCTCGCAGATCTGCTACGACCCGGAGCGCATCGCGCGCTGGATCGGCGCGATGCGCGCCCGGGGCGTGCTGCTCCCGGTGCACGTCGGGCTGCCGGGGGCGGTGGACGTGGCGAAGCTGCTGCGGGTCTCGATGCGGATCGGGCTCGGCGAGTCGCTGCGGTTCCTGCGCAAGCAGCACGGCGTGGTGAGCAGGCTGCTCACCCCCTTCTCCCCGGAGCCGCTGGTGGAGGCGCTGCGCTCGCACCTCGGCCCGGCGGGCGTGGCGGGCTGGCACCTGTTCACCTTCAACGAGATCGCCGGGACCGCCCGGTGGCGCGATGAGTTCCTCGACAGGATTCAGGAGGTTCCCGCATGACCATCCCGTCCGACCTGGACATCTCGCGAGCGACCTCGCTGCGCCCGATCGAGGAGGTGGCGGGGCGGCTCGGCCTCGGGCCGCACCTGCTGGAGCCCTGCGGCAGGCACGTGGCGAAGGTGTCGCTGGAGGCCGCCGAGGAGCTCGCCGACCGACCGCGGGCGAAGTACGTGCTGGTCTCCGCCGTCACACCCACCCCGCTGGGCGAGGGCAAGACGACCACCACCGTCGGGCTCGGGCAGGCGCTGGACCTGCTCGGGCACCGCTCGGCGGTGGCGATCCGGCAGCCCTCGATGGGGCCGACCTTCGGCATCAAGGGCGGCGCGGCCGGGGGCGGGTACAGCCAGGTGGTGCCGATGGAGGCGCTGAACCTGCACCTGACCGGGGACGGGCACGCGGTCACCTCGGCGCACAACCTGCTCGCGGCGATGCTGGACAACCACCTGCACCAGGGCAACGAGCTCGGCATCGACCCGCAGCGGATCACCTGGGGCCGCGTGCTCGACGTCAACGACCGGGAGCTGCGCTCGATCGTGACCGGCCTCGGCGGGCGCGGCGACGGCACCCCGCGCCAAGCGGGATTCGACATCACCGCCGCCAGCGAGGTGATGGCGGTGCTGGCGCTGGCGACGTCGTTGCGGGACCTGCGGCGCCGGCTCGGGCGCATCGTGGTCGGCGGCACCCGGGACGGCACCCCGGTCACGGCCGAGCAGCTCCGGGCGGCGGGGGCGATGGCGGTGCTTCTGCGCGAGGCGATCAAGCCGAACCTGCTGCAGACCACCGAGAACACGCCGGTGTTCGTGCACGCGGGGCCGTTCGGCAACATCGCGCACGGCAACTCCTCGGTGGTGGCCGATCAGATCGCCGCGCGCTGCGCGGACTACGTGGTGACCGAGGCCGGGTTCGGCGCCGACATGGGCGCGGAGCGGTTCTTCAACATCAAGTGCCGCGCCTCCGGCCTGCGTCCGGACGCGGCGGTGCTGGTGGCCACGGTGCGGGCGCTCAAGGCGCACTCCGGGCGCTACCGGATCGTGGCGGGGCGCCCGCTGCCGCCCGAACTGCTCGCGGAGAACCCCGGTGACGTGCTGGCCGGGGCGGACAACCTGCGCAAGCAGATCGAGAACATCCGGCTGCACGGCGTCTCGCCCGTGGTGGCGGTGAACGCCTTCCCCACCGATCACCCCTCGGAGCACGCGGTCATCCGCGAGGTCGCCGAGGCAGCGGGCGCCCGGGTCGCGGTCAGCGGGCACTACCTGGGCGGCGGCGAGGGCGCGAAGGAGCTCGCGGAGGCCGTGGTCGAGGCCGCCGCCGAACCGAGCGCGTTCCGGTCGCTGTACCCGGACTCCGCCGACCTCCGGACCAAGATCGAGACGGTGGCCCGCCGGGTGTACGGCGCCGATGGCGTCTCCTACACCCCGGCGGCGGCGCGCTCGCTGCGCGAGTGCGAGGCGAACGGCTTCGGTTCGCTGCCGGTGTGCATCGCCAAGACCCACCTGTCGCTGAGCTCCGATCCGTCGCTGCTGGGCGCCCCGACCGGCTGGACGCTGCCGGTGCGGGAGGTGCGGGCCTCGGCGGGCGCCGGGTTCGTGTACCCGATCTGCGGCGACGTGCGCACCATGCCGGGCCTGGGGTCGAGCCCCGCGGCCGAACGCATCGACATCGACGAGCGCGGCGAGGTGGTGGGGCTGAGTTGAGCGGGCTCGACGCGAGCGTGCGGGACTTCCTCGACCCGGCGAGCACCCCCGCCGCCACCGGCGGGGTGCTCGCCGCGGTCACCACCGCCGGAGCCGCGGGCCTGGTGGCGATGGTGGCCCGGCTGGGCGGGAACGCCGGCCTCGCCGAGCGGGCGGAGCGCCTGCGGGAACGCGGGCTGGAACTGGCCGACGCGGACTCCGCCGCCTACGGGCGGGTCCGGGCCGCGCGCGACCGGCGCGCGGCGCTGCGGGCGGCGGCCGAGCCCCCGGCCCGGCTGGCGGAGGTCGCGGCCGAGGTCGCCCGGCTGGCGGACGACGCGGCTCGGGCGGCGAGTCCGGCGCTGCGCGGCGACGCGGCCACCGCGGCCGCGCTGGCCGCCGCGAGCGCCCGCGCCGCCGCGATCCTGGTGCGCATCGACCTCACCGCGGCCGGGGCCGATCCGGGGCTCGCGGACCGGGCCGACGCGGCGGCCGCCGAGTCCGCCCGCCACCTGCCCTGAGCCGCCGCGGGTTTGGCACCGCGGCGCGGGCGGTTAACCGGCGGTGGCGTCCCGACGTCGAGCGCGAGTGAGGAGCCGCCATGAAGGCCCTGGTCTACGAAGGTCCCCGGCAGGTGCGGGTCGAGGACGTCCCCGACGCGAGGATCGAACGCCCCACCGACGTCCTGGTCCGGATCACGACCACCAACATCTGCGGCTCCGACCTGCACATGTACGAGGGCCGCACGGACCTGGAGACCGGGCGGGTGCTCGGCCACGAGAACCTCGGCGTCGTCGAGGAGATCGGCGAGGGGGTGGAGCGCATCCGGGTCGGCGACCGGGTGTGCCTTCCGTTCAACATCGGCTGCGGGTTCTGCCGCAACTGCGAGGACGGCATCACCTCCTACTGCCTCACCGCGAACCCCGATCCGGACGTGGCGGGCGCCGCGTTCGGCTTCGCCGGGATGGGCCCGTTCCACGGCGGTCAGGCCGAGCTGCTGCGGGTGCCCTTCGGCGACTTCAACTGCCTGCGGCTGCCGGAAGACGCGGCCGACCGCGAGGACGACTACGTGATGCTCGCCGACATCTTCCCGACCGGGTGGCACGCCACCCGCCTCGCCGGCCTGCGTCCCGGCGAGAGCTGCGTGGTCTACGGCGCGGGCCCGGTCGGCCTGATGGCGGGGTACTCGGCGATGCTGCAGGGCGCCTCGCAGGTGATGGTCGTGGACCGCCACCCCGATCGGCTCCGGCTGGTCGAGCGGATGGGCGCGATCCCCGTCGACGACTCGGAGGGCGACCAGGTCCGACAGGTCCTGGACCTGACCGACGGGCGCGGCGCCGACCGGGGCTGCGAGTGCGTCGGCTACCAGGCGCACGACCCGCAGGGCGCCGAGCACCCGGAGATGACGATGAACGACCTGGTGCGATCGGTCCGGTTCACCGGCGGCATCGGGGTGGCCGGGATCTTCCTGCCCGCCGATCCGGGCGCTCCCGGCCGCTTGCAGCAGGAGGGGAAGATCGAGTTCGAGATGGGCTCGTTCTGGTTCCAGGGCCAGCACGTCGGTACCGGGCAGGCACCGGTCAAGGCGTACAACCGCCGGCTGCGCGAGCTGATCCACCGCGGCCAGGCGCGGCCGTCGTTCATCGTTTCGCACGACCTGCCGCTGCAACGGGCGGCCGACGCCTACGAGCACTTCGACCGCCGGGACGAGGGCTGGACCAAGGTCGCGCTGAAGCCCTGACCGGGGCTGCCCCGGCGGGGCGCGCGGCGCGGCACCGTCCGGTTCCGCCGCGGCTCGGCGCCGAGCGGGGTCGCGGTCAGCCGGACAGGCCCAGGCGCAGGTGCTCGATGTGGAAGACGGCCTCGTCGAGCAGCTGGGCGACGTGGTCGTCGTAGAGCCGGTAGACCACGCTGCGCCCGGAGCGGCTGCCCGTGACCAGGCCCAGCGAGCGCAGCAGCCGCAGCTGGTGCGAGACGGCCGAGGCCTCCATGCCGACGGCCTCGGCGAGTTCGCCCACCGGGCGGTCGCCCTGGCGCAGCTCGCTGAGGATGAGCAGCCGGGAGGGCGTGGCGAGGGCCTGGAGGGTCTCCGCGACGGAGGCGGCGGACGCCGGATCCAGCTTCGCCGCGGGCGTCACCGCGTTCTCGACTCCGTGCCCCATGCGCGCAGTCTATCCGCACCCGACCAACTGAATACCTGAACACATGAGCAGTCGTTCAGGTATTGTTTCGCGGTGTCCCGCCCCCCGGACCCGAGGACGTCGCGATGACAGCGCTCGCCGAGCACCCCTCCCGCACCCCGCCGCCCGCCGCCGGGCGCCGACGGCTGTCCACGCTGCCGGAAACCCGCTGGGCGGGGGCGTCGCTGCTTGCTTTCCTGCTCGGACTCGCCGCCGATCTCGGCGGGGCACCGTCCTGGACGTGGTGGGCGCTCTACCTGGTCTGCTACGCCTCCGGCGGCTGGGAGCCCGCGCTGGCCGGGCTGCGAGCCCTGCGGGAGAAGACCCTCGACGTGGACCTGCTGATGATCGTCGCGGCGATCGGCGCCGCCTCCATCGGACAGGTCCGCGACGGCGCGCTGCTCATCGTCATCTTCGCGACCTCCGGTGCCCTGGAGGCCTACGCGACCGCGCGCACCGAGGACTCCGTGCGCGGCCTGCTCGACCTCGCCCCGGAGACGGCCGTGCGGGTGCGCGCGGGCGCCGAGGAGCGAGTGCCCGCGACCGAGCTGCGGGTGGACGACGAGGTGTTGGTGCGCCCCGGTGAGCGCGTCGGCGCCGACGGGGAGGTCGTCGCCGGTGGCGGCGAGGTCGACGAGTCCACCATCACCGGCGAACCGCTGCCCGCCCCGAAGTCGCCCGGCGACGAGGTCTTCGCGGGCACCCTCAACGGATCCGGTTCGCTGCGCCTGCGGGTCACCCGGGACCCGGGCGACTCGGTGATCGCGCGGATCGTGGCGATGGTGACCGAGGCGAGCGAGGCGAAGGCCCCGACGCAGCTGTTCATCGAGAAGGTCGAGCAGCGCTACTCGGCGGGCATCGTGGTGGCGACCCTGGCTGTGTTCGGGATCCCGCTGCTGTGCGGGGAACCGGCCCCGGAGGCGCTGCTGCGCGCGATGACGTTCATGATCGTCGCATCGCCGTGCGCGGTGGTGCTGGCGACGATGCCGCCGCTGCTGTCGGCGATCGCGAACGCGGGCAGGCGCGGCGTGCTGGTGAAGTCGGCGGTCGTGCTGGAACGGCTCGCCGACGTGGACCGGGTGGCGCTGGACAAGACCGGCACCCTCACCGAGGGCGTGCCCCGGGTCGCCGAGGTCCGGCCGGCACCGGGGCAGGACGAGGACGAGCTGCTCGCGCTGGCGGCCGGGGCGGAGCTGCTCAGCGAGCACCCGCTGGGGCGCGCGGTGGTCGCCGCCGCCCGGGACCGCGGGCTGCCCGTGCCTCCGGCCGCGGAGTTCCGCGCCGAACCCGGTCGCGGGGTCGCGGCGACCGTCGAGGGCCGCCGCGTCGAGGTGACCCGCCCGGCGGAGCCCACCGACGCCGTCGGGGCGGTCGAAGCGACCGGGCGCACCGCCGTGGTGGTGCGGGTGGACGGGGAGCAGGCCGGGGTGCTCGGCCTGAGCGACCGGCTCCGCCCGGACGCGGCGCAGGCGGTGGCGGCGCTGCGGGAGCTCACCGGCACCGAACCGGTGCTGCTCACCGGTGACCACGAGCGCGCCGCCCGGCGCATCGCGGCGGAGGCGGGCCTGCGCGAGGTGCGAGCCGGGCTGCTCCCGGAGCACAAGGTGGCCGCGGTGCGGGAGCTCGGCCCCAGGACGCTGGTGCTCGGCGACGGGGTGAACGACGCTCCGGCGCTGGCCGCGGCGCACACTGGGGTCGCGATGGGCGGCGCGGGCGCGGACCTCACACTGGAGACCGCCGACGCGGTGATCGTGCGGGACGAGCTCGCCGCCGCCGCGAAGCTGGTCTCCCTGGCCCGGCGGGCCCGTGCGCTGGTCCGGCAGAACCTGATCATCGCGAGTACGTTCATCGCGGTGCTCGTGGTGTGGGACCTGGTCGGCGAACTGCCGCTGCCGCTCGGGGTGGCCGGGCACGAGGGCTCCACGGTCCTGGTCGGCCTCAACGGGCTGCGGCTGCTGCGACCGTCCGCCTGGCGCTGAGCTCCCCGGAGATCAAGATCACCGACGCCGAGGTTCGCCGGGGCGCACGTCGGGATATCCCGGGCGGTGACAAGATCGACGGTGTGGAAGGAGTTGACAGCATGAGCACCGAGCACGGCGGCGACGCCGAGGCCCCGAACAGCAGGATCCGCACGCTGGGACTGGTCGCCGATCCGGATCTGCCTCAGCAGGTGGCCGAACACCTGGCCGAGGAATTGCCCGAGCAGCTCGGCTCGGAGGAGGACGAGTGGCGCATCGAGGTCGACGTGGACCCGGTGGCCGCCGGCCAGCACGGCACCAGCGACATCCTGGAGGCCACCCGGAAGCGGCTGGAGCGGGGTGGCTGGGACTACGCGATCTGCATCACCGACCTGCCGGTGCGCGCCGACCGCCGGCCGGTGGTGGCCGACACCAAGATCGACCAGCGGGTCGCCGTGGTCTCGCTGCCCACCCTGGGCGGAACCCAGCCGTACCGGCGCGCGCGGCAGGTCGTGCTGCAGCTGGTCGACGAGCTCACCGCCCAGGAACCCGATGAGGGCCGGTACGGGCTGGACAGCAGGCTCACCGAGCTGGTCGCCCCGATCCGGCGCGAGCAGGAGCCCGCCGAGCACAGCGAGGAAGAGGACCACGACGAGGAGATCGACGTCCGCTACAGCGCGACCCGCAACCGCGGCCGGTTGCGGCTGCTCAGCGGGATGGTGCGGAGCAACCAGCCGTGGCGGCTGGTGTTCGGGCTGCGCAGCGCCCTCGCGGCGGCGGTGGCGACCAGCGCGTTCGGCCTCTCCTCCAGCACGATCTGGCAGATCGGCGACCGGCTCGGCCCGACCCGGCAGGTGATCGCGGCCGTGCTCTCGGTCGCGGTGCTGGTGCTCTGGCTGATCACCGCGCACGGGCTCTGGGAGAAGCAGCGCGACTCCGAGGTCGACCGGGAGCGGTCCCTGCTCTACAACGTGTCCACCCTCGCGACGCTCACCATCGGCGTCGGGTGCATGTACGCGGGCCTGTTCGTGATCAACCTGCTGACGGCGCTGTTCCTGGTGCCGCCCGGCCTGCTGGCGAGCAGCCTGGGGCACGAGGCGGACTTCACCCGCTACCTCACCCTCGCCTGGGGCTTCACCACGATGGGCGTGGTCGCGGGAGCACTGGGATCGAGCCTGGAGTCCGACGCGGCGGTCCGGCAGGCCGCCTACGGCTACCGCGAGGAGCAGCGCCGCAGCGAGCGGCGATCCGAGCAGGAGGACGAGCAGAAGGAACGGCGGGAGAGCTCGGCGGACTGAGCTGAACGGATGAGGCGAGGCGCCCGGGTCCGCCGCGGCGACACGTCCGGATCACCACGTCCCACCTGCCAGGACGAGGGGCGGCGGACGAACGGGCGCGGCGCTTCGACCGAAATGGGCGGACCGCGACCAGGTCACATGCGGTTGCGTCGCGCAACCGTTCGGTTAGCCTCGCGAACGAACCGAGGCGGCCAGCGGAAGGGATCTCCCGTGACCAGCACGCACGAGCAGTGGGACATCGTCTCCGGCGTCGGCATCACCGCGCTGGCGGTGGCGAGCGGGCGGGCAGGCGAGTCCCGCAGGGCCGACCGGCTGATCGAGGACCCGTACGCCCAGGACCTCGTGGCCGCGGCCGCATCGCCGCGGCTCGACGCGCTGACAGGCGCCAGCGCGGAGATCCAGGCAGCCATGTCCGGCTACCTCGGCGTGCGGACCCGGTTCTTCGACGAGTACTTCCTGCGCGCCGCCGCCGGAGGCGTCGAGCAGGCCGTCATCCTGGCCTCCGGTCTGGACACCCGCGCCTTCCGGCTCGGCTGGTCCGACGGACTGCGGGTCTTCGAGATCGATCAGCCCAAGGTGCTGGAGTTCAAGGACACCGCGCTCGGCGAGCTCGGCGCCACCCCTGCCGCCGATCGCACCGCCGTCCCCGTGGACCTCCGCGACGACTGGGCCGGGGCGCTGCGGGAGGCCGGGTTCGACCCAGCGCGGCCGACCGCCTGGCTCGCCGAGGGCCTGCTGCCCTACCTGCCCGCCGAGGCCGAGGCGCAGCTCCTCGCGACCGTCCACCGGCTCTCCGCCCCCGGCAGCAGGCTGTCCGTCGAGCACGTCAGCGGACCGCGCAACCGGATCCTCAGCGACGAGATCCTCCGGATCGGTCACGAGTGGGGCATCGACCTGGCCGACCTGCTCGACACCGCCGAACGCCCGGACCCCGGCGACGAGCTGACCGGTCTCGGCTGGTCGGTGCGGCGCGAGCCGACCCGGGAGATCGCGGCGGGCTACGGGCGCCCCCTCACCGGCTTCGGCAGCTCCTTCGCCGAGATCGGCCAGCTGCTCACCGCGTTCCGCTGATCCCGGGCCCGCACGACGACGGCCCGCCTCCTCCCGGAGACGGGCCGCTCGTGCTTCGACGTCGTCAGCGCACGACCAGGACCGGGCAGCGGGCGTGGTGCACCAGCTTCAGGGCCACCGAACCGACCATCATGCCGGTGAACGCACCGTGCCCCTTGTTGCCGAGCACCATCATGTCGGCCTGCGGGGACAGCCCCACCAGCTCGTCCACCACGTGCCCGCGCACCAGGCGCGGGCGGATGTCGACCTTCGGGAACTCTGCCCGCACCGCGTCGGTGGTCTTGTCCAGCAGCTCGCGGGCCCGCCGCTCGAGCTCCGAGTCCGGGGTCGGCAACCGGTAGCCGAACTGCACCGGCTGGTGCCACACCGTGATGGCGTGGACCAGGCCGCCCACCTTCGTCACGTACTCCGCCGCCCAGCGCAGCGCGCGCTTGGACTCCTCGGACCCGTCGATGCCCGCTACCACGGTCTGCGGCATGCTCGCGTTCCTCTCGATCGCGGCCGGAAACCGCGATCGTAGGCCACCCGACCGGGGGGCGCCACCGTCCCGACCAGCTGCTATTGCTGGTCGACGGCCTGCACGCGGATCACTGCGGTGCCCTCCTCGTCGGAGGCCGCGAGGTCCACCTCAGCGCTGATGCCCCAGTCGTGGTCGCCCTCGGGATCGGCGAAGACCTGGCGCACCAGCCAGCGCCCCGGCTCCTCGGTGATCATGAGCATCGCGGGACCGCGGGCGTCGGCGCCGGTGCCGATCTCGTCGTACTCGGCGAAGTAGCCCTCCAGCGCCTCGTCCCACGCCTCCGCGCCGAACTCCGGATCCAGCTCGCCGAGCTGGTTCGTCCAGCGCCGCGCGGCGAGCTCCACCCGGCGGAACAGCGCGTTCCGGACCTGCACCCGGAACGCCCGCGCGTTCTGCGTGATGCCCGCGGGCCCCTCCTGCACCGGGGCGGCACCGGCCTCGGTCTCGGCGGCGGGGTTGCGCAGCCGCTCCCACTCGTCGAGGAGGCTGGAGTCGACCTGGCGCACCAGTTCACCGAGCCACTCGATGAGGTCGGTGAGCTCCTCGGTCTTCGCGTCGGCGGGGACGGTGTGCCGCAGCGCCTTGTAGACGTCGGCGAGGTAGCGCAGCACCAAGCCCTCGGAGCGGGCCAAGCCGTAGTGGTTGACGAACTCGACGAAGTTCATCGCCCGCTCGAACATGTCCCGCGCCACCGACTTCGGGGACAGCTCGTGCTCGGCGACCCACGGATGCCCCTTGCGGTACATCTCGTAGGCGGCTTCGAGCAGTTCCCGCAGCGGCTTCGGGTAGGTGACGTCCTCCAGCAGCTCCATCCGCTCGTCGTACTCGATGCCGTCGGCCTTCATCCGCGCGACGGCCTCGCCGCGCTCCTTGAACTGCTGCGCGGAGAGCACCTGCCGCGGATCGTCCAGAGTGGATTCGATGACCGAGAGCACGTCCAGCGGGTAGCTCGGCGAGTCCACGTCCAGCAGCTCGATCGCGGCCAGCGCGAACGGCGACAGCGGCTGGTTGAGCGCGAAGTCGAACTGCAGGTCCACGGTCAGCCGCACCCGGCGCCCCAGCGCGTCGGGCTCGTCGAGCTGCTCCACCACGTCCGCGGCCAGCAGCGCCCGGTAGATCGCGATCGCGCGCAGGACGTGCCTGCGCTGCGCCGGGCGGTCCTCGTGGTTCTCGGTGAGCAGGTGCCGCATCGCCGCGAAGGCGTCGCCGGGGCGGTTGATGACGTTGAGCAGCATCGAGTGGCTGACCTGGAAGCTGGAGACCAGCGGCTCCGGCTCGGCCCCGACGAGCTTGTCGAAGGTCTTCTCGCTCCAGGACACGAAGCCCTCGGGGGCCTGCTTGCGCACCACCTTGCGCCGCTTCTTCGGGTCTTCGCCCGCCTTCGCCAGCGCCTTCTCGTTCTCGATCACGTGCTCGGGCGCCTGCACCACCACGTAACCGGCGGTGTCGTAGCCCGCGCGGCCCGCGCGCCCGGCGATCTGGTGGAACTCGCGGGCCTTGAGGTGGCGGGTGCGCACCCCGTCGTACTTGGTCAACCCGGTCAGCAGCACGGTGCGGATCGGCACGTTGATGCCGACGCCGAGGGTGTCCGTACCGCAGATGATCTTGAGCAGGCCCGCCTGCGCGAGCTGCTCCACCAGGCGCCGGTACTTCGGCAGCATCCCCGCGTGGTGCACGCCGATCCCGTGGCGCACCAGCCGGGACAGCGTCTTGCCGAAACCGGCGGTGAACCGGAAGTTCCCGATGGCCTCGGCGATCCGGTCCCGCTGCTCGCGGGAGGCGACGTTCACGCTCATCAGGCTCTGCGCCTGCTCCATCGCGGACGCCTGGTTGAAGTACACGACGTAGACCGGGGCCTGGTTGCCGCCGAGCAGCTCCTCGATCGTCTCGTGCAACGGCGTCAGCGCGTAGCGGAACGTCAGCGGGATGGGGCGTTCCGCCGAACTCACCACGGCCGTCTCGCGGCCGGTCCGGCTGGTGAGGTCCCGCTCGAAGCGGGCGACGTCGCCGAGGGTCGCCGACATCAGCACGAACTGGGCCTGCGGCAGCTCCAGCAGCGGCACCTGCCACGCCCAGCCCCGCTCCGGCTCGGCGTAGAAGTGGAACTCGTCCATCACGACCTGGCCGACCTCGGCCCGCTCACCGTCGCGCAACGCCAGGTTCGCCAGGATCTCCGCGGTGCAGCAGATGATCGGGGCGTCGGCGTTGACGCTGCTGTCGCCGGTCATCATGCCGACGTTGTCGGCGCCGAAGACGTCGACCAGGGCGAAGAACTTCTCCGAGACCAGCGCCTTGATCGGGGCCGTGTAGAAGCTGCGCTCCCCCCGGGCGAGCGCGGTGAAGTGCGCGCCGGTGGCGACGAGGCTCTTGCCGGAGCCGGTGGGGGTGCTGAGGATGACGTTCACCCCCGTGACCACCTCCATCAGCGCCTCTTCCTGCGCCGGGTAGAGCTCGATGCCCTGCTCGGTGGTCCAGGTGGTGAAGGCGTCGAGCAGCGCGTCGGGGTCGGGTGAGCCGGGGAGGCGGTCAGTCAGCGTCATGGCACCCCCGATCGTCCCTGGTCAGCTCCGGCGCGTCGCAGCCGGGGTCCGGGTGCCGCGACCATCGCTCCGAGTCACCCGATCGGGGGGCTTCGCGGTGCCGGGCCCTGGCTCGCGGCGGGCACGATCGTCAACACTGGGGAACATGCCGGAGCGACAGGTGCGGTTCGTGGGCGGGCCGCTGGACGGGCGGACGCAGGACCTGCGCGACTCCGAGGCCGTGCACGGCCGGCTGCTGCGGCACATCCACCTGCACGAGGGCCCGAAGATCGAAACCAGCTACCGGCTGAGCTACACGGCCGAGACGGGCTGGGAGTACCACTTCAGCGGGCACTGACCGGCCCCGGTACGAGCGGAACGACCCCGCCCACCAGGTGGGACGTGGGTCACAGCTGACGGCGCGTTTCGGCCCCGCGCCGCGACCTACCATCGACTGCCATGGCGCCCACCGACCGGCTCTCGACGACGAGCGGCTCCCGCCCCGAGCTCAGCCTGGGCGGTGAATTCCCCCGCCCCACCCACGGCGACTGGCTGGAGCAGGTGGAGAAGGTCCTGCGCAGGACCGGCCGCATCAAGGAGGGCGAGAGCGCGCCGGAGGACCCGGCCGCGCTGCTCGCGACGACGACCTACGACGACATCACCCTGCGGCCGCTGTACTCCGCGGACGCCGAGCTGCCCGCACCGGGCCCGCCCGGCTTCGCGCCGTTCGTGCGCGGCAGCCTGCCCCAGGGCTCGGCGCCCGAGGGCTGGGACGTCCGCCAGGCGCACGGCAACCCGGACGCCCGCGCCGCGAACCGCGAGATCCTGGCCGACCTCGACGGCGGGGTGAGCTCGCTGCTGCTGCGAGTCGGCGAGGGCGGGATCGCGGTCGCCGAGCTCGCGGACGCGCTGCACGACGTGCACCTGGACATGATCGGCGTGGTGCTCGACCCGGGTGAGCAGGCCGGCGCGGCCGCCGACGCGCTGCTGCGGCTCGCCGCCGAGCAGGGCGTGGCGCCGAGCGCGCTGCGCGGCAACCTGGGCGCCGACCCGCTGGGGGTGCGGGCGCGCACCGGCCGCGAGCCCGACCCGGAGCAGGCGGTGGACGCGGCGCGGCGTTGCGCCCGAGATCTGCCCGGTATGCGGGCGATCACCGTGGACGCGCTGCCCTACCACGACGCGGGCGGTTCGGAGGGCGAGGAACTGGGGGCCTCGCTGGCGGCCGGGGTGGGCTACCTGCGGTGGCTCACCGAGGCAGGGCTGGACGTGGACACCGCCTGCGGGCTGCTGGAGTTCCGCTACGCGGCGACCGCCGACCAGTTCCTCACGATCGCCAAGCTGCGCGCCGCGCGCCGGGTGTGGGAGCAGGTCACCCGCCGCAGCGGGGCCGCGGAACCGGCGCGGGCGCAGCACCAGCACGCGGTGACGTCCTCGGCGATGCTGACCCGCCGGGATCCGTGGGTGAACATGCTGCGCGCGACCATCGCCACCTTCGCCGCCGGGGTCGGCGGCGCGCAGGCGGTGACGGTGCAGCCGTTCGACGCCGCCATCGGCGCCCCGGACGAGTTCTCCCGGCGCGTGGCCCGCAACACCCAGGCACTGCTGCTGGATGAAGCGCACCTGGCCCAGGTGATCGACCCAGCCGGCGGCTCCTGGTACGTCGAGCGGCTCACCGAGGAACTCGCCCGATCCGCCTGGTCCTGGTTCCAGGAGATCGAACGCGCGGGCGGCCTGGACGCGGCGCTGCGCTCCGGACTGGTCGCCGAGCGCCTGGCGAGTACCTGGCAGCGGCGCAGGAGCGCCATCGCGCGCCGAACCGACCCGATCACCGGGGTCAGCGAGTTCCCCGACCTCGACGAACAGCCGCTCCGGCGCCGCCCGCTGCCCGAACAGCCCTCCGGCGGGCTGCCCCGGGTGCGCTACGCCGAGGACTTCGAGGCGCTGCGCGACGCCGCCGACGCGCGCTCGCAGCGCCCGGAGGTCTTCCTCGCCACCCTCGGGCCGCTGGCCACCTACACCGCGCGGGCCTCCTTCGCCCGGAACCTGTTCGCCGCCGGCGGGCTGGGCGCCGCCGAGGCCGGCCCCACCGAGTCCACCGCGGACGTCCTCGCCGCGTACGCCGAGCACCGCTCCCCCTTGGTGTGCCTGTGCTCTGCGGACGGGGTGTACGCCGAGCGCGCCGCCGAGACGGCGAAGGCGCTCAAGGAGGCCGGCGCGACGACCGTGCTGCTGGCCGGCCGTCCGAAGCAACGACCGGACGATGTGGACGGTCTCGTGTACTCCGGCTGCGATGCCGTCGACGTGCTGCGCGCCGCGCACCGGACCCTGGGAGTCGAGTGATGAACCACAGCATCCCGAACTTCGCCGACATCCCGCTGGACCGCTGCCCCGCCGAGGGCGACGCGGCGAGCCGCTGGGACTCGGCCGTCCTCTCCGCGACCGGCAAGGAGTCCGACGCCCTGGTCTGGGAAGCACCCGAGGGCATCGGGGTGAAACCGCTCTACACCGCGGCCGACACCGAGGGCCTGGACTTCCTGGCCACCAAGCCCGGAATCGCGCCGTTCCTGCGCGGCCCGTACCCGACGATGTACGTCAACCAGCCCTGGACGGTGCGCCAGTACGCCGGTTTCTCCACCGCCGCCGCGTCGAACGCCTTCTACCGGCGCAACCTGGCCGCCGGGCAGAAGGGCCTGTCGGTGGCGTTCGACCTGGCCACCCACCGCGGCTACGACTCCGACCACCCGCGGGTGTCCGGCGACGTGGGCATGGCCGGGGTGGCGATCGACTCGATCTACGACATGCGCCAGCTGTTCGACGGCATACCGCTGGACAAGATGAGCGTGTCGATGACCATGAACGGGGCGGTGCTCCCGGTGATGGCGCTCTACATCGTCGCCGCCGAGGAACAAGGGGTGCCGCCCGAGAAGCTCGCGGGGACCATCCAGAACGACATCCTCAAGGAGTTCATGGTCCGCAACACCTACATCTACCCCCCGCAGCCGTCGATGCGGATCATCTCGGACATCTTCGCCTACACCTCCCAGCGGATGCCGAAGTTCAACTCGATCTCGATCTCCGGATACCACATCCAGGAGGCCGGAGCCACGGCCGACCTGGAGCTCGCCTACACGCTCGCGGACGGCGTGGAGTACCTGCGGGCGGGCAGCACGGCCGGGCTGGACATCGACGCCTTCGCTCCCCGGTTGTCATTCTTCTGGGGCATCGGGATGAACTTCGCGATGGAGGTCGCGAAGCTGCGCGCCGCGCGGTTGCTGTGGGCGAAGCTCGTGAAGACCTTCGGGCCGAAGAACCCCAAGTCGCTGTCGCTGCGGACCCATTCGCAGACCTCCGGTTGGTCGCTGACCGCCCAGGACGTCTACAACAACGTCGCCCGCACCTGCGTGGAGGCGATGGCCGCCACCCAGGGCCACACCCAATCGCTGCACACCAACGCCCTGGACGAGGCGCTCGCGCTGCCCACCGACTTCTCCGCCCGCATCGCCCGCAACACGCAGCTGGTGCTGCAGCAGGAGTCCGGCACCACGCGCGTGATCGACCCGTGGGGCGGCAGCCACTACATCGAACGGCTCACCGCTGATCTCGCCGAGCGCGCCTGGGCGCACATCACCGAGGTCGAGGACGCGGGTGGCATGGCGCAGGCCATCGACGCGGGCATCCCGAAGCTGCGCGTGGAGGAGGCCGCCGCCCGCACCCAGGCGCGCATCGACTCCGGCCGCCAGCCGCTGATCGGCATCAACAAGTACCGCTTCGACGGCGATGAGCAGATCGAGGTCCTCAAGGTCGACAACGCCGAGGTCCGCGCCGAGCAGCTGGACAAGCTCCGGCGGCTGCGGGAGGAGCGCGACGAGACCGCCTGCCAGGACGCGCTGCGACGCCTGACCGGGGCGGCGGAGGCCGCGATGTCCGACGAGCGCCCCGGCGACCTCGACCACAACCTGCTCACCCTCGCCGTGGACGCCGCGCGCGCCAAGGCCACCGTCGGCGAGATCTCGGACGCGATGGAGCAGGTCTTCGGCCGCCACGCGGGCCAGATCCGTACGATCTCCGGCGTGTACCGGGAAGAAGCGGGATCGTCGGCGCCGCTGGAGCGCGCCCGCGAGGTCGTGGAGCGCTTCGCCGAGGACGAGGGCCGCCGCCCCCGGATCCTGGTCGCCAAGATGGGCCAGGACGGCCACGACCGCGGCCAGAAGGTGATCGCCACCGCGTTCGCGGACGTCGGCTTCGACGTGGACGTGGGCCCGCTGTTCCAAACCCCCGCCGAGGTCGCCCGCCAGGCCGCCGAGTCCGACGTGCACGTCGTCGGGGTCTCCTCGCTGGCAGCCGGGCACCTCACGCTGGTCCCCGCGCTGCGCGACGAGCTGGCCGCGGTCGGCCGGGAGGACATCATGATCGTCGTCGGGGGCGTGATCCCGCCCGCCGACTTCGACGCGCTGCGCGAGGCCGGGGCGGCCGCGATCTTCCCGCCCGGCACCGTGATCGCGGAGGCCGCGCTGGGCCTGCTCGAGGAACTCCGAACCAGGCTCGAACTCGACTGATGCCACGCGAGATCGACGTCGAGGACTACGCCGAGGGCGTGCTGGGCGGTTCCCGCACCCGGCTGGCGCAGGCGATCACCCTGGTGGAGTCGACCAGACCGGCGCACCGGGCGAAGGCCCAGGAGCTGCTCGTCCGGTTGCTCCCGCACAGCGGCGGGGCGCACCGGGTCGGCATCACCGGCGTGCCCGGGGTCGGCAAGTCCACGTTCATCGAAGCGCTCGGCACCTCGCTGACGGCGGCCGGGCACCGGGTGGCGGTGCTGGCGGTGGACCCGTCCTCCACCCGAACCGGCGGGAGCATCCTCGGCGACAAGACGAGGATGGGCGGGCTGGCGGCAGACCCGGCGGCGTTCGTGCGTCCCTCCCCCTCCGCGGGCACGCTCGGCGGCGTCGCGCGAGCGACCCGCGAGACCATCGTGCTGATGGAGGCCGCCGGGTTCGACGTGGTGCTGGTCGAGACCGTCGGCGTCGGGCAGTCCGAGGTGACCGTGGCGGGCATGGTCGACTGCTTCCTGCTGCTCACCCTGGCCCGCACCGGAGACCAGTTGCAGGGCATCAAGAAGGGCGTGCTGGAGCTGGCCGATCTGGTCGCGGTGAACAAGGCCGACGGCCCGCACGAGATGGAGGCGCGGAAGGCGGCCCGCGAGCTGCGGTCCGCGCTGCGGCTGCTCACCCCGGTCAGCGCTTCCTGGACGCCGCCGGTGGTCACCTGCAGCGGGCTGAACGGCACCGGGCTGGACTCGCTGTGGGAACAGGTGGAGCAGCACCGCGCGACCCTGACGGAGACGGGGGAGCTCGCGGACAAGCGCAGCCGCCAGCAGGTCGAGTGGACCTGGGCGCTGGTGCGCGATCAGCTCATGGCCGAGCTCGTCGCCCACCCCGAGGTGCGGGGGCAGGTCGGCGAGGTGGAGGCGCGGGTGCGCGCGGGCGAGCTGACCGCGTCGCTGGCGGCGGAACAACTGCTGCGCGCGTTCCGGGGGCGATGAGCCCGGCGGTGCACCCCGGCCGCGCGGGGGCGCGGACGACAGCGCCCACCCCGGACCCGATACCCGGCGACGGAACCGGTACGGAGCTCGGAACACCTTGCGCAGCACCGTGATTCCCAGCGCCGGGTGCCGACGCCCCGCCGGCGCGGCGCGATTGCCGCGGCGCGCTTGCGGTCCACCGCTCCCGGGGTCGGCGGCCCCGCGGCTGGGCTTCGACAGGACGGGGTTCCGGGGGCTTGCGATTCGCTGGTTCATGACTTCATGGTGCTCGCTCGAACAGGAGTTCCACCATTGCCGAATGGTGTGGCGGATCGCCCGTATCGGGTGAGCGGATGCGCTGTTTTCCCGTCGCACGGCCGGATTCCGGCCACGGCGCCGCCCCGGAATCGGCGCCGCCCGGGATCGGCACCGCCCCGGGACCGCGCCGTCCGGGCGCAGGCGCTGGTCCGGACGGCCGCTCTTCGGGGCTCGTCGGCCGGTTCTCCGAACAGCGGCCGCCCGCGCTCGGTAGACCTGTTTCGAGCGTCGGCGAGGCGTTCGGCAGGAGGTCGCGGTGGTCGACGAGGTCCGGAACGTCTTCTCCGGGAACGCGCGGCACGTCGTGCAGGCGGGCGAGATCAAGGGCGGCGTGCACTTCCACGTGCCCGCACCGGAGATCCCGGTCCCGCGCCAGCTCCCCGCGCGCGTCGCCCACTTCACCGACCGCGAGACCGGCCTCGCCGAGCTGGACTCCTGGCTGGCCGAGCCGACCAGCACCGCGGCACCCGCGTGGTTGATCGTCGGTTCCGGAGGGGTGGGGAAGACTTCGCTCGCCGCGCACTGGGCGCACCGGGTGCGGGACCGGTTCCCGGACGGAGACCTCTACCTCGACCTGCGCGGCCACCACTCCGGTCGGCGGCGCGAAGCGGACGAGGCGCTCGACGAGGTGCTGCGCGCGCTGGGCGTCTCCGGCGACCGGTGCCCCGTCGACGTCGACGCGAAGTCCTCGCTGTTCCGAACGCTGATCAACGCGCGCACCATGCTGATCGTGCTCGACAACGCCGCATCCGCCGAGCAGGTCCGCCCGCTGCTGCCGGGCTCCGCCTCGTGCCGGGTGCTGATCACCAGCCGCAATCGGCTGCCCAGCCTGACGGTTAGGGAAGGAGCCGCCCGGATGTCGCTGGACGTGCTGCCGCCGGAGCACTCGCTCGCACTGCTGCGCAAGGCCGCCGGGGCCGATCGGATCGACGCCGAGCCCGACGCGGCGGCCGAACTCGCCCGGTACTGCGCGCACCTGCCCCTCGCGCTGCGCATCGCCGCGGAGCGGCTGGCGGGCTCGCGACGGCGCATCGCCGATCTCGTCGAGGAGCTAGCCGACGAGCGCGAGCGGCTGAACGCGCTCACCTCCGACGAGGACGACCTCACCACCGTGCGAGCGGTGTTCTCCTGGTCGTACCGGTCGCTGCCTCCCGAGGCGGCACGCCTGTTCCGGCTGCTCGGTCTGGCCGCGGGCCCCGACATCGGCCTCGGCGCCGCCGCGGCGCTGGCCGGGCTGCCGCGAGCGACGACCCGCCGGGTGCTGGACTCCCTCACCGGTGCGCACCTGCTCGAAGAACACCGCCCCGACCGCTACCGGTTCCACGACCTGCTGGGGCTCTACGCCGCCGAACGCGCGCAGCGGGACGGGCGGAGCGCCGAGCGCGAAGCGGCCGTGCGCCGGCTGCTGTCCTGGTACCTGCACGCCGTGACGGCGGCCTCCTGGGCGGCCGAGCCGAGCTTCACCCGGCTCCCGATGGACCTTCCCCGCGCCCCTGGCGCCGTACCCGAGTTCGCGGACCGGCCGACCGCGCTGCACTTCTACGACGACGAGCGGGAAAACCTGGTCGCCGCGGTCCGCCAGGCCGCCGACCGCGGCGAGCTGGTCCTGGCCTGGCAGCTGCCCGTGGCGATGTTCGCCTTCATGCTGGCTCGGCGGCCGCTGACCGACTGGCTGGTCACCCACCGCACCGGGCTCGGCGCGGCCCGCGCGGTCGGGGACGGGCTCGCCGAGGCGTGGCTGCTGACCAGCACCGCCATCGCCCGCGAGACCCTCGGCGACCACGCGGCCGCGCTGGCCGACCTGGAGCGGGCGGTCCCGCTGTGGCGGCGGCTCGGACCACCGTGGGCCCAGGCCTGGGCGTTGCGCGACCTGGGCAAGCTGTACTGCGCGATGGGCCGCGACGCCGAGGCCGACGATGCCCTGGAGCGCGCCCTGGCGATGCACGTCGAGCTGGGTGACGACTGGGGGGAAGCCACGACGCTGAGCGTGCTCGCCCAGGCAGAGCGGCGCCTCGGCCAGTACGACGAGGCGCTCGACCACCTGCGCCGGGCCATCGAGATCCGCCGCGCCCGCGGCGACCGCCGCATCGAGGCCACCTCGCTCAGCGAGATGGGTGCGGTGCTCGGCGACCTGGGGCGCGCCGAGGAGGCCTTCGCCCACGTCGAGCGGGCGCTGGAGCTGCACCGGGCCGTCGAGTACGCCTACGGCGAGGCGCTGGACCACGAGCGGTTGGCAGAGCTCTGCGAGCGCGGCGGGCGCGACGAGGAGGCGCGGGAACACCGCCGCACGGCCGCGGCGCTGTTCGAGGAGCTGGGGATCCCGCGCCCCCCGACCGGCTGATCCGGGTGGTGCGGTCCGGCGGTGCGGGCTGGCGGAGAATGAGACGCATGGTGGACCTCAGCGTGGATCCGGGGGCGAGCACGAGCCCGTTCGAGCAGGTGCGGTCCGGGATCGCGGCCAGGATCAACTCCGGCGAGCTGCCGGTGGGCGCCAAGCTGCCGACGGTGCGGGCGCTGGCCGCCGAGCTGGGCATCGCCGCGAACACCGCCGCTCGGGCCTACCGGGAGCTGGAGCAGGCCGGGTTGATCGAGACCCGGGGCCGCGCGGGCACCTACGTCAGCGCTGCCGGGAACCGGGGAGCGCAGCGCGCCGCCGAGGCGGCCGCGGAGTACGCCCGCGCCACCCGCGCCCTCGGGATCCCGCCGCAGGAGGCGCTCTCGCTGGTGCGCGCCGCGCTGGAGCTGCCCCCGACGAGCTGACCCGCGGCTGGGGCGGTGGAGACCTGGCACTCGTTGCCACCCCGCGACCCGCGTGAGACGTTGGGGACGAGCCCGCGAGACGCGGCTCCCGGACGAGGGGCGCCGTACCCGGAGTGCGACAAGACGGCCCGCTGGAGGCCGTGATGTCGTGGCTCGTGCTCGTTCTCTCCGGAGTGCTGGAAGCGGTGTGGGCCACCGCGCTGGGGAAGTCCGGAGGACTCAGCCGCCTCGGGCCGACGGTCGTGTTCTTCGCCGCTCTCGCCGCCAGCATGGGCGGTCTCGCGTTCGCGATGCGGGACCTGCCGGTCGGCACCTCCTACGCGGTGTGGGTGGGCATCGGCGCGGTGCTCACGGTCGCCTACGCGATGACGACCGGGGAGGAAGCGGTGTCGGTGCTCAAGGTCCTGTTCCTGGCGATGATCGTGGGTGGCGTGATCGGGCTGAAGCTCCTGCACTGAGCCCGCGGACGGCCGGTGGGCCCGCTCAGGGCAGGCCGGCCACCAGCTCGTGCAGCGGCTCGGCGAGGTCGGGGTGGTCGCCCATGTCGACGCGGTGCAGGGCCCGGGCAGCGGCGTAGCGCAGCGCCGTCCGCCCCGGGTCGGAGTCGAGCACGTCGGCGAAGGTCCGATGCACCCGCTCCGCGGTGCGCGGGGCGAGCAGGGAGTAGCAGTACAACGTGGCGGCATCGGTACCGGCCGGAGCGCGCCCCCACAACTCCCAGTCCAGCAACCCGAACCGGGGTTCCAGCAAGTTCGCCCAGTGCAGGTCGCCGTGCGCCGTCTCCCATTCCGCCAGGTCCGGCTCCACGCCGAACTTCTCGCGCACGGCGCGCCGGATGTGCGGTTCGTCCCGGCGCATCCGCTGGGTGGGGACCGCGCGCACCACCTCGGTGGTGCGCCGCAGCTCGTCCCACCACTCGGCGGGCAGGTCGAGCTCCGCTCGCAGCACGTCCGACTCCGAGCAGCGCCGCCCCGGAACGAAGGTCATCAACTCGCCCCGCTGCCTGCGCACGTCCTCCAGGTCCCACTCGACGACGCCGAGCACCCGGGGCTTGCGCACCCCGGTGATCGCGTTGGCGTCGGCGTTGCCGGTCCACCAATCCCCCTCGGCCCACCGGGTCTCCTCGGACGCCAGCCGCAGCCAGCGCGGCCCCGCCGGACCGAGCACCGCCGCGCCGATGGACCGCGACCGCCACCCGAACACCGGCTCACCCACCACCGACACCTCGAAGTGCTCGGCGGCGCGGTCCAGGTTCTCCCGCATCCACGCGGCGAACAGCTCGTCGGACTGGTCGATCTCGTTCGGTGCCATCATCTGATCATGTGGCATCGGGGCCCGGCGCGCCGAACCCGGGCCGCTTCGCGCCGGGATCAGACGTCGGCGGCGAGGCCGCGCATGGTGGCGATCTCGTCGGATTGGGTGACGAGCACGTCCTGGGCCATCTCGTGCACCCGCTCGTCGCGGCCCGCGGCGAGCACGTCGGTGGCCATCGCCACGGCGCCCTCGTGGTGCGTGGTCATCAGCCGCAGGAAGAGCCGGTCGAACTCCGCGCCGGAAACCGCCGCCAGCTCCGCGAGCTGCTCGGGGGTCGCCATGCCCGGCATGTCCGCGCGGTGCCCGCCCCCGTGGTGGCCCGGCTCCGACGCCTCCTCCGGCGGCACGCCGCGGGAGTCGAGCCAGCCGCGCATCGCCCCGATCTCCACCGGCTGCGCGCCGCCGATGCGGGCCGCCAGGGAGCGCACCCGCGCGTCCCGCGCCCGCGTCTCGGCGAGATCCGTCATCAGCACCGCCTGCTCGTGGTGCACGATCATCATCCGCACGTAGTCCGCTTCGGCCCGCCCCGGCTCCGCCGCCGACAACCGCCCGCCCGGTACGGACGGGACCACGGACGGCTCGTCGCCCGGTGCGCCCGGCAGGACCACCGGAGCCGACTCCGGCCGCGGTTCGGTGGTCCCCCCACCGCAGCCCGCGACCAGCAGCACCGCCAGCGCGCACCAGCCCGCGACGACCGCACCGCGACGACCCGCCGCCCGCCACAGAACCGGCACCACGCCCCCTTTTCCCAGCCGTGCCAACGGGAATTTCACATGTTGGTACGACCGACTCGGCCTATTGGCCCCACCACGTCGCTACAAGATACTGATCGAACGCGGTCGGGGTAACCGCTGCCAGAACGACGGCCGGGGAGCCGGCCGGCTTGGGGTGATGGGCTTGAATTCGCGTACCGGTCAGCGCACCAGAAGACGAGCCGCGGGCGTCCTCGCCGCGACCGTGCCGTTGCTGCTCGGCGTGGTGTTCGCACCACCGTCCTCGGCGACGCCGCCGCACGAGCACCCGGAGGACACCTCCGGCGCCTCGCTGCGGGCGGAGCCGGGGGAACCCGAGCACAGCCCGAACATCGAGCACCTGGCGAACCTGCCGAAACAGGCTCCGTTCGACAACCTCGACGCATTCGGCACCGACATCGCGTTCCAGGGCGACCACGCCTTCGTGGGCAACTACGACGGCGTCGTCGTCTACGACATCTCGACGCCGCGGCGGCCGAGGATCGTCAGCCAGGTCGCCTGCCCCGGCGGGCAGGGCGACGTGTCGATCTCCGGGAACCTGCTGTTCGTCTCCACGGACTACCCCCGCACCAACGACACCTGCACCAGCGAGGAGACCACCGCCGCGGACCCGCGGGCGTGGGAGGGCATGAAGGTCTTCGACGTCAGCGATCCGGCGAAACCCCGCTACGTCTCGGCCATCGCCACGGACTGCGGTTCGCACACCCACACGCTCGTGCCGGACGAAGCCGGCGAGGCGGTGTACCTCTACATCTCCTCCTACGGGCCGGCACCGGAGTTCCCGGCGTGCCAGCCGCCGCACGACAAGATCTCCATCGTCAAGGTGCCGCTGGCCGCGCCGGACTCGCCGGAGCTCGTCGACGCCCCGGTGCTCTTCCCGGACGGCGGCAACCCGGGCTCACCCGGTGGCGTCAGCGAAACCACCGGCTGCCACGACATCACCGCGTTCCCGGAGCGCGACCTCGCCGCAGGGGCCTGCATGGGAGACGGGGTGCTGTTCGACATCTCCGATCCGGCGAAGCCGCGGGTGACCGAGCGGGTCCGCGACGACGAGAACTTCGCGTTCTGGCACTCCGCGACCTTCAACAACGACGGCACGAAGGTCGTGTTCACCGACGAGCTCGGCGGCGGCGCGGCCGCGACCTGCAACCCGCGAGTGGGCCCGCACCGGGGCGCGGACGGCGTCTACGACATCACCGGCACCGGCTCGGACCTGGAGCTGCGGTTCCGCAGCTACTACAAGCTGCCCCGCGACCAGGCCGACACCGAGAACTGCGTGGCGCACAACGGCTCCCTGATCCCGGTTCCGGGCCGCGACATCATGGTGCAGGCCTGGTACCAGGGCGGCGTGTCGGTGTGGGACTTCACCGACTCGGCGAACCCGCAGGAGATCGCCCACTTCGACCGCCCGCCGTTCGACCCGGGGAAGCTGGAGCTCGCGGGATCGTGGTCGGCGTACTACTACAACGGCCACATCTACTCCAGCGGCATCCAGGAGGGCCTGGACGTGCTCGCGCTGAACGACCCGCGCACCGACCCGGCCAAGGACGTCCGCTACGAGGAGTTCAACCCGCAGACCCAGCCGGTCCACGCGGACTGATCACCGGCGCCGGTGGCCCCGCTCGCGCTGCGCGGGCGGGGCCACCGGGCGGTCCCGGGTCAGTCGTGGTCGTGGAGAGGTGAGCGCGGTTCCTCGAAGGCGCGCAGCACCTGGTGCGCGTCCCAAGCCGCGAGCGGTTCCCCGAACAGCGGACCGAGCGCGAAGTCGCAGCCCGCCTCGGCCCAGCCCCGCGCCTGCTGCTCGTCGCGCACCTCGCCGGTGCAGATCTTGACGCCGCTGTCGTGCATCAGCGGCATCAGCTGGCGCACCGCGCGCACCGCCGGGTCCTCCGGTTCGGCGCAGGTGTGCACCAGCTCGACCAGCTCATCCGCCAGCCGCACGCCCGCCACCGGGACGCGCCGCAGCACCCGCAGCTCCTGCGCGGAACCCGAGAAGCCGTGCAGCAGCACGCGCACGCCCATCGAGCGCAGCACGTCGATGTTCTCCAGCAGCTCCTCGGAGGCGCGCAGCACCGCGTCGGCCGGCAGCGCCAGGTGCATCCAGCCCGGGGCGAGGCCACCGCCGTCGAGCACCGAGCGCACCAGCGCGACCAGGTCCGGGTCGCGGAACTGGTTGCCGCTCAGCTCGACCAGGAAGCAGACCCGCTGCCCGCCGCGGTGCCACTGCGCCACCTGCTCCCAGGCGGTCCGCAGCATCCAGTCGCGCAACGCGAGCGTCACCCCGGACCGCTCCGCGAGTTCCTGGCAGGAGCGGTGGCCCAGCACCTCGTGGCCCGGCGGGCTCCAGCGCAGCCGCGCCTCGACCGAGATCAGGCCGCGCGAGGCCAGATCGACGACGGGCCGGTAGCAGACCTCGAACTCGCCGAGCTCCAGCGCGCCGGGCATGATCGCCGCCAGCTTCGCCTCGGACCGCTCGTCCGGGGCGAGGTCGGGGTCGTAGAGCTCCCACTGCCGCGCGCCCGCGATCTCGGCGCGGCGCAGCGCCACGTCGGCCGCGCCCATCATGCTCGCCGGATCCGCCTCGGCGACCGTGCAGCGGACCACCCCGATGCTCGCGGTGGTGGCGATGCCGTGCTCGCCGACGTAGATCGGTTCCGAGAGCTCCTCGTTGATGAGCGCCGCGAACTCCGGAATGGCCGGGGTGTGCGGGGATTCGCTGATGAGGATGGCGAACTCGGTGCCGCCGAAGCGAGCGACCAGGGCCTCCTCGTTCTCGACGAGCTGCTCCAGCCGGTGCGCGACGGCGCGGATCACCTTGTCCCCGGTCTCGTGCCCGAGCCCGTCGTTGATCAGCTCGAACCCGTCCAGCCCCAGGTGGTAGAGCGTGAGCACGCCGTCCGACGGGAAGTTCCCCTGCGCGGCCTCCAGCCTGGTGCGGAAGTACTGCCGGTTCGCCAGCCCCGTCATCGCGTCGTGCAGCGCCTGGTACTGGATGCGCTCCTGCAGCAGGTAGAGGTCGCTGATGTCCTCGACCATCGTGACGATGTGCTTCGGTTCCCCGTCGGCGTCGCGCAGCAGCGAGACCGCCAGGTAGGCCCAGGCCTGCTCGCCGTCCGCGCGCAGCAGCCTGCGGCGCTCCCGGAGTCGCTGGCCCGGGCCGCCCTCGGCGAGCTCCGCGTAGGCGGCGTTGAGGTAGGCGGCCTCCTCCGGGTGGAAGAGGTCGTGGATCGTCATCTCGAGCAGGTCGGCTTCCCGGTGCCGGAGGATGCCGGTCAGCGCCGGGTTGACCTCGGCGAACCTGCCCTTCAGGTCGCAGATCGCGACCCCGATGGGGGTGCTGGTGAACACTTCGCGGAACCGGGCGTCGCTGGCCTTGCGCTCGCGATCGGCGCGCAGCAGCGCCTGGGTGGTGCTGCGCTGGCGGACCTCGGCGCGCTGCCGGTCGGCGGCGGAGTACGACGCGGCGATCGAGGTGAGCAGCTGGAGCAGGTGTCCCACCGCCCCGACCCCGGACTCGCCGACGACGCACTCCCGGATCAGCTCCAGCGTGCAGGGAAGGCTGTGATCCCCGGTGGCGCGCAGCTCGACGAGCCGCTCCCCCACCACGCGGCCGGACTCCTCGGCTTTCGACGGGTTCTGCAGCGCGTCGGCGAGCTCGTCGACGAGCTTCGCGAGCTCGCGCTGGAGTTCGGCGGCCGCTAACCGGATCTCCGGCGAGCAGTCGAGCAACCGCTGCGCCCACCGCGCGGCCAGAGCGACGCGCCATCCGGCCGGTTCCTGCGCCCCGGCCACGCTGCCCGGGTCCAGGGAATCTCCCATGCTCAGTTCACCTGTCCGTCGACCACGCCGGCGGACTTCGCGCCGGCCCAGGCGAGATGGCCGGTCACCACGGAGCGGGCGCCTGTCCCGACGGCCTCGCGGCCGCCGGTGTCACCGCGCCCCATCGGTCCCCGAACGTCTCCCCGTGTCCGCAAGACTACTGGGTGAAGTCTTGTACGCGGAGCACCGTCCACTCCCTTGATCACGTCCCCGAACTTGCCCCGTTCGTGATCACCTTCCCCCGTCGGGCGGGGTGAGGATCACCCGGCCCGTTCGACCGCCTGCCCCTCGGCGACCAGCGCGTCGAGCTCGGCGATCTCCGAGTCCGCCAGTTCCACCCGTTCGGCCGAGCAGTTGCTCTCCAGGTGCTCGATCGAGGAGGTACCCGGGATCAGCAGCACCGCGGGCGACCGCCGGAGCAACCACGCCAGCGGCACCTGGGTGGGCTCGATCTCGTGGCGGCGCGCGATCGACCGCACCAGTTCACCGCCGCGCACCCCGGAATCGGCGACGAAGGCGGAGCCGAGCGGGAAGAAGGGCGCGAACGGCACTCCCAGGCCCGCTGCGTGGTCCAGCAGGTCGGCGCAGCCGCGATCCAGCAGGTTGTAGGCGTTCTGCACCGCCGCCAGCGGGGTCACCTCCCGCGCCTGCTCGAACTGCTCCAGCGTCACGTTCGACAGGCCGATGCCCCGCAGCAGACCTTCCTCGCGCAGCTCCACGAGCGCGCCGAGCTGGTCCTGCACGGTGATCCCCGGGCGATCGACCGTGTGCCGCAGGTACACGAGGTCGAGGACGTCGACCCGCAGCCTGCGCAGGTTGTCGTGCACCTGGGCCTTCAGCGCGTCCGGATGCCCCAGCGGGAGGAAAGCACCCTGCCGGTCGCGGTAGGCACCGATCTTGGTGGCCAGCACCAACCCCTCCGGATAGGGGTGCAGCGATTCGGCGATGAGCTCGTTGACCGTCCACGGGCCGTAGAAGTCGCTGGTGTCGATGTGATCGACGCCCAGCTCCACGGCGCGGCGCAGCACCGCCTTCGCCCCGTCCGGGTCGGCGGGCGGCCCGAGCACCCCGGGACCCGCGAGCTGCATGGCGCCGAATCCGGTGCGGCGCACCGGGCGCACGCCGGGAAGGTCGAGAACCTCGTTGATCGTCACGCGCTGATGCTGCGGCACCGGGCCGGGTCGAGGCAAGGCACCGCCCCGTCCACCGCGGGCCCGAGCTACAGCTGGGGGATGAGCAGCAGCCAACGACCGCCGAGGAGCAGCGCGGCGCCGCCGATGAGGAACCAGACGCCCAGCCAGCCCGCCGCCGGGAACCGGGTGAGCCGCGCCAGCTGATCGGCGTCCGAGCTCGGCGCCCGGCCCCCGGTGCGCTTGCCGCGCAGCTCCGCGATCGGGCGCAGGCCGCCGAACAGCAGGAACCAGCTCACCAGCACGCAGCAGGCCGCCTGCCACTGCGGGGTCGCGAACCAGGACACCGCGAACAGCGCCCCGCCGGTGACCACGACCGACAGCACGCCGTAGGCGTTGCGGATGGCCAGCAGCATCACCGCCAGCAGCCCGATCGCCGCCCACAGCGCGATCCGCTCTTGGTCGAACGACACCAGCGCCGCACCACCCAGGCCCAGCAGCGACACCGCCGGATACCCGGCGAACAGGGTGAACACCATGCCCGGCCCGGTGGGTCGGCCGGTGGAGAGCGTGAGCCCGGAGGTGTCGGAGTGCAGCCGGATGCCGTTGAGGGTCCGGCCGCTCAGCAGCGCCACCACGGCGTGCCCGCCCTCGTGGGCGATGGTCACGACGTTGCGCAGCAGCAGCCAGCTCCCCCGGTTCAGGACGAGGCCGAGCGCGACCAGCCCCAGCAGCAGGGTCAGCGCCGACCCCGAGTCGAGCAGCTGGGCGCTCCAGCTTCTGACCAGTTCGTCCACGGCGGGCACCTCGGGGTAGGTCGCGATCGGGCGGGTGCCGATCGTACGCAGCGCCCACCCGCCGGCCTCACCCCGCCGGGTGAGGTGGGCGGCCGCCGCTCCCCTGGCGGCCGCCCGGGGAGCGGGCTCAGTCGAAGAAGGCGGGGACGTCGACGGCGCCGCCCGCGTCCTCGAACTCCGCGCGCACCGCGGCGCGCAACCGCTCGTCGGCGAGGTAGTCCACCGCGGTCAGCGCCAGCCCGACCGCCCCGTCCAGCACCGCCCGGTCTCCGGCCGCCGAGCCCGCCGCCGTCGCGAAACCCGAGGTGTGCAGGGACAGTCCGGGGTCCTCCAGCCCGATCATCGGGTGCATCGCCGGCATCCGGAAGCTCAGGTTGCCCAGGTCCGTCGAACCGGTCAGGTACTCCGGGACCACCCCGCGCGGCAACGAGGTGCGGCCGCGCCGCGCTTGGTGCCCGGCCCAGCGGGCGGCGAGCGCGTCGTTGTGCCGGATCGGCAGGTACGGGTGCTGCCGGTCCCAGATCAGCTCCACGCCGCAACCGGTCATCTCGGCGGCACCGCGGGCGATCCGCTCGATGCGCGCGGCGAGGTCCCGCAGCGAATCGGCATCGGCGGAGCGGACGTAGAACTGGGCGGCGGCGCGTTCCGGCACCACGTTGGGGCGTTGCCCGCCGTCGGTGATGATGCCGTGCACCCGGTCCCCGGAGGGCACGTGCTGGCGCAGCGCCGCCACACCCTGATAGGTCGCGACCACCGCGTCCAGCGCGTTGCGACCCATGAAGGGCTGCGCCGAGGCGTGTGCGGCGATGCCGTGGAAGACGACGTCGAGCTGCCTGCGGCCCAGGAACGGGTGGGTGGCCACGTCGTGCGAGAACGGATGCAGCATGAGCACCGCGTCCACGTCGTCGAAGATCCCCGCTCGGGCCAGGAGCTCCTTGCCGCCACCGCCCTCCTCGGCCGGGGTGCCGATGAGGCTGAGCCTGCCGCCGACCTCGCCGAGCACCGCGGCGGCACCGAGGAACCCGCCGGTGCCCGCCGCGCAGATGATGTTGTGCCCGCAGGCGTGGCCCACCCCGGGCAGCGCGTCGTACTCGGCCAGCACCGCCACGTGCGGCCCGCCGGTGCCGGTGCTCGCCAGCAGCGCGGTGGGCAGCTCGCCCACCCCGACCCGCACCTCGAAGCCCTGCTCGCGCAGCAGGCCCGCCGCGGCGGCCACCGAGCGGTGCTCGGCGAAGCCCTCCTCGGGGTGCTCGTGCAGGTCGTGGCTCAGCGCGAGGAGCCGCGCGGCGTGCTCGTCGAGCCACCGCTCGGCGCGGGCGCGGACGGGCTCGGGGGCGCCGTCGAACTCGGAGCTGATCGGTTCCGCGGTGGCGACGGCCCGCTCGGTGGCGGCGGCGACCTTCGCCAGGTACGCGCCGTCGGGCGTGGTGGGAGCAGTCATTCCCGCACTGTAAGCCGCCCGGGTGGGCCTCCGGCACACGTCCGGGTCAGCGGGGCCGACCCTCGGACGAGGTCAGGAGGTCTTCTCGTCCAAGCAGCGGTGGGCGAGCAGGGTGCCGCCGACGACCGCGGCGGGGATCACCACGAGCTGCGCCACCGGGATCAGGCACAACAGGTAGGTCGGCAGGCCGAAGCCGAGGGTGCTCGCCTTGTTCCCGGCCAGCGCGCGCCGCCGATCGCGCACGTCCAGACCGCGCCGCTGGAACACCAGGCCCACCATCTCCAGGGCGACCACCCAGGCGCCGAAGACGGCCCCGAGCACCGGTACCGCGGTCTGCCCGAGCACCGGCACGAATCCGAGCGCGAACAGCACCAGCGCGCCGACCACCGCGATGAGCACCAGCTTCAGCGCGTCCCGCACGCCCCGGCCGATCTGCCGGGCGACCCCGGCGCCGTCGTCGCTGGTGTCGAGCCCCAGCCGCTGCTCGGCCTGCTCCGCGATGTGCTCGTAGAACGGGCCGCCGATGAGCAGGGTGAGCGCGATGAACGACACCGAGGCCAGCAGCGCGGCCGCCCCCACCAGCGCCACGCCCACGATCAACCGGAAGGCCTGGCGCAGCCAGTCGCTCCAGCCATCGGCGAACGGCGTCACCGCGGCCACCAGGTCCCCGCTGAAGTACAGCAGCGATCCCAGCGCGCCCAGCAGCAGCACAGCGCTCAGCAGCGCCGGGATCGCGCCGATCAGCAGCAGTCGCGGGGACCGCAGGATGAGGCCGAAACCGGTGCCGAGCGTGCGGGCCCCGGCGAGGAAGTTCTTCATGCTGCTCCAGGAACGACGGATCTTGCGGCAAACGGTACCGACCCGATTTCACCGCCCGTGACCGCATCACTCCTCCCCATCCACCGTTTTCGTGACCTGGACCACCTTCGCGTCACGGCGAGCGCTCGACGCACATCGGATGGATCACGACTCCGCGTCCCGCGACGCCGAGCCGAAAGGGGATCACGTGTCGACAGCGCGGAGGTCGCTCGCCGAGCGGCTGTGGTACGCGCAACCGCGCAACCGGCAACTGCGCGGTCTGTGGCTGCTGACGAAGAAGACGATCCTCACCAGCGGGCGGCACCGGCTCACCGGGCTCGCCGGGGAGGCCGCGTTCTTCACGCTCATCTCGATGCCACCGGTGCTGCTGGGCCTGGTCGGCACGCTCGGCTACCTCGCCGACGTGCTCGGCGAGGGCACCATCGCCGCGGTGCGCGAGGCGCTGGTGGGCGGGGCCTCGGCGGTGCTGTCCCAGCAGGCCATCGACGGGTTACTGCAACCGGTGCTGGACGAGGTGCTCAGCTCCGGTCGCGCCGGGGTGATCTCCATCGGCTTCGTGCTCGCGCTGTGGTCGGGCTCGGCCGCGCTGAACGTCTTCATCGACACGATCTCCGTGGTCTACGGCCTGGGCGGGCAGCGCGGCGTGGTGTGGCAACGGCTGATGTCGGTGCTGCTCTACACGCTGGCGCTGTTCGGCGGGATCGTGCTGCTGCCGCTGCTGGCGGTCGGCCCCTCGGTGATCGCGGGCTGGTTCCCGCAGGCCGCGGCAGTGGTGTTCGCGCTGTACTGGCCGGTGATCGTGATCGGCTCGATCGCCTCGCTGTGCACGCTGTACTCGTTGTCGCTGCCGCTGCGGGCGCCGTGGCTGGAACACCTGCCCGGCGCGGTGCTGGCGATGCTGGTGTGGCTCGGCGGCAGCTTCGCGCTGCGGATCTACCTGGACGTCACGATCGAGCGCTCGCCGGTCTACGGCGCGTTGGCGGCGCCGATGGGCGTGCTGCTCTGGCTCTACGTCACGGCGTTCGCGGTGCTGCTCGGCGCCGCGGTCAACGCGGAGCTCGACTCGGTGCAGCCCTCCCGGCGCACCGCCCGGGCCCGGCGGGAACTCGTCGACGACTGAGCGGCGTGCGAACGAACTCACACCACGAGACCGTCCCGCTTTGTTAGGTTAGCCTTCGCTCGACCTGCTTCGGATGAAGGATGCCTGATGACCACAGCTGACCGAACTCCCCCGCGCGGGGCCGCCCTCGGGACTCGACTGGGCAGGCGCGGCTTCCTCGTGGGGGCGACCGGCCTGCTGGCCGCGGGCCTCACCGCCTGCGCGGGCGGGTCACCCGCCCCCTCCGGCCAGGCCGCCGGGCCCGGCTTCCCCGTCCGGATCCCGAACAAGTTCGGCACCGCCGAGATCCCCGCCGCCCCCGGCAAGGTCGTGTCGTTGGGCATCACCGACCACGACGTGCTGCTGCCGCTGGGCGTGCAGCCCGCCGGGCTCACGCCCTGGGGGCCGTGGGCCTCCGGGGTGGGCCCGTGGGTGGAACCGCTGCTGCGCTCGAAGCCGGAGCAGCTGGCCAGCGAGGTGGACGTCGAAGCGGTGATCAGCTTGATGCCGGACCTGGTGCTCGGCGTGCAGAGCGCGCTGACGCAGGACCAGTACGACCGGCTCAGCGCGTTCAAGCCGACGGTGGCGCAGCCGCCGGGGACCATCGACTACGGCGTGAACTGGCGGCAGCAGGCCGAGATCATCGGCCAGGCGCTCGGGAAGCGCGCCGAGGCGGACCGCCTCATCGCCGAGACCCAGGCCGCCATCGACCGGACCCGCCAGGCCCACCGGCGGTTCGAGGGCCGCACCCACGTCACCGTCCGCACCGACTCCGCGGGCACCTACGCCGCGTACACCAAGCAGGACGCGCGCACCGCGCTGCTGGAGCAGCTCGGGCTGCGGCTGTCCCCCGCGATCGACGGGCTGGACAGCGGGGGCAAGTTCAACGTGAAGGTGAGCAAGGAGCAGGTCTCGCTGCTCGACGCCGACGTCGTCATCGTGACCACCGCGAAGCCCACCGACGTGGCCGCGGTGCGGGCCGATCCCCTGCTGAACAACCTGCCCGCGGCCCGGCGCGGTGGGCTGCTGCTGCTCGACGACTACGACCTGACGATGGCGCTCGGCTCGGCGACCGCCACCAGCATCCCGTTCGCGCTGGAGCGACTGGCCCCGATGATCGACGGGGCCCTGCCGGCCTGACGGCTCACCGGGATTCCAGGAGGGCGCGATCCCAGGCCCCGGCCCGGGCGGCGGCCGCGTAGGTGGCGCGCAGGAAGCGCAGCAGCACGTCGTCCGGGTCCGGTGCGGTGCGCACCGCTTCGTAGTCGAGGGCGAACTCCCCCAGCTCCGGCACGTAGCCCGCGGCCTCCGGCAGCTCGGCCCGCTCGCGCAGCGCGGGCACCTGCGCGTACTCCTGGAACCCGGCGGGTTCCGGGTAGGCGTACGAGTAGAACAGCCCCTCCTCGCCGCCACCCGGCCAGAAGCCGCACGAGCTGAGCTCGTGCGAGTAGCCCTCGATCATCACCTCGTCCGGGCAGTTCGGAACGCCGCCGGGGTGCGGTGGTGCGGGCCTGCCGGAGAACCGGGTGACGGCGAGGTCCATCGCGCCCCAGAAGTAGTGCACCGGACTGGCCTTGCCGAGGAACTCCCCGCGAAACCGGCTGAACACCCGGTGCGCGGCGACGAGCTGCCGCCACCACAGGTGCGCGCTGCCCGCGTCGTAGGAGGCGTGCTCGGCGTCCTCGTCGAACGGGATCGCCGTGGTCACCTCGTTCGGCGCGGGGTGGATCCGGGTCGTCAGGTCCAGCTCGTCGAGCGCGGCCATCGTCTCCCGGTAGAACGCGGCGACCGGCTTCGGCTCCAGGAGCACCCGCCGCTCGGCGTCGGCGGTGCGGATGCGCAGCACGTGCTCGCAGAAGTCGAACTCGACGTCGAACACCCCGCCGCCGTGCGGGACCGCCGAGGTGCTCAGGCCGCGCGCGGTGACGTACAGCGCGGACTGCCACCAGTGGTTGATCCGCGGCGCCAGCGCCAGCCGCACCTTGCCCACGATCTGCGTCCACAGCTGCACCGTGTCGCGCGTGTCGGCCCACTCGTCCACCCGCAGCCGAGGCCACGCCGCGGTCCGCTCCAGCCGTCCGGTCATCGCATTCCTCCCCCGCTAGCACCCCGCCCCATGCTGCGGCCCCGGCGTGGTGAACGCAGTCGGCACCGAGCCGAACAGGCAGGTCGCGCCCGGGGAGGCCTCAGACGGGTTCCTCGGCGAGGGACCGGAGGACACCGCCGAGAGCGGTGGCGAAGCGGTCCAGCACGTCGGCGCGCAGCGACACGAAGCAGCGGGTGCCCTCGAACCGGCAGCGCACCAGGCCCGCCTCCCGCAAGGACTTCACGTGGTGGCTGAGCGTCGACGGACCCACCTGCACGGCGAAGTCCTCCCGCTGGCCCGCGGCGTGATCAAGCGCTTCTGGACGCTGGTGGGCGAGCGCGCCAACGTCGGGGTCTGGATCGCGGCCGACGCCGAGGAGCTGCACGACGTGCTCTCCGACCTGCCGATCTGGCCCTTCGCCGACATCGAGGTGACCCCGCTGATCACCCACTTCCTGGTCACCGAGGCGGAGGGGGCCACGGCCTGAGCCGGTTCCACCAGGACCCGGCGGAACCGACCGACCGGAAACGCACGACGGCCCGCCCGCCCCGGTACGGGGGCGGGCGGGCCGCGTGGGCGTGCGGGTCAGGCGATGATGCGCAGCGGGTCCTCCAGCAGGGCGGTGAACTGCTGCAGGAACGCCGCGCCCACGGCGCCGTCGATGGCGCGGTGGTCGGCCGACAGCGTCACGCGCAGGATCGTGCGCGCGACCACCTCGCCGTCGCGCAGCTGCAGCTCGTCCTTGGCCGCGCCGACCGCCAGGATCGCGGCCTCCGGCGGGTTGATCACCGCCGAGAACTGCTCGATGCCGAACATGCCCAGGTTCGAGATGGTGAAGGTGCCGCCGGACATCTCGTCCAGCTTCAGCTTGCCCTCGCGAGCGCGCCCGGCCTTCTCGCGGCCCTCGGTGGCGATCTCCGAGACGCTCTTGCGGTCCGCGTCCGGGATGACCGGGACGATCAGGCCGTCCTCGATGGCCACCGCGACGCCCAGGTTGACCCGCTTGTGCTTGATCAGCTTGTCGCCGCCGAAGGAGACGTTCACCGCGGGGTTCGCGCGCAGCGCGGTCGCGACCGCCTTCACCACCAGGTCGTTGATGCTGATCTTCGGGCCGCCCGCGGCCTGCAGCCGCTCGTTGAGCGTCGCGCGGAACGCCACCAGCTCGGTCACGTCGATCGCGCTGGTCAGGTAGAAGTGCGGCGCCTGCTGCTTGCTCTCGGTGAGCCGCTTCGCGGTGACCTTGCGGATGTTGCTCAGCGGCACCTCCTCGGCGTCCGCCGGAGTCGCCACCTGCGGGGCCGCCGGGGCCACCGGGGCCGGAGCGGCGGGAGCCTCGGCCGGTGCGGAGGAGGCCGCGGCCTCGATGTCGGCGCGGATGATCCGGCCGCCGGGGCCGGTCCCCCGCACCGAGGCGAGATCCACGCCGAGGTCCTTCGCGACGGCCTTGGCCAGCGGCGACGCCTTCGGCCGGGTGCCCTCGGCGACCGAGCCGCCGTTCGTCGTGGCCGCGGAACCCTCCGCGGGCGAGGCCGGAGCGGCGGGCTCGGCCGGCTCGGCGGACTCAGCCGGCTCGGCGGCGGGCTCGGCGGGCTTCTCCGCGGCCGGGGCGGCGGACTCCGCCGCGGACCCCGAACCGTCGCCGACCACCGCGATCGGCGTGCCGATCGGAACCGTCTGCCCCTCCTCGACCAGCAGCTTCTCCAGCACGCCTGCGTCGAAGGCCTCCAGCTCCATGATGGCCTTGTCGGTCTCGATGTCCGCGACGACCTCGCCGCGCTCGATCGAATCGCCCACCTTCTTGCGCCAGGTGGCGATGACGCCTTCCTCCATGGTGTCGGACAGGCGGGGCATCTGGATCTCAGTCATCTGCACATTCCTCGGGAACTCTCAAGATCTCTTGGTGAACCGGCTCGTCGTGGCTCCCGGGGTCCGACCCGAACGCACGACCACGTCAGGCTCAGCGGCGGCGGCCGACGGCGTCCAGCGTTTCGCGCACCGCCGTGGTCAGCGACTCGGCGGAGGGCAGGGCGGCCCGCTCCAGCGGCTTAGCGTAGGGCAGCGGGACCTCGGCGGCCGCGACCCGGCGCACCGGAGCGTCCAGGTAGTCGAACGCACCGTCCGAGATGGACGCGGCGATCTCCGCACCGATGCCGTAGGTCAGCCAGTCGTCCTCGGCGACCACCGCGCACCCGGTCTTGCGCACCGAGTTCACGATCGTCTCGCGGTCCAGCGGACGCAGGCTGCGCAGGTCCACGACCTCGGCGTTGATCCCGTCCTCGTCGTGCAGCTTCTCCGCGACCTGGGTGGCCACGCCCGCCATCCGGGAGTAGCCGATGATCGTGATGTCGCTGCCCTCGCGGGTGACGGCGGCCTTGCCGATCTCGGCGGGCTCGACGTGGTCCGGGACCTCGCCCTTGGTGTTGTAGAGCGCCAGGTTCTCCAGGAACAGCACCGGGTCGTCGTCCCGGATGGAGGCCAGCAGCAACGCCTTGGCGTCCGCGGGCGTGCTCGGCGCGACGACCTTCAGGCCGGGCACGAAGGCGTAGTACAGCTCGATGTTCTGCGAGTGCGTCGCGCCGAGCTGCTGACCGCCGCCGCCGGGGGTGCGCAGCACCATCGGGACGCTGGTCTGGCCGCCGAACATGCCGTAGATCTTGGCCGCGTGGTTGACGATCTGGTCCAGGGCGACCAGCGAGAAGTTGATCGTCATGAGCTCGACGACCGGGCGCAGCCCCAGCATCGCGGCACCGACCGCCGCCCCGACGAAGCCCTCCTCGGCGATCGGGGTGTCCCGCACCCGCTTCTCGCCGAACTCCTGCAGCAACCCAGCGGTGATCTTGTACGAGCCCTCGAAGACGCCGATCTCCTCACCGATGAGGAAGACGTCGTCGTCGCGGAGCATCTCGTCGCGCAGGGTGTCGTGCAGCGCCTGGCGGTAGGTGATGAGGGCCAAGAGTCGTTCTCCTGAAGACGTGCGCCGCCGGTGCCCGGCCGATCGGGCCGGGCACCGCGCGGCGGCGAGAGAGGTGTGGAGCTCGGTCAGAACACCGGGTCGGCGGGCAGCCGACGCGAGTCGTTGGCGACCGGAGTGGCGTAGGTGTAGTCGAACAGCGTCGAGACCTCGGGGTGCGGGCTGTCGTCGGCGAAGGCGACCGCCGCGTCCGCGTCGGCCTGCGCGCGCCGCTCGACGTCCTGCGCACCGTCCTCGTCGAGCACCCCGGCCTCGATCAGCCGAGTCCGGAAGTTCGCGACCGGGTCGTGGTCGCGGGCCTCCTGCACCGACTCCTCGCTGCGGTACTTGGCCGGATCCACCACCGAGTGCCCCTTGAGGCGATAGCTGACGGCCTCCAGCAGCGCCGGTCCGCCCGACTCGCGGGCCCGCTCCACCAGGCGGGTGGCCGCGTCGCGGACGGCCAGCACGTCGTTGCCGTCGACGCGCTCGCCGTGCATCCGGTACGCGGCGGCGCGCTTGTAGAGCTCCGACTCCGCCGAGGACTTCTCGACCGTGGTCCCCATGCCGAGGAAGTTGTTCACCACCACGAACACCACCGGCAGGTTCCACAGCGCCGCGATGTTCAGCGCCTCGTGGAAGGCCCCGATGTTCGTGGTGCCATCGCCCATCTGGCACATCACGACCTGGTCGCCGCCGCGGTAGTCGATCGCCAGCGCCGCACCGGTCGCCAGCGGGATCTGCCCGCCGACGATGCCGTAGCCGCCGAGCAGCCCGGCCTCCACGTCGAACATGTGCATCGAGCCGCCCCAGCCCTTCGAGGTGCCGGTGGTGCGGCCGTAGAGCTCGGCCATCACGCGGCCGGGCTCGATGCCCTTGGCCAGCGCGTAGCCGTGCTCGCGGTAGTTCGTGAACAGCAGGTCGGTCTTGCGCAGCGCCGACATCAGGCCGACGACGGTGGCCTCCTCACCCAGGTTCAGGTGGCAGTAGCCACCGATCTTGGCCTGGGTGTAGCCCTGCGCCGCGCGCTCCTCGAAGCGGCGGATCAGCGTCATCTGCTGGAAGTACCCGCGCAGCAGCTCTTCCGACTCGCCGGAGAACGGCCCGGTCTTCGCCGACTTCGCCGTGCTGCGGCGGGACTTCGCCCGGGTGGCGGGTTTGGTGCGGGTCGCGGTCTCAGCCATGGCGGAACCCTTTCGGTGCGACGAGAACGGGTTGGTCAGCGCTTCTTCGGCGGCGCGACGTGCACCGGCAGCCCGAGCGCGGTCATCGCCGCCTCCATGCCGATCTCGCCGAGCGTCGGGTGGGCGTGGATCGTCTCGGCGAGCTCGTCGAGCGTCGCCTCCAAGGTGATCGCCAGCGCGCCCTCGGTGATCAGGTCGCTGGCGGAGGGGCCGAGCACGTGCACGCCGAGCACCTCGCCGTACTGCGCGCCCGACACGATCTTCATGAAGCCCTCGGTGTCGCCGAAGGTCTGGGCGCGGCCCAGCGCGGCGAACGGGAACTTCACGGCCACGACTTCGTGCCCGGCGTCCTTGGCCTGCTGCTCGGTGAGCCCGACGCTGGCGATCTCCGGGTGGGTGAAGGTCGCGGCCGGGATGACGTCGTAGTCGATCGAGGCGTGGTGTCCCGCGATGGTCTCGGCGGCCACGACGCCCTGGTGCGAGGCGACGTGCGCGAGCAGCGCCTTGCCGGTGACGTCGCCGATCGCGTAGACGTGCTCGACGGTGGTGCGCAGCTTCTCGTCCACCTGGATGAAGCCGCGACCGTCGAGCTCCACCCCGGCGGCGGCCAGGTCCAGGGCCGCGGTGTTGGGCTTGCGGCCCACGCCGACCAGCACCACGTCCGCGTCGACCTCGGAGACCTTCGCGCCGTCCACCGAGACCTTGAGCGCGGCGTCCCCGCCCTGCTCGATCTTCGACACGGTGGCGCCGGTCAGCACCTGCACGCCGCGCTTCGAGAAGGAGCGGCCCAGCGCCTTGCCGATCTCGGCGTCCTCGGCGGGCACCAGCGTCGACTGCATCTCGATGATGGTGACCTCGCTGCCGAGGGCGTTGAACAGGCTCGCCCACTCGGCGCCGACCGCGCTGCCACCGATCACGGCGAGCTTGGCGGGCACCTCGGTGAGACCGAACGCGCCGTCGGAGGTGATCACGCCGGGCAGTTCCGCGCCCGGCAGCGGCAGCTGCACCGGGACCGAACCGGTCGCGACGATCACGTCGCGCGCGCTGATCCGGTCGACCGGCTCATCACCCGCGGGCTCGGCGGCGTAGCGCGGGCCGCCCGCACCGAGCGACGACTCGCCCACCGCGTAGACGTCGACGGTGGTGGGACCGGTGAAGCGGGCGTGCCCGTTGACGACGGTGACGCCGTTGGCCTTGAGCAGGCCCGCGACCCCGTCGGTGAGGCCCTTGACCACCCCGTCCTTGCGGCGGGTGATCGCGTCGTAGTCCAGCCCGACGTTCTCGGCGCGGATCCCGAAGTCGGCCGCGTGCAGCACCGTCTCGTAGACCTCGGCCGAGCGCAGCATCGCCTTGGTCGGGATGCAGCCCCAGTTCAGGCAGACGCCGCCCGGGCGCTCCTTCTCGACCACGGCCACGTTCAGGCCGCGCTGCGCGGCTCGGATCGCGGCGACGTAGCCGCCGGGGCCGCCGCCCACTACGAGGAGGTCGTATTCCTGCACTTCGATGTGCTCCTTCGAGCCGCACCGGGCCCGCACGGCACCGCCTCCAGGCGGGTGAGCGGCCGGGTGAACAACGGGTGGTTCTCACTCAGAGTTTCGTGAGCGCGGCCACTGCCGCGCTATGCGCGACCGCCCAGACTTCACGCGCGGAAGCTGTGCACCTCGCACAATCACGACCTCGTTCGATACCTCAGGTGATCAAATCTCACGTACGGTGAGATCCTACCCCTTCGGGGTCGATGAAAACCCGGACGCTTCGCGAGCGCGCGGAAAAACGCGAAAAATTCGTCGGCCGATTCAGTCGCGCAGACCGTCCCGCAGGTGTAGTGCGGACAGCGCCAGCGACAGCGACACGTAGGCGGCCCGCCCGTGCAGCGGCTGACCGACCACGGTGCTGATCCGGTGCAGCCGGTTGAGCACCGTGTTGCGGTGGCAGTGCAGCCGGACCGCCGCGTTCGCCGTGGAGCAGTTCTCCTCCAACCACGCCGTGAGCGTCTCCAGCAGCATGTCGCGCTCCTTGGACGGCAGCTCCAGCAGCGGCCCCAGCTGCGAGTCCAGCAGGCGTTGTGCCAGTTCAGGGGACTGCACGAGCAGCGCCTCCGGATAGCGCTGGTCCAGCGAGACCAACTGCGCGGAGCCGTGCGGGGCGGTGCCCATCGCCGTCACCGCGAGCTGGTGGGCCAGCCCCACCTCCGCCAGCCCGCGCACCACCGGCGAGGCCGCGACCCGCCCGCGGGCCAACGGGCGCAGCACGTCCAGCGCGCCCACCGCGCTCCGCTGCTCCAGCGCGACCAGCCCCACCAGTGTGTCGGCGCGCACTTGCCAGACCGATCGGATGTGCACCCCGCCCAACGCGTCGTGCTGGCCGCTGAGCGCGAAGCTGCCGTCCGCGCGCATCTCCGCCACCACCACCAGGTAGCGACCGCCGGTGGGCAGGTCCAGCTCCTTGGCGGTCCGCTGCGCGAAGGCGGTGTCCCGCGCGCGGCCGCTGAGCAGGTCCTCCACGAGCGCGTGCCTGCGCTGGTCGTCGCGGCGCAACCGCTCCAGCTCGGTGTTGCGGTAGGAGGTGGACAGCGTGGAGGACAGCCCGTCGATCACCGTCCAGGTCGAGGTCGCCGCTCCCAGCACCACGTCCGGGTCCGCGCCGTCGGCGTGCGCCTGCTCGACGATGGCCTCCCAGACGATGCGCCCGCCGAGGCGGAAGGTGCGCAGCATGACCTCCAGCGGCACGCCCTGCTCGGCGCGGCGGCGGCCGATCGCGGCGGCCACGTCGTCGCCGTCCGGAGCGCCCGCGAGACCGCTGAGTATCTCCAGCACCCGGCGCAGGTAGCGGTGGCAGCCGTCGTAGAGGTCCTCCCGCGGGACCGGGCGGTAGTCGGTCCACTCCGGGTTGTCGGTGAAGATCGCGGCCATCAACCGGCCGGCGAGCGCCTCGGCGTCCCCGAGCCGCGCCGCGGCCAGCGCACGGGTGAGCTCCCTCCCCGGGTCGGGGATCGGACGAGCTGGATCGACGGCCACGTCCTGCGACGATACCCGCGGCGCACGATCAGCGGTCGGCCCGGAAACCGGGCCTGGTATCAAGTTCGCAGCGGCTCCGCCCGACCCGGGGCGGGGAGCACCCCCAGCACGATCGACCGGGGCGATCGAAATCAGGCGACGATCGAGAGAGCGATGCCCGGAGCAGGACTCCCCCACCGACGACCCCGCGCCCAGCTCTCCGACGAGGTGGCCTCCCGGATCCGCGACCGGATCGTCACCGGACGCCTGCGCAGGGGGCAGCACCTGCACCTGGAGCGGCTCGCCGAGGAGATCGGAGTCAGCGTCACCCCGGTGCGGGAGGCGCTGCTGGCGCTGCGCGGGGAGGGATTCGTCGAGCTCGAACCCCGCCGCGGCTTCACCGTGCTGCCGCTGAACCGCCAGGACATCGAGGACACCAGCGAGGTCCAGGCCGCCATCGCGGGCGAGCTGGCCGCGCGCACCGCCCGGTTGATCAGCGTCGGTCAGCTGGCGGGGCTGGAGGAGGTGCAGGCCGAGCTGGAGCACGCCGGGCGGTTCGGCATCGGGGACGCGGCGGAGCTCGACCTGCGCTTCCACCACGCGATCTACGACATCGCCGGGTCCGCGAAGCTCGCCTGGTTCGTGCAGCTGACCTCGCGCTACCTGCCGCGCCGGATGCTGGGCGCCACCGCGGGGTTCACCGAGTCGACCGGCCCGGAGCACCGGGCCATCTTGCGCGCCCTGCACAACCGGGACCCGGAAGCCGCGCGGCGGGCGATGCACGAGCACCTCGCGCGCAGCGGGGAGGTACTGATCCGCCAGCTGGACCAGCAGGGATTTTGGGAGCAGTGATCGCACGTTCCGGTGAAGTCCGGTTTGTTCGATAGCCCTTCGCAGCAGCGTTGGGAAAGGATTCCCCTCCGAGAGCTGAGACGCACGCCACCAGGGAATATTTCGGACACGTAACGTATTGCCCGCTTGCGGCGACAAGCTCGGTGGCGGTCGAGCTCTCGGCGGCGTTCCCCTCCTCACCACCGGATTCGGCAGCGGCCGGTCCTCCGGGGCGGAGGAGCGCGGAATCCGGCACCGGGATCGCCGCCACCCCTCCAGCAGCAGATCCACTTCTCCAGAAGAGCGGGGCGCGAACCATGCAGATCAGCAGCCGCACTGTCGTGTCGGTTGTCGGAACGGTGATGATGGTCCTGGTGACCGTCGTGCTGGCCGCATGGGCCCAACCGCACGCCCCAGCGGCGCGCCCCACCAGCGCCGCGGTCGGCGTGCTGCGCTGATCCGCGCCGGGCCGGGTGCCCCGCCGCGAGAGCGCGCGACCCTCACCGCTCCCGCACCACCTCCGCCGCGGTCTTGTCGTCGCGCACGCCCAGGAACCTCGGGTGCCGCAGCCGGCCCTCCGGGGTCCACTCGGTGAAGGCGACCTGCACGACGAGCTCCGGGTCCGCCCAGCGCACCTCGCGCTCGGGGATGCGGTCGGCGAACGGTGAGTCGCGCCTGGCGAGGCCGTCCAGGCGGGTGCTCAGCTCGCGCAGCGCCGCCTCGTCGTAGCCGGTGCCCACCTTTCCCGCGAAGCGCAGCGCGTCCCCCTCGAAGTAGCCGACCAGCAACGCGCCGAAGCCCGTGCGGGAGCCCTTCGGCGCGGTGCGGCCGCCGACGACGAACTCCTGGCCCGACAGGCACGGGAACTTCAGCCAGTCGCGGGAGCGGCCACCGCGGTGCGGGCGGTCCGCGCGCTTGGCGATCAGGCCCTCCCACCCGCGCGCGCACGCCTGCCGGTAGAAGTCCTCGCCGTCGCCGCGCCGGTGCTCGCTGAACCGCAGCGGACCGGTGAAGTCGAAGCACTCCGCCAGCAGCCGCTTGCGGACCCGCAGCGGCAGCCGCGCGAGGTCCACCCCGCCGAGGGCGAGCAGGTCGAACACGACGTAGTGCACCGCGACCCCGCTGCGCCGGGCGGCCCTCGGGTCGCTCAGGTGCATCCGGCGCTGCAGCAGCGGGAAGCTCGTGCGGTCGCCGTCGAAGGCCACCACCTCGCCGTCGATCACGAACCGCTCCGGGGCCCCGGCCAGCGCCTCGACGATCTCCGGGTAGGAGGCGTCCACCCGGTTGTGGTTCCGGGACCACAGGACGGGGTCCCCTCCGTCCCGCCCGGCCACCACCCGGACCCCGTCGAGCTTGCGCTCGAACAACCAGTCCGGATCGGAGAACCGGGCGTCCGCGCGGGTCGCCAACTGCGGTGCGAGCCAGTCCCCCGACCAGCTCCGCAGCCGCGGCCTCAGCTCCGGGTCCACCAGATCGATCAGATCATCCCCACCCACGGATGCGGTATACCCGTAGTGGGCAGGACACCCGTCCTGACCACCCGCTCTCTCACACTTTCGTGTTGGTGCGGGAAACTGGCGTCGATCCGCCGCAGGCGCGGGCCGACGCCCGCCGAAGCCGACGTTGAAGGTGCACTGAGCGATGCCGAAGACGACCAACCCGCTGCTGAAGAAGAGCGGCCCCTCCACCAACATGATCTTGAGCATCGTGGTGGTCGTGGCCGCGATCGTGATCATCGGCGGGGTGCTGCTGTTCACCGCCGGCCGAGGCGGGCAGAACGACCAGGCCGGGAACGGCGCCCCCGCCCCCGCGCCCGGTGCCGACCTCAGCGCCGTCGTCGCGCACCCGGACAGCAACGCGTTGCTGGAGGCCCCGGACGGGAAGGTGACCGTCGCGGAGTTCCTCGACTTCCAGTGCCCGTCCTGCTGGAGCTACTACACCGGCGTCACCAAGAACATCGAGCAGGAGTTCGCCGGCCGGATCACCTTCGTGAACCGGAACTTCCCGATCACCGGCGCGCATCCGCTGGCCGAGCCCGCCGCGAAGGCCGCCGAGGCCGCGGGCCAGCAGGGCAAGTACAAGGAGATGTACCACGCCCTCTACGACGACTACCGCGCCTGGGCCGTGAGCGCCGACGGGCAGAACGTCAGCGACGACCAGCAGCGCGCGAACACCCTGTTCACCCAGTACGCGCAGCAGATCGGGCTGGACGTGAACAAGTTCCGCGCCGACCTGGACTCTCCGGTGGTCGCCCAGCGGATCGAGAAGGACAAGGCCGACGCCGAGGCCGCCGGGGTCGAGGGCACGCCCACCTTCTTCATCAACGGGCACAAGTGGGAGCCGGGCAAGGACGCCAAGACCTACGGCGACGTCGCCGCGCAGCTGCGGGACCGGCTGAACCAGGAGCTCGCGCGGTGACCGCCACGCGGCAGACCCCGGGCGCCACGGCCGCGGCGGCCCCCGCGAGCGCGGTCGGCGCGGCTCGCGGACTCGGCTGGCTGTACGTGCTCGGCGGCGCGGTCGGGCTCGTCTCGGCGTTCGCGCTCACCGTCGAGAAGATCCTCAAGCTGGGGAACCCGGACTACGTCCCGTCCTGCAGCCTGAACCCGATCGTCTCCTGCGGCTCGGTGATGGACAGCCCGCAGGCCTCGCTGTTCGGCTTCCCCAACCCGCTGCTCGGGATCGCCGCGTTCGCCGCGCTGATGGCCGCCGGAGCCGCCCTGACCGGTGGCTTCGCCGCCCCGCGCTGGTTCTGGCTCGGTCTCCAGCTGGGCAGCGCGCTCGGCGTCGTGTTCGTGCACTGGCTGATCGCGCAGAGCCTGTACGAGATCGGTGCGCTGTGCCCGTACTGCATGGTCGTCTGGGCGGTCACCATCCCGATCTTCTGGTACACGACCCTGCACGTGCTGCGCTCCGGCCACCTCGGCGGCGGCGCCGCCGCGGGGGCGGCGCTCGCGAAGTTCCACAGCCTGGTGCTGGTCCTGTGGTACCTGGTGATCGTGGTGCTGGTGCTGCAGGCGTTCTGGAGCTACTGGTCGAGCGCGATCTAGGTCCTCGGACCTGGATCATCGGGGGACCGGCCTGGAACACCCGTTTGCCAGGCCCCCGCGTCGGGTAATAGGTGACTGCGAGTAGTGGAACTCGTGGAGACAGCCGGTGGACCGACCCCGGCAGCCGCGCAGGCAGGCGGTTCCGGGACCGGTCCAGGACCTGATCGAGGTGGCGCGTGATGCGGTCAGAGCCCGGTGCGCGATCCGGGGTCCGGCAGCGAGTCCCGGGCTCCGGTGGAAGCAGGTCCCCCAGCGCAGAACCCCCCAGCGCAGAGCGAGGTGCCCCAGTGTCAGTACCCCAGTCCGCAGGCAGTGAGCAGGCCGCGCACGCGGCCCAGATCCATCCGGACGCGGCGCCGCCGACCTCCGAGGTGGAGGTCAGGGTGGCCGCGGAGGCTTCCCAGCTCTCAGTGCTGCGGGCGGTGACCGCGGACCTGGCGATGCGGGCCGACTTCGACGTGGACACGATCGCCGACCTGCGACTCGCGGTGGACGAGGCCTGCTCCTCGCTGATCCGGCTCGCCACGGTCGGCCAGACGCTCACCTGCCGGTTCCAGGGCGACGACCGCAGCCTGCGGGTCGCCGCCTCGGTGGTGAGCGACCGCCCCAGGGAGCCCCGTCAGGACACGTTCAGCTGGCGCGTGCTCAGCGCGCTGGTCGATGCTGTGTCAACCTCGGTGGAACCAGACGCGGACACGGACGGTGGTCATGTTGTCCGCATCGACTTGACCAAGGGACGGACACACGAGTGAAGCAGGCGGATTCTGATCACCCTGCGCACTCGCGACATCAACGCTACGACGAACTGGCGCCCCTGTTCGCCGAACTCGCGGGTGTGGACGAACACGATCCCCGTCATGCGGAGCTGCGGGACCGCCTGGTGACCGCGCACCTGCCGGTCGCCGAGCACATCGCACGCCGGTTCAGCCATCGCGGGGAGGCCCAGGAGGATCTCACCCAGGTCGCGACCCTCGGGCTGATCAACGCCGTGGACCGCTTCGATCCCGGACGCGGGGTCGACTTCCTGTCCTACGCCGTGCCCACGATCATGGGCGAGGTGCGCAGGCACTTCCGGGACACCGGGTGGGCGGTGCGGATGCCGCGCCGGCTCCAGGAGCTGCACCTGTCGGTGTCCTCCGCCATCGCGCGGCTCTCCCAGGAGCTCGGGCGCGCGCCGACGCCCAGCGAGCTCGCCGAGCACCTCGACATCAGCCGGGACGACGTCTTCCGCGGGCTGGAGGCGGGCAACGCCTACCGCAGCGCCTCGCTGGACGAACTGCTCACCGCCACCGACGAGATCCCGCTCGGCGCTGCCATCGGTTCCGACGACGCCGAACTCGCCGAGGTCGAGAACCGGGAGACGATCAGGCCGCTGCTGGCCGAGCTCGACGAGCGCGAGCGGCGGATCCTGGTGATGCGGTTCTTCCGGTCGATGACCCAGACCCAGATCGCCGAGCAGATCGGCATCTCGCAGATGCACGTCTCCCGGCTGCTGGCCCGCACTCTGAGCTGGCTGCGGGAGCGCATGGAACAAGCCGAAACCCCCGCCGAGTCCACCGCGGACTGACTGGTCCGCGGCGGATCGACGGGGGTCCGCTGCTCCCACCGGAGTGGAGGGGCCACCCGAGGCGCGGTCGGGGGTGAGCCGCACCTCGGGCGCCCGCTTCGGGCGGCGGCCCGCGCCGGGGCCGCCGGAGCATCACTTGACCGAGATGCCGCGCTCCTGCAACCAGGGCAGCGGGTTGATCTTGCTGCCGCTCTGGATGACCTCGAAGTGCAGGTGCGGACCGGTCGACTGGCCCTTGTTGCCGATGGTCGCGATCTTCTCACCGGCGTCGACCTGCTGGCCGACGCTCACGTCGATGGTGTTGACGTGGCCGTACACGGTGATCGTGCCGTCGTCGTGCTGCACCCGGACCCACTGGCCGAAGCCGCTGGCGGGGCCGGCGTTGATGACCTCGCCCTTCGCGACGCTGACGATCGGGGTGCCGATGCTGTTGGCGATGTCGATGCCCTTGTGGGTGGAGCCCCACCGGGCACCGAACCCGGAGGTGAAGGTGCCCTCGGCGGGCTTGACGTAGCCGCTGCTCGCCTTCGCGGGCTGGGCCGTGATGGTCTTCCCGGCCGGAACCTCGGCCTCCTTCGCGAGCTCGGCCCGCTTGGCCTCGGCCTGCTTGGCGGCCGTCTGCTTGGCGGCGGCCTCGTCGGCGGCCTTCCGGTCAGCGGCGGCCTTGACCTCCCGCGCCTTGGCGACCTTCGCGGCTTCCTGCTGCGGGGCCTGCGCCGGATGCGCGTCGAGAAGCCGCACCGAGGCGCGGGTCTCGGGGATGCCGTGCGCGGCGGCCGCGAACTGCTGCTGGGCGGCGGCGTGCTGGTCGGTGACCGGCTGGACGGCCTGGACCTCGGTGTTCTTGTCCGCGTTCGCCGCCAGCGGCTGACCGACCGCGGCGAAGGCTCCCGCCGCGACCACGGCCGCGGCGATCTTGTTCCGGGTGGCGACCCGGGGCTTCTGGCTGTCGGAGCGGGGGCGGAAGGTGTTCGCCAGGGAATCCCGGAGAGCGGCCTTCGGGGTTCGGCCGCGCTCCACGCGATGCTTCGCCATGTTCGCCTTTCCGTCTTCGGGGGAGGCTCGACCGGTCCCGCCGGGGGATGCGGGTGGACCCTTCGGGGGCGAGTCCTGTTCGTGATCGAACCGTGATGTTTCTGGCCGAAAAGGTAGCCGTGAGTCATCGGGAGCATCAAGCCCTCACCCTCTAGCAGGAACAAAGGCTCACTTACGGACGCGCCATCCGCACTCCAAGTGACAAAATAAGATGACCATTCGATAACACTCGTGATCTTCCGTCGCGCCCTGCCCTGGGACCCGGTCACGCGGAGCGAAGATCGATCACCCGCGGCGATCACGGCTCCCGCCGGGCCATCGCCGCTGGGCACGCGGTCGGCGGTCGCGGAGCGCGACGAGGCGGTCACGGCAGCCGCCCGTCTCGCGCGCGGACGGGGCCGCGATCGCCCCGGACGATCGATCAGCGCGGCCGGCCGCCGGGGTGGGTCGGCGACCAAGGCGACTCCGGCCCGAAAGTGGCCTTGCCCACACCCTCGCCGCACCCCCCGGTCACCGGGACGCGAGGCGGGAGCCGCTCGCGCGCGACCGCCCCGCGTCGAGCTCCCGCCACGTGAGAAGTGCGTGCCGCTCGCGGGGCCGGTCTGCTTCACTGACCCGCATGACTCGCGGTGACCAGTGGGGCCTGCTCGTGCAGCGCCTGCACGTGGACCTGCTCCGCGTCAGCTCCGCCGGATGTCGTCCCGGGCGCTGATCCGATCGCCCCGGGCCTCCGCGGCCCCGCCGGGAGCACCGCGCTCCCGCGCCATCGGAACGCGCCCGGACGCACCTCCCGACACGCCCCGGAGCGCACGCGCACGACCGGGGTTCCCACGACCCCCACGGAGAGATCGTGCACACCTTCCTGATCTTCGCGCTCGGCGGTTTCCTCGCCCAGCTCGTCGACGGCTCACTGGGCATGGCCTACGGGGTGACATCGACGACGATCCTGCTCACCGCGGGCCTCACCCCTGCGGTGGCCTCCGCCTCGGTGCACCTGGCCGAGATCGGCACCTCGATGGCCTCCGGCGTCTCGCACTGGAAGTTCGGCAACGTCGACTGGCGCGTGGTGCTCGTGCTGGGCGTGCCCGGTGCCGCGGGCGCGTTCCTCGGCGCCACCGCGCTGAGCAACCTCTCCACCGAGGCGGCCGAGCCCTGGATGTCCACCATCCTGCTGGTGCTGGGCCTGTACGTGCTGCTGCGCTTCGCGCTGCGCCCGCTGCGCCGCAGGCAGCTGACCGGCGTGAGCTCGAAGCTGCTCGCCCCGCTGGGCCTGGTCGCGGGGTTCGTCGACGCGACCGGGGGCGGCGGCTGGGGGCCGGTGGCCACGCCGACGCTGCTGAGCACCGGCAGGGTCGAGCCGCGCAAGGTCGTCGGCTCGGTGGACACCAGCGAGTTCCTCATCGCCGTGGCGGCCAGCCTCGGATTCGTCGTCTCGCTGGCCGACGAGCCGCTGTCCTGGACCACGGTGGCCGCGCTGCTGCTGGGCGGCGTCATCGCCGCGCCGCTGGCGGCGTACCTGGTGCGGATCGTGCCGATGCGGCTGATCGGCGTCGGCGCGGGCGGGCTCATCGTGCTGACCAACGCCCGCACCCTGACCAAGGCGTTCGAACTGCCCGCGCCCGCGCTGATCTACGCGGTCATCGCGGTGGGCTGGGTCGCGGCGCTGGCGTTCACCGTGCGGCAGATCGTCCGCGACCGCCGCGAGGAGCTGCCGGAGGAGGTGGGCGAGCCGGTCGGCTGAGCCGGGGCCCGCGCGGGGTCCTCGACCAGAGGTCGCTCGGCTACCGGTGGCGCACGGAGCGTGGAGGTTTACCCACGTGCCGTATCGCGCGAATCATACGAAAGGGCTACTGTTCGGTAGGCCGTGTGGAAGCCCCCCGACACGCGGTAGGCGCCCCGGGTGCGAGTACGCACTTCATTCCCGCGCCCGGGACGCCGCTCCCCGTACCTGCGGCCACCGACTGACCGCTCGTTTCACACCCGGAGTTCGGGCGAAACCGCCACCGGTTCCTCGCGCGAGGCGATCGCACCTGACACGCGGGATCCAGCGACGCGTGGCTTCAGTGTGCACGTGAATCATGGAATATTCCAGGCCTCGAAGCGCACAGTTCGGGAACAGCACGACATCGAACTGGACGGTGGTCGGTGGCGGGCGCCGCGCACCCGCCACCGACGCCGAACCGCTCCGCTCAGCCCTCCGCGCGCATCGGGCTGGAGGCGGCGCGCCACCGCACCGTCGGGCGCATCGCGCCCAGGTCGACCCGGTCCACGTGCGCCTGGGCGACGCCGAAGAGCGAATCGATGAGCGTGTTCGACAGCAGGTGCGGCTCCAGACCCAGCTCGACCAGACCGGTGTGCACGACGTTGTAGTGGTGCTCGGCCTGCTCCACGCGCGGGTTGTCCAGGTACTCGACCTCGACCGAACCGTCGAAGCAGTTCGCCACGACCTTGGCGATCTCCTCGACGGAGAAGCTCTCGGTGATCTGGTTGAACACCCGGAACTCGCCCACCTCGGCCGGGTTCTCCGCGGCCAGCCGGATGCACTCCACGGTGTCCCTGATGTCGATGAGCCCGCGGGTCTGGCCACCGCTGCCGTACACGGTCAGCGGGTGGCCGAGCACGGCCTGGATGACGAAGCGGTTCAGCACCGTGCCGAAGATCGCGTCGTAGTCGAAGCGGGTCGCCAGCCGCGGATCCCGCGCGGTCTGCGGCGTCTCCTGGCCGTACACGACGCCCTGGTTGAGGTCGGTGGCGCGCAGGCCCCAGATGCGACAGGCGAACTCGATGTTGTGGCTGTCGTGCACCTTGCTCAGGTGGTAGAACGAGCCCGGCTTCTTCGGGAAGAGCATCCGGTCGGTCCGCCCCTTGTGCGTGACCTCCAGCCAGCCTTCCTCGATGTCGATGTTCGGCGTGCCGTACTCGCCCATCGTGCCCAGCTTCACCAGGTGGATCGCGGGGTCGATCTCCTGGATCGCGAACAGCACGTTGAGATTGCCGACGACGTTGTTCTGCTGGGTGTAGACGGCGTGCTTGCGGTCGATCATCGAGTACGGCGCCGCGCGCTGCTCGGCGAAGTGGACGATGGTGTCCGGGCGGAAGTCCCGCACCATCTCGTAGGTGAAGTCCGCGTCGACCAGGTCGCCGTAGTAGGACTTGATGCTCTTGCCCGAGACCTCGCGCCACGCCTCGACGCGGGTCTGCATCGGCTCGATCGGCACCAGGCTCCGCACACCCATCTCGTGGTCGTAGCCGCGCCGGGCGAAGTTGTCGGCCACCGCCACTTCGTGGCCGTGGTCGGACAGGTGCAGAGCGGTGGGCCAGCCGAGGTAGCCGTCGCCCCCGAGGACGAGGATTCGCACGCCTTGTTCTCCTCTACTTCGTTGCACCACCTCGGCCGCCGGTCGACGGCGCGGTGGCGTTCCCCGGGGCACCCGAGTGCTCCGGGGTCGATCGGCACGATGGGAAACGCGCTGCCGGAGCGCGGTGCGGCCGACAACCCGATGTCCCGGCGCACCCCCGGCAACACCGGAATGGTCTCATCCTTCGGCTCGGGAACGAAGAGCCGAACTCGGGTGCTTCCCGAGAGGAGCGGCACGCTTCCCGGAGCGGCACGGCCCCGGCGGAGGCCCCGGTATCGTGCGGACGCGCCCGCCCCCGGGTGCCGAGGAGAGGACCGAGAGTGCAGCAGGCGACCGAGACCGCTCCCCCACCGCGGACCCGCGGGCACTACTGGCGGCTGATCAGCCGGTTCGCCGCCGCCTCGGTGGTCGCGACCGGCATCAGCCAGCTCGTGTTCGTCGGCTCCTACTCGCTGGGAGCGCTGCCGGTGGTCTCCACGGTGCTGGCGTGGCTGGCCGGGGCGGTGCCGAACTTCCTGCTGAACCGCCGGACCTGGGGCGGCGGGGGGCGCGAGGCGCTGCGCGGGGAGATCCTGCGCTACGCCGCGCTGTCGGTGGGCACCGCGCTGCTGGCGGCACTGGCCACCAGCGGCGCGGAACGCCTCGCGCTGGACGCCTTCCCGCACGACCGCCTCCCGCAGGTGGCGATCGTGTGGGGCGCCTTCCTGGCCACCTACCTGGTGATGTTCGTGGTGAAGTTCCTGATCATCGACCGGTTCGTCTTCACCGCTCGGGAGCGACCGCCGCGGGCTCGCTGACCCGCTCCGCGTCCGGACGGACTCGCGGCCGCGGGGCGCCGCGCCGCTCGCGCAGCCAGGTGCCCAGCACGACCTTCGCGTAGCGGTAGCCGTAGAGGACGTTGTGGCCCTTCTTGCTCTCCCCGGCGGCGCGGGCCAGCATCGTCATCGGCCGTTCGAGCACCCGGTAGCCGCGGGCGAGCACCCCGACCAGCAGTTCCGACGACTGGTACTGCTGCTGCTCCAGCCGCACCGAGTTCGGCACCTCGATCTTCATGCCGCGGAAGCCGAACGAGGTGTCGGTGATCTTCTGCCGGGTCAGGGCCGTGACGATCCAGGCGAACACGTGGGTGCCCGCCCGGCGCACCAGATCGGTGCTCTCGGAGCTGCCGAGGGTGCGCGAGCCCGTGACGAAGTCGGCCTCGTCGTCGAGCAACGGCCGCAGCAGCCTCGGCAGCTCGTCGATGTCGTACTGGCCGTCGGCGTCGGTGGTGACCAGGTACTGCGCGCCGCGCTCGGCCGCGAGCCGGTAGCCGAGGCGCAGCGCGGCGCCCTGGCCCCGGTTCACCGGCGCCACGCAGGTCTGCGCGCCGTGGCGCAGCGCGACCTCCGCGGTGTCGTCGGTGGCGCCGTCGACGACGACGAGCACGTCCACGTCCAGTCCGCAGCTGCTGGCGGGAATGCCGTCGAGCACCGCCCCCAGCGCGTCCTGCTCGTCGTAGGCCGCGATGAGCACGACCACCGGGGCTAACCGGCGGTCGCCGTAGCGCTCCGCGTAGCCGTCGAGGGCGGCCCGGTCGACCTCGTCCGGGAAGGTCGTGGACATGGTGAGCTCCTTCACGTGATGGATTCGGATGAGCGGGGCCGACGCGGCCCGGTGATCGCCGTGATCGCCAGTCCGGCCGCCAGCGGGAGCAGCACGAGGCCCGGCAGCTGGTAGCGCCAGGAGAACTCCATCGCCGCGGCGGTGGCCAGCACCGTCGTGGCCAGCCCGGCGGGCAGCAGCACCACCGCGCGCAGCCCGCTGCGGCGAGCCCGGCCGGCGCCCAGCACCGCGGCGGCGGACACCAGCAGGCAGCCGCCGAGCGCGAGGCCCGGCGTGTAGCCGCCGCCGAGCTGGTAGTCCCGCAGCAGACCACCGAGCCGGGGATCGGCGTGCACGGTGCCGTCCCCGTGCAGCTCGGCCCACTCGGCGACGTACCAGGGATCCGCGTACATCGGGTAGTCGGTGGTGAACTGCCAGCGGGCCAGCGGCACGTCGCCGGGCGACTGGGTCCGGGTGGGCGCGAAACCCTTGAGGAAGTCGTTCAGGAAACCGCCGAGGACGTCGAAGGGCTGGTGCAGCAGGACCTTGCGGGCCACGCCGCTCTGCGCCGCGTTCAGGTCGAAGCCCTCCGGCAGCCGGTCGGTGTTGACCGGGACGTGCCAGAAGTGGATGTAGAAGTCGATGCCGCGCTCCGCGCGGACCGCCACCGGTTCGCGCGGGCACACCACGGCCTCCTCGGCGGTGAGCCCGAGCTCGTCGCAGCGCGCGACGGCGGCGGTGCGCCCGTAGACGACGCTGCCGGTGGAGCCGCCGAGCGCCGGGGTCCCGGTCCAGATCAGGTGGTACGTCGCGTAGCACAGCAGCACCCCGGCGAACGCCCCGGCGAGGGCTCCGGCGGCGCGCAACCGGGGCCGCCAGCCCTCGCGCGGACGCAGCCCCGTCGCCAGCAGCACGAACACCACCGCCGGAACCACCAGCGTCAGGCCCACCAGTCGGACCAGGACCGAGGCCGCCAGCAGCAGCCCGGCGATCGCCGCCGTGCGCGGGCCGGGGGCGCCGCGCCAGGTCAGCACGGCGATCGACGCCAGCAGCAGGACCTGGAACAGCAGGTCGGACATGATGTTGTGCTCGATCTGCACCTGGTAGGCGTCCAGCAGCACCGGTGCCGCCGCCAGCGCCGCGATCCACCGCCGCGCGCCGAAGCGCAGCAGCAGCGCGTAGATCGCCACGCCCAGCGCGAGCCCGAGCAGGTGCTGCACGGCGACGACCAGCGCCAGGTTCCCCACCAGCAGCAGCGGCCCCAGCAGCAGCACCTCGTAGCCGATGGGGTTGATGCCGCCCGGGAAGAACACCCCGAGGTCGTCGAGGTAGCGGAACGAGTCGATGTAGAGCAGCGCCGGGCGGTAGGCCAGCTGCGCGAGCACGCGCAGCACGGCGCCGCCGAGCAGCAGCAGCGCGAGCAGCCAGTGCGCGCGGAGTCGCCGCGCCGGCGCGGCGGTCACGGCGTCCCGGTGGAGGCCGCGCGGAAGTCCTCCCACACGGTTCGCAAGCCCTCGGTGAGCTCCACCGCCGGGGTGTAGCCGAGCTCGCGGCCCGCCTTCGACACGTCGACGATCACCGCGGGCATCTCGCCGTTCTTGGCGGGCACGTGGGTGACCGGCAGCGGCGCGCCGGTCGCGGCGCGGACGGCTTCGATGAGCTGGAGCACGGACAGGGAACGCCCGGACCCGATGATCGCGGTCCCGGTCCACTCCTTGTCGCAGGCCGCGAGGATGCCCTGCACCACGTCCTCGACGTGCACGAAGTCCCGGCTCTGCGCGCCGTCTCCGTAGACCTCGACGCCCTCGCCGGCCAGCGCCGCGCGCATCAGGCGCGGGATGAAGCTGTCCTTGTGCCCCATCCCGGGACCGTAGATGTTGGTGAACCGCAGCGCGGCGGTCGCGATCCCGTAGGAGCCGGCGCAGCCGGACAGCAGCATCTCGCAGGCGGCCTTCGTCGAGCCGTACGGGGTGAGCGGGCGCAGCGGCAGGTCCTCGGTGATGGTGCCGCGGCCGATGTCGCCGACGACCGCGTTGGTGGACGCGAGCACGAACCGGCCGACGCCGCGCAGCCGCGCGAGCTCCAGCAGCTCCTGGGTGACCTCGACGTTGGTGCGGTAGGTCTCGGCGGGCCGGTCGACCGAGCGCAGCACCGAGGTGATCGCGGCCAGGTGCACGATCGCCTCGGTCCCCTCGGCGACCGCGGCCTCGCGGACCGCCGGGTCGAGGAGGTCACCGGGGACGTAGCGGACGAGCTCGCCGCGCAGCGACTCCGGCGGCTCCTGCAGATCGACGATCGTGACCGGCGTGCCGCGTCCGGTCAGCGCCCGGACGACGGAGCGGCCGACGAAACCGGACCCACCGGTGACGACCACACCACCCGCCGCGCCGCTGCTACGCAGAGTTTCTGGCGACTCGTTTTGGGTCGCTCGTTCAGGGGAAGTCTCGCTGCTGGGCACGGCTGAACTCTAACGGGCCGCCGCGTACGGCTGTCGCCTAACCCACACCGGTCCCGCCGAATGGTGTCTTGCGCCGAACACGTCCGGGGGGTCCACCAGCCGCCCGGAGGGGTCAGCCCGCGAAGCGCTCGGCCAGCGCCGCCAGACCGGTGCCGAACACGGCGCCGCCGAAGATCTGGTCCAGCCGCGCCTCGTCGGCGGCGTCAGCGCCGTAGTCGGCGCTCCACTCCACGAAGGCCGCTCCGGTCGCCGTGATCGGCAGGACGCGAATCGTGCTGCGGTAGGAACGCACCGGGAACGGACCCTCGGTGATGTCGTAGGTGCAGCTGCGGGCAGCGTCGTCCAGCGCCACCAGCCGCTCCCGCACCTGGCCACCGTCGCCGAGCACCAGCCGCCGCACCGCGCCGACCTCGGCCGCGGACGCCCCGGCCTCCAGCTCGCCGCTGCTGATCGCCGGGTGCCACCCCGGCAGACCGCCGAAGTCGCGCACCAGCGCCCAGACCTCGTCGGCGGTCGCCGGCACCACCGCACTCGCGTAGGACCGCGCCATCACGTTCTCCCCTTCATCAGATCCGGAGGTGCTTGAACTCCCTCGTCCGCTCGGTCAACGCCTGCTCCACGGGGAGGCGTTCCATGCTGCTGGCCCCGTAGAAGCCGTGGCAGCGCTCGGCCCGGGACAGCACGTGGGCGGCGTCCTGCGGCGTCGCGACCGGACCACCGTGGCACAGGACCAGCACGTCCTCGCGAACTTCGGCGGCCGCGGCCGACCACTCGTCCACCAGCGCGACGCAGGCGTCCAGGTCCTTCGCCGTCTCCGCCCCGATGGAACCGCCGGTGGTGAGCCCGAGGTGGCAGACCACCACGTCGGCCCCGGCCTCGGTCATCGCCCGGGCATCGGCGGCGGAGAACACGTACGGGGTGGTGAACAGGTCCGCCTCACGCGCGGCGGCCACCAGGTCCACCTCCAGCCGGTAGCTCATCCCGGTCTCCTCCAGGTTGGCCCGGAAGGTGCCGTCGATGAGGCCCACGGTGGGGAAGTTCTGGATCCCGGAGAAGCCGAGCTCCCGCAGCCGCGCCAGGAACGGGCCGGTGTGCAGGAACGGGTCGGTGCCGTTCACCCCCGCCAGCACGGGGGTCCGGTGCACCACCGGCAGCACCTCGCTCGCCATCTCCAGCACGATCTCGTTGGCGTTGCCGTAGGCCAGCAGCCCGGCCAGGGAGCCGCGCCCGGCCATCCGGTAGCGGCCCGAGTTGTAGAGCACGATCAGGTCGATCCCGCCGGCCTCCTCGCACTTGGCCGACAACCCGGTCCCGGCTCCGCCGCCGATGATCGGCTCGCCCCGGTCGGCCATGTCCCGGAACCTGCGCACCAGGTCCGCGCGCTCGAACCGCGTCATCCGCGTCCTCCCCGTCCGGCGCCGATCTCGTCGAACGCGCCCAGCAGCGCGTCGACGAAACCGTCGTCGTTGATGTCCTGCGGAACCCGCACCAGACGGCGCAGGTCGGTCTGCCGCACCTCCGCCTCCAGCACCTCGAACAGGGCCGCGTCGGCGTCCGGGTCGTGGAACGGCCGTCCCGGCAGGTCCAGCGACGACACCCCGCCCTCGGGCAGCAGGAAGCGCACCGGCCCGGTGCAGGCGTTGAGCTTCGCGGCGAGGAAGCGGCCGATCTCGCGGTTCTCCTCCGGAGTGGTGCGCATGAGCGTGACCTGCGGGTTGTGCTCGTGGAACAGCCTGCCCCGGTAGCGCTCCGGCACCGAGTCCGGCGGGCCGAAGTTGACCATGTCGAGGGCGCCGCAGGAGCCGACGTAGGGCACCCCCGCGCGGGCGATCGCGTCGAGCCGCTCCGGTCCCGCGCTCATCACTCCCCCGGCGATCAGGTCGCACACCTCGGTGGTGGTGATGTCCAGGACCGCGCCCACCAGGCCGTCCGCCACCAGCTTCTCCATCGCGCGGCCGCCGGTTCCGGTCGCGTGGAAGACCAGCGGGTCGTGCTCGGCGGCGAGCCGCCGCGCGGTCTCGGTGACGCAGGGCGTGGTCACGCCGAACATGGTCAGCGCCACGGCGGGCCGCTCCGGCGCGGCGGGCACCGCGCTGCGCACCGCTCCGGCCAGCGCGTGCGCGGCGTTGCCCAGCACCTGCCGGGAGATCCGGTTCAGGCCGGCCAGGTCGGTCACCGCGGGGAACATCGCGATGTCCGAGGCGTCCACGTAACCCGAGACGTCCCCCGAGGCCACGGTCGAGACCACCAGCTTCGGCAGTCCCACCGGCAGCGCCCGCAGGGCGGGAGCGATCAGCGCCGTGCCCCCGGACCCGCCGAGCCCCAGCACCCCGCCGACGTCGACGCGCGCGCCCAGCCACCGCTCGAAGGCCAGCGCCATCGCGCGCACCGCCGAGCCTCGCTCACCGGTGAACACCGCGCTCGCGCCCCTCGGGTGCGCAGCGGCGACCTCGGCGGCGGTCACGTCCGGATCGTCGGTGGGTTCGGCGCCGGAGGTGCTCACGTCGACGGTGGTGACCTCCACCCCCGCCTCGGCCACCAGCGCCGCGACGTACCGCAGCTCGGCGGCCTTCGTGTCGAACGTGCCCACGACGTAAGCCCGGCCCATCGCACCGCCCCTGCGCTCAGCGAACCCCCTTCGGGAACCCTACTGCCGATCACCCGGCCGCACAGCCCGCCGATCACGGGATCACCCCCGGGTGGCAGGCCGGTCGCGCCACGACGTCCGGTGGTCTCCACGGCGCTCGGCGACGCCCACCGGACCGGGCGACGCCCACCGCGCCGGGCGGAGCCCGCCCGGTCCGGCGGAGCACGTCCCCCGCCGGGCGCGCCGGGGAGCACGCACCGGGGTCGCCGCACGACGACGGCCCCCGGCTAAGCCGGGGGCCGTCGGGGCGGGGGCGGTCAGTGGCCGCTGCCCTTGCCACCGCCCATGAAGCGGTTCTTCACCTGCTCGATCTTCGCCTTGTTCTTGGGGTCGCTGGCGTAGCGCTTGGCCTGGTCGATCGCCTTCTTCCCCTGCGGGCTCTTGGCGAAGTCGGTCACCTTCTTGAACAACGACATGGCAACTCCCAAAGGGGCGGGTGGATCACGCTCCCCCAGGCTACCGGCGAATCGGACACCGCTTCGAGGGGCGGGGACCGATCAGCCCAGCACACCGCTCACCGAGGCGTGCCCCTTGAGCAGGTTGCGCGCGATGGTGCGGCGCTGGATCTCGTCGGTGCCCTCGAAGATGCGCAGCAACCGGATGTCCCGGTACCAGCGCTCGATGGGCAGCTCGCGGGTGTACCCCATGCCGCCGTGGATCTGCAGCATCCGGTCCACGATCTCGTTCGCCCGGGTCCCGCCGTAGAGCTTGGCGATGGACTGGGCGTGCCGCGAATCGACCCCCTGGTCGGCCTGCCACGCCGCCTGCAGCACCAGCCAGCGCAAGGCCTCGATCTCCACCGCCGAGTCCGCGATCATCCACTGGATCGCCTGGCGCTCGGCGATGGGCGCCCCGAAGGTCCGCCGGTTGCGGGCGTACTCCATGGACATCTCCATCATGCGCTCGCAACCGCCGAGGGCGCGGGCGGGCAGCAGGTAGCGGCCGCGGCCGATCCACTGCATCGCCAGCTCGAAGCCGCCCCCCACCTCGCCGAGCACGTTGGCCTCCGGCACCCGAACCCCGTCGAACACGAGCGCGGCGGGCTGGCGGTCCCACTCACCCATGATCTCGATCGGCTCCGACTTCCAGCCCGCCTCCCGGTCGGCGAGGAAGCAGGTGACGCCGCCGTTGGCGCCCTTGTCCCTGTCGGTGACGGCGAAGACCATGGTGAAGTCGGCGTCGATGCCGCCGGTGATGAACGTCTTCTCCCCGTCGATCACCCACTCCGAGCCCTCCTTGCGGGCCGTGGTGCGCAGGTTCTTCGCGTCCGATCCCGCCCCGGGCTCGGTGATGGCGAAGCAGGACTTGCGCTCGCCCTCGATGGTCGGCAGCAGGTAGCGCTGCCGCTGCTCCTCGTTGGCGCGGTAGAGGATGTTGTCCGCGTACCCGCCGAAGCTGAACGGCACGAAGGTGCGGCCCAGTTCGATCTCGATCAGAGCGGTGAGCACCGCCGAGAGGTCCATGCCGCCGTACTCCTCCGGGGTCTGCACGCCCCAGAACCCGGCATCGCGGGCCTTCTGCCGCAGGTCCGCGAGCTCCTCGCGGGTGAGACCGCGCTCGTGGTTGCGCTCGCGGCGCAGCACCTCCGGCTCCAGCGGCACCAGCTCCCGCTGCACGAACGTGCGCACCCAGTCCCGGATGTCGCGTTCGGTCTCGGACAGGGAGAAGTCGACCATCGGTGGCGTTCCTTTCGGCGAAGTCGGGATTTCCGGCGTGCGGGGACGGCGCTCAGGCGCCGCCGGCGACGCGGTCGCGCAGCTCCCGCTTGAGCACCTTGTGGCTGGGGCCCAGCGGCAGTTCGTCGAGGAACACGACGCGGCGCGGGTACTTGTGGTGCGCGGTCTGCTCGGCGGCCCACGCGGTGATCGCCGCGGCCAGCGACTCGTCCGGGTCCTCGCCGGGCGCGGGGACCACGACGGCGCAGACCTCCTCGCCGCGCTCGGCGTCCGGCACGCCGATGACGGCGCACTGGGCGACCGCGGGGTGACGGATCAGCAGCTCCTCCACCTCGCGCGGGTAGATGTTGTAGCCGTTGCGGATGATCAGGTCCTTCTTGCGGTCCACGATGGAGAGGAATCCGTCGTCGTCCTTGACGCCCAGGTCCCCGGTGCGGAACCACCCGTCCACCACGGCGGCCGCGGTCGCCGCCGGGTCGTCGAGGTACCCGGCGAAGACGTTGTGGCCGCGGACCACCACCTCACCGACCTCGCCCGGGGGCAGCAGCTCGACGCGGTCCTCCACCGAGGGCTCGGCGATCTCCACGTCGATGCCCCACAGCGGGTGCCCGACGGTCCCGGCGCGCAACCCGAAGGCCGGCTGGTTCACGGTGGCCGTCGGCGAGGTCTCCGAGAGGCCGTAGCCCTCGTGGATGGGGGCGCCGAACCGGCGCTGGAAGCGCTCCAGCACCGCCACGGGCAGCGCCGCCCCGCCGGAGATGCACAGGCGCAGGCTCGGCAGCTCCTCGTCGCCCGCGGCCTCCAACATCCGGATGTACATGGTGGGCACCCCGTTGAGCTGGGTGATCCGCTGGTCCCGGATGAGCCGCAGCGCCTCGGCCGGGTCGAACCGGGGTTGCAGCACCAGCGTGGCGCCCGCGCGGAAGGTGGTGTTGAGCGACACGGTCTGCCCGAACACGTGGAACAGCGGCAGGCAGCCCAGGACCCGGTCCTCGCGGCGGGTGTCGTTCGCGTCGAAGGCGTTCACCGTGGCGTTGAGGACCAGGTTCAGGTGGGTGAGCACCGCGCCCTTGGGGCGCCCGGTGGTGCCGCTGGTGTAGAAGATGACCGCCGGGTCGTCGGGAGCCCTGGTGGCGAAGGTCGGCACCGGGTCCGCGGCGGCCGCCTCCCCGGTCAGCGACGGGGGGCGTTCCGGGCCGTCGGCGGGCGGGCCCACCGCGACCAGCGGGATCCCGGCTCGGCGCGCGGACTCAGCCGCCAGGCCGAGCTGGCCGGTGTGCCCGACGACCAGCTTCGCCCCGGAGTCGCGCAGCAGGTACGCCGCCTCGTCGGGAACCAGCAGCAGCGGCACCGGGACCACGACACCGCCCGCGGCGAGCACGCCGTAGTAGGCGCGGACGAAGTCGACGACGTTGGGGGCCACGACGGCGACCCGGTCGCCGGGCCCGATCCCGCGAGCCCGCAGGGCCGCCGCGTGCGCGCGGACCTGCCGCCACAGCTCGCCGTAGGTGACCTGCTGCTCCCCCTCGACGACCGCCGTCGCCCCGGGCCGCAGCCGCGCGGGCTCGGCGAGCACGGAGGCCAGCGACAGCGCGGTGCGCGGCTGGACCGGGAACTCGTCGTCGTTGACCATCGTCCACCTCTCCGCGGGGCACCTCGTCAGCGATCCCGAGCCGACCCGATTTGCTAACGCCGTTAGTTTTGGACTGTAGGGCCACCCCGAGCTGCGCGGCAAGAGCAACGCGAAGGACACTGATCGGAGCATTCCGGGCGCGGAGTACGCGGCACCGGAGGACGAGCGGGAGGGCGGCAGTGGGCAGACCGAGGAGCCCCCAGCTCAGCCCCGAGCGCATCCGGAGCGGCGCGCTGCGGATCATCGACGAGCACGGCCTGGAGGCGCTGTCGATGCGCAGGCTCGCCGAAGCCCTCGGCGTGCGCGCGGCCTCCCTCTACAACCACGTCGCCACCAAGGAAGCCCTCCTGCACGACCTCGCCGAGGACGTGATGGACACCGTGGACACCAGTGGTTTCACCGTCGACTGGCAAACCGGGCTGATCCGCTGGGCGCGCTCGTACCGAGCCGCGCTCGCCGCGCATCCGCACCTGGTGCCGTTCATGGCCTCCGGTCCCGCCCGGCGCGAGACCTCGCTGCGCCGCGCCGACGCCGTGCACGGCGGACTCACCGGCGCGGGCTGGCCGCCGCGATACGCCACCATGATCGGGGCGTCGGCCAAGTACCTCGTCGTCGGCGCCGCGATGGGGTCCTTCGCCGGGGGCTTCGTCGACGACGCCGAGGTGTACGACGAGCGCTTCCCGCACCTGCGCGACGCGCACCTGCTCAGCGAGCACGCCGCCGAGATCGACGAGGCCAGCTTCGAGCTCGCGCTGGGGGCCCTGGTCGACGGGCTGCGCGCGCAGTTCGACGCGCTCGCCGCACCCCCCGGGACCGCTCACCCTCGGTGACGGGATCACTCTCACGTTCTGTTGACTGCGCCGCGCGGCCTCCGTAGCGTTCCCAGGCACAACCGAACATCCACGCCGACGACGTCGTGCGGGAGAGTCTGCGCCCCGCCAGGAGCCCCTGGTCCGTGCAGGATGTGATTCCTGGGTGCAGCGCCGAAGGAGCAATCCTCCCCATCAAACTCTCAGGCCCCGCACCGCACGGCAGCAGGCGATCACGGAGAAAAGCAGGGATCGCGGTCCCTCGCCCACGGTGCAAGCCGCCCTCGCGCGCGGTGAAACTCTCAGGCCAATGACTCCGGGGAGACCGGCCAGCGCACGCCCGCGCCCGTCGCCGCCGAGGGACCCCGGATATGGTTTCCGCTGGAAGTGGTCGCAGCCGGTCCCTCGACGTGATCGGTGCTCACCCAGAGGAGTTCCGCACCCATGACGTCGCCAGCCTCCCCGCGACAGACCCCCCTCGCCGAGGTCCACGAGTCGCTCGGCGCGCACTTCACCGAGTTCGCCGGCTGGCGGATGCCGGTCCGCTACTCCGGGGACACCGCCGAGCACCAGGCGGTGCGCACCGCAGCGGGTCTCTTCGACCTCTCGCACATGGGCGAGATCCGGATCAGCGGGCCGCAGGCCGCCGCCGCCCTGGACCACGCGCTCGTCGCGAACGCCTCGGCGATCACGGTGGGTCGTGCCCGCTACACCATGCTCTGCAACGCCGAGGGCGGCGTGCTCGACGACCTCATCGTCTACCGGCTCGGCGAGCAGGAGTACCTCGTGGTGGCCAACGCGGCCAACGCGGACGTGGTCTCCGCCGAACTCGCCGAGCGCGTCAGCCGGTTCGACGCCGCGCACGAGGACGTCTCCGACCGCTACGCGCTCATCGCCGTGCAGGGACCGAAGGCCGTCGAGATCCTGGCGCCGCTGACCAGCACCGACCTGTCCGAGGTCAAGTACTACGCGGGCTACCCCAGCCGGGTCGCCGACGTCGACGTGCTGCTGGCGCGCACCGGCTACACCGGCGAGGACGGCTTCGAGCTGTTCACCTCCCCCGGCGACGCGCCCGCGGTGTGGCGCGCGCTGTCCGAGTCCGGCGCCCCGCACGGGCTGCTGCCCGCCGGCCTGTCCTGCCGGGACACGCTGCGACTGGAGGCGGGGATGCCGCTGTACGGCAACGAGTTGTCCGCCGCGGTCACCCCGTACCACGCCAACCTGGGCCGGGTGGTGAAGCTGGACAAGCCGGGCGACTTCGTCGGCAGGGCCGCGCTGGCCCGCACCGCCGAGGCGCCCACCGAACGCACCCTCGTCGGCCTGCGCACCGACGCGCGCCGAGCGCCCCGGCACGGCTACCGGGTCCTCGACGCCGACGGCGCCGAGGTCGGCGAGGTGACCAGCGGTGCCCCATCGCCGACGCTGGGGCACCCGATCGCGATGGCCTACGTGGACCGGTCGCACAGCGCGACCGGGACCGCGCTGCAGGTCGACATCCGCGGCAGATCGATCGACGTGAGCGTCGTCGAGCTGCCGTTCTACCGCAGGACCGCTTGAGCGGCCTCGGACCGCCCGCCCCGCGGGCACCCCGAACCTCGAAGGACCGCCCGGACACCCGGGCAGCCCACATCGATCACCAGGAGGCAATTCCCATGTCGGCACCCGACCTGTTCA